>NZ_JBHSPR010000010.1:0-50021 GCF_042658085.1 Plantactinospora solaniradicis | reverse complement strand
CCCCGCCAGCACCCGGGTCCCGAGGTGCTGGCGGCGGCGACGGATCTCCTTCAGCGGGTACGCAGCCCGAACCCGTACGGGAACAGCGGACGGTAGTTCCGGTCTCCGACGTTGATCGGCACCTGCGCCTCGCTGCGCGGCCAGCTCATCGAGAGCCTGCCGCTGAACGGGCGCTTGCCGAACAGGACGTCGGCGACGCCGGCACCCTCGCTGCCCGGCAGCCAGGACGCGACCAGCGCGTCCATCTGGCCGAGCTGGTCGGTGAGCACCTGCGGCCGACCGGAGACGACGAGCACGATGCAGGTGTCGATCTCGCCACAGACCTTGTCGATCACGGCCTGGTCGGCCGGCTGGAGGGAGAGCGACTTCTCCTCCTGCTGCGGCGTCGAGCACCAGGTGCACTCCGGCCCGCCGACGTCACCGAATCCCTCGGCGTACGGCGTCTCGCCGACCACCACGACCGCGACGTCCGAGCCGGCGGTCGGCGCGGAGCCGTCGGCGCTGTACGTCACCTGGGCGTGTGGAGCCACCTCACGGATGCCCTCCAGGATCGTCGTACCCGGAATGGCATCGCCGGAGACGCCCTGCCAGGTGATGGTCCAGCCACCGGCCTGGTTGCCGATGTCGTCGGCGTTGCGGCCGGCGACGTACACCTTGGCGTCCTTGCGCAGCGGCAGCGCCCGGTTGTCGTTCTTGAGCAGCACCTGCGACTGCGCGACGGCCCGCCGGGCGAGTGCGCGGTGCTCCCGGCTACCGACCTCGTCGACGTCGTCGGCCGAGGCATACGGGCGCTCGAAGAGCCCGAGTTCGAACTTGGCCCGCAGGATCCGGCGTACGGCGTCGTCGATCCGGGCGTTGCTGACCCGGCCCGCCTCGACCTCGGCGATCAGCAGGTCGATGAAGAGCTTGGCGTTGTTCGGCACCATCGCCATGTCGATGCCGGCGTTCACCGCGGTCCGTACCTTGTGAGCGGTCAGGCCGGCGACGGTCGGCTCGTTCGGGTCCGGAATCTGGTGCAGGCCCTCCCAGTCGGAGATGACGAAGCCCTTGAAGCGCTGCGCGCCCTTGAGTACGTCGGTGAGCAGTTCCTTGTGGGCGTGCATCTTGAGCGGGTTTCCGACGCCGTCCTCGGTCCAGTCCACGCTGGAGAAGGAGGGCATCACGCTGTCGACGTCGTGCCGGCGCAGCGCGGTCCAGTACGGGGCGAGGTTGATCCGGGCGAAGTCGGCCCGGCTGGTCACCGTGATCCCCTGGTCGATGACGTACCGCTGTGAGCCGGACGGCAGGCTCTCGTTGGCGTCGGCGGCGGCCTGGTCGTACTCGGTGTCGCCGTCGCCGGCGAAGTGCTTGATCGTGGCGAGTACGCCGGCATCGCGCAGCCCGTCGATGTAGGTGCTCATCTCACCGACCAGCGCCGGGTCCTCGCTGAAGCTCTCGTACGCCCGGCCCCAGCGCTCGTCCCGGGCGACGCAGAGGCAGGGAGCGAAGTTCCACGGGACGCCGGTGGCCTTCACCTCCTCGCCGGTGGCGCGGCCGATCTGCCGGACGAGTTCGGGGTCGCGGGTCGCACCGAGGCCGATATTGTGCGGGAAGACGGTGGCGCCGTACACGTTGGCGTGCCCGTGTACCGCGTCGACGCCGTAGATGATCGGGATTCGCAGCCGGGTGCTCAGGGCCTGCCGCTGGAAGTTGTTGACCATCGACACCCAGGCTTCCGGGGTGTTCGGGGTCGGGGTGGAACCGCCGCCGGAGAGTACCGAGCCGAGCCCCCACCGGGCGACCAGGGTCGGGTCGGCGTCCACGGCGAGCCGCTCGGCCTGGGCCATCTGGCCGACCTTCTCGGGCAGGGTCATCCGGCCGAGCAGGTCGTTGACCCGGCGGTCGATCGGCAGCCTGGCGTCCAGGTACGCCGGCTTGCTGTTGCTGCCGCCCGAGGCGGTCTCGGCGGTTCCGGCCGTCTCGTCGGGGGCGGCCGTCGCGGCGCCAGCGGGCAGCAGCGAGACGACCAGCAGGCCGGTGAGCAGGGATATCAGTGGTGTTCGGGTTCGCGAGTGTGGACGCATGTCGTGCCCTCCAAAACCAATCGGGTACGCGCCAGACCGATCATTCCCAGGTCCATAAGATGGCGTCAATGTTAAACCGTAAGGGTTCCTTCGTGAGAGCGCTCCCTCAGTGCCTGTACATCCCGCTATAGCCCCAATTTTTGCCTCGACTCGGGGGCCGAGCCGGCTCGACTGTGGAGAGTCTGTCCGACGATCCGGCGGGCCGTCCTACCTCGACCGAGGGGACGCGCTGGCTCCCCAGAGGGAGGTCGCGAAGCGGTGGCGCGGGGATCGTGAACCTCCGAACCGCCCGTACCGGGCGACGAACGAGGAGGAACAGATGAAGGCAACCGTGTATCGGATCGGCGCGGCGGCGGTCGCGGCCGGCATGGTGCTGACCGCGTCGGTGGCGTCGGCCGCACCTGCCTCCCGCACCGGACCGGTGGCCCGGGTGACGGGCTCGGCGGAAGTTCGGCTGACGTACTGGCCCGACAGTGACGTCCGGGCGTTCACCTTCGACGCCACGGCGGCGCCGTACAGCCGACCGCTACCGGGCGCACCCGATGGACTGCCCACCGACGCGGTGGGAACCGTACGCATCTCACACCTGGTGGCCGAGGCCGGCATCACGGTCGGCATGGTCGCGCGGGTCGACTGCCTGGCGACCGGACCCGGCATCGCGACGCTGACGGCCGTCGTCACCGAGGCCGACGAACCCGTGCAGGACCAGGTCGGCAAGCGGCTCGGCTTCAGCGTGTACGACGCCGGGCGGCGCGGCACCGACCGGGTGGGCTTCTCCTGGTCGGTGGTGAACGCGGACCAGAACGAGGCCGGAGAGTGGGGCGAGGGGAGGACCGGTACCTGCATGGCTCCCGGCCCGTTCGCCCCGGTCACGCGCGGCGACTACACGGTCCGGCACCAGGACCTGGCACCGGTGCCGACCCGGCGCTGACCCAGCGAAGATATCGAGCGCATCGGGGTGGTCGTCCTGCGAGGATCCTGTGCTGTGCGGGACGACCACCTGGGCGCGGAGGCAGGGTGGCGGCAACTCGCCGGATGTGGCGTGGTGAAGCTGCCCGAGCGGGGCGCACTCGTCCGAGGGAGTCACGAGGCGCCGGGGGAGTGGGCAGGTACCGCCGCCGACCACTGGCGCCGCTGGTGGGACTGACGGGAGGAGTTCGACAATTAGCCCACGGCGGCTACGCTCACGCGCGCGCCGCCACGAATGGACGAGAGGAGACGCACGGCCGTGTCGAGGACCCTGGTCGTCTTCACCGGATTGCCGGGCACCGGCAGGTCGACTCTCGCCGAACGGGTGGCCGTATCCATCGGCGCCCCGGCATTCGTACGACACCCGCCTGCTCATCGTGGAGTGTGTGTGCACCGACGTCGAGGTGCACCGTGCACGCATCACCGGTCGCGTGAGAGGCATCCCGGGCTGGCACGAAGTCGGTTGGCACCACGTCGATCGCGTGCGGAGCCAGTATCCACCGCTCACCGCCAGCCACATCACGGTCGGCGGAATCAATCCTTTTGACGAGAATCTTCGCTACGTCCTCGACCAGGTCAACGTCCAAACCTAGCCGAGGCCCGTGCGTGGGCGCGCGTCTACATTGGATTCCGGCTGCCGCATCACCTCACATGTATTCTGCGGGCTGTCGCTTCAACAGTCCTGATGAACTGCTCAAGCTGCTCGTCCGTTAGGTCCTCATCCTGGAGTAGGGTGCCGAGAACAGCGATCTGGGCCGAGAAAGCGACATCTGGAGCTATGTCGTCTACCAGGTGCACCTCTCCGAGTACTGCCCTGATCATCCCCTCCATGGCCAGGGCGGGGAGGTCGGAGCCATCCTGATAGCGGGCCCGAGTGTCCGCGACGAACCGGGCTATATCCTCAAGGTTCTTGCCACGGAACCGCCGATCAACAGCGAGTGCGAACGCCGCGCCGATGACCTGAGATCCTCCGCCCCATCCGCTCTGGCCCAACTGATCCAACAGGCGGTCAGCCGTGTCCCAGTCGCTCCGGGCCATCGCCCGGATGAGGTCACTCAGCTCTCTTCTTGTTCCCACGCGACCGGAACCTCGCTATCTGTTTGCGTACCAGTTGACTTGATTTATGTACGGCCACGCCGGCTAGCACCCCGACGACCAGGAGATGGCCAGCCGCCTCAGGTGCGTCGATCTTCTGTGGTGTCGATGATTGCGCTGGTCGCGGTGCTGCAGTGGTTGCTGATTGTGAGCCTGGGGGCTTGACCGGGTTCCGAATGACCTTGATTGTGTTCTGCGCGACCTCGGTAGCGCTCTTCCCCGTGTCCTGAATGTTCTCGACGCTCCGACTCATCTTGCTGAGGAAGGCGCCGATGTTCGGTGCCGTCTCCGCGCGTTGTTCGGCCTCCTGTAGGAGGCGCTCGCCCAAGGGCATTGCCCCGTCAAGGGTGCCCTGGTCTGGTACTGAACCCGGCGCGATGATTTCTAGGTAATTTGTAAGTGTCGCCCCGCCTCGTCCAGCAGGCGAGCAATCTTCGCCGACTTCTCGGCTGCGGTCCGGACGTCGGTGATCGCTTCCTGAATCTGGGTGTGCCGAGTTCCTTCCGCAGCCTCGGCGTAATAACTCTGACCCTGCTCTGCATCTGCGTTCGCGCGCATCGCAGTGACTGCGGCGGCGGCAGGCGATCCCGGACGTCGAGGAGCTGAGTGACGATCTCAGCCATCCCGCCCGTCATCCGAGCTTCGCAAGGTAGGTGTTGGCGTGGTCAACGGCAGAATCGAGGCGGCGGAGCGACAAGTCGACCTCATGACCGACGTCTCTCAGCCTGTCCAGCCCGGCCTGCACGTCCCGGTGTCGACTGTCGTGAAGGGTGAGTTCCGCGAGACGCTCTGCGGCGGCGTTTCGGCGGCCACCTGCTTCAGCGTTGTCCCGCCTTGCTCGGCGGCGAGGTTGCCCTTATGGATCGTTCCCTTCACCTCATTGACGTTCACCGCGTTGCCCTGGTTAGCCGAGGATGCCGACGTATTCGCGAGCGGCGGCGGAGCTGCCATGGATGAGGGTCGCCGCCTCGGCAAGACGCTGCTTGGCCTGCTCGGCACGGTTGATCGATTCGGCGATCTTGGTGTGGTTGGTGCCGGATGCGACGGCCCGAAGGCGGGCGAGGACCTGCTCGGTGTTTTCGACGGCTGCGCGGATCTGGTTGAGAGTGGTGTTACCTTGATCGGCGGCCTGAGCGAGCGCGGCTTTGACTTCCTCGATGCTGGCCATGCGGTCCTCCCCGATTGCCGGCACGTCGATGGATGGGCAATACGAGCCAGGCAGATTCAGATTACGTCTGCGTGGTGAGCCGAACACTATCGGAGATCTCTTGGTTGCACAGTCCCGAGAGGAGTGTCGGCGCAGTCCGACGGAAGCGGCTCGCCTGTCTAGATCTCGATGCTCGGCTCGTCATCGTCCTCGGGGAGAAGCCACTTCTCGCGTGGCTCGACGAACGTTCCTTTGCCCTGGTGGCGCCGTACGAGCCGGCGAGCTTCGAGGCGTAGGAGCACCATCTTGATGGTCGTTGCCCCGACCGAATAGCGCTCGGTCATCTCGGCGATCGTCGGCAGCTTGTCTCCGGGCTTCAGCCTTCCGTCGGTGATGGCCGCCGCGAAGGCGTTTGAAATCCGAACATAGTCCGGCTGTGTAGGCATGTGGGCGCTGCTTGCACGGCACCCCGATTTGATCACGAAGAGCGATACCTCGACAAGCTTTCGCTGACATAGGCGCCTACCGCGCCTATGTTCTTCCCCGAGCGCTCCTTGCATGGCACGCGGGGCGTTCACCTCCGGTCGGGGCGGTCGGCTTGTGCGTGTCGCCCGTCCCGACCCCTAGATCGGCCCTGCTGTCGTACTCGCGGTTCTGGTGACTGCGGTGGTGGCGGGGCGGGGTTGGCCCCGGCCCGGCAAGCGAAGGGGGATCAGGGTCGGGACCAAGCCGTCCACGTCCTGGCGAGTCGAGGATTGGTTGGTGATGTTGTGCGTGCACTGCTGCGGCGGCTGCTGACCGGTGGTCGTCGAACACCGAGGCGACGAGGCAATGGTCACCGGTCCGTGACGTACCGACCGCTGTGGCTCGGGCAGGTGCGGAACCGGGAAAGTTCACGGAATCCGGCCGGCCGCCGGTCCACGCCGGTCCGGCTCGGGCGGCGGGGAGTCGATCCGGTCGAGATCGCGGAGTTCCCGGACCAGGCGGCCGGCGACCCGGCGCGGGCGTACGACGAGTTGGCGCGTACCCGGGAACAGAACATGCCGGTCACGGACGCGTTGCGGCGCTGGCGGTCCCGGCGGACGGCGTCGGCGTACGAATTGGTGGGTCGCTGATGGGGGAGCCGGACCGATACGTCCTACACGTTCCGTTCACCGCGCCCGACCCGACCCGGGCCCGCCAGTTCGCTCGGATGGTGGCCCGGTCGACGGCGCGGCTGCCGGAGGTGGACGCCGCCGAGGCGACGGTGTCGGCGGAGGACGACCAGGTCGTGCAGTCCCGGCTGTCCCGTGACCGAATGCTCGACAACGGTCGACGCTGCGTCCTGCGGGCGGACCACGCGGTGCCGTGCGCGGTCGTGGAGCCGGGCCGGTGAACGGGCATCGTGGGGAGGGCCGGTGACCGGGATGCCGGAAGTGCCGGTGGTGGTCTGCCGGTCCTGTGACGGGATGACCTTCACCCTGGCCGTCCGCCGGTGCACCACCGGAGGCGATCGGATGCTGGTCGACGTCGACAGGCTGCTGGTCGACGTCGACGGGCTGCGGGACGGGGCGGCGTACCGGGATTGTCGGATCTGTCGGGGGGTGGGGCGGGTGGCGCAGCCCTGCCACCACTGTGGGCAGACCGGGCGGCGGCGGGCCCAACTGGTGCTGACGATGGCGAACGTGGACACCGGGATGGTGGCGTCGGCGAACGTCGTACCCGGGGTGGTGGAACCGGTCCCGTGGCCCGGCGGTGGCGGCTGGCATCTGCCGGTGACGCCGCTGCTGCGCGAGTTGGCCGGGACGGTCGGAGCCGGCTCGTGGACGGACGCGCGGAATCCGCCCGGCCCGGCGGGCGGACCGGTGATCTTCCTGCCCCGACACTGGAAGCCTGACCTGTCCGAGCCGGCCCGCCGGGCGCTGGAAGCGGCGGCGATCGCGACCGAGAGCCACTACCCGTGGTACGTCCTCCTGGGCCGCACCGCCGCCGAGCCGGCCCGGGACCTGGCCGGTGACCTGGGCCGGCTGTGCCGGCTCGCCGACCTGCTCCACCTGGACCTGGTGGTCGAGGCCCGGCACCGCCCCGGCGGCGACGAACGGTCGTGGGACATCCGATACGAGGTTCCGGGTGGGGCCGTTCCGGCGCAGGCGCGGGGCTGGGCCGACGACCTGCCCGGCGCGGTTGCCGCCACCACCGTCACCGATGCGTTGTACGGGTTGAAGGAGCGCGGCCTCACCGCCCCGGCCTACTACCTGACCGGCGGCGATCGGCAGGTGACCGACCCATCCACGCCCGACTCGCCCACGCCCGATCTGGACCAACTCGAACGGCGGATCGTCGCGGACTGCGTCGACCTGGCCACCGGGCGGGGGTGGCCGGCGCACAGGCGATCTGGCGGGACGGCCGCTGGTGGCACACCAGCCTGCGGGTCGCCGGGAGCACCGAGACGCTCACCGAATGGAGCACCGGCCAGATCGCCAGCCGGCAGACGACGATCCTGCGGCGTGGTTGGCAGCCGCCGGCACCGGGGTGGCTGGGCCCACCCATCGGGTACGTCGACTGCCCGCACCGCGCCCCGACAGCCGCCTCCGGGCCTGCTCCTGCACGCTCGGCGGACGGCGTGCCGAACCCGACTGCCCGTCCTGTGCCGGTGCCGGCCGCAGCCCCTCCGCACTGTCCTGCGACACCTGCCGGGACACCCGCCGGATCGAGCAGGGCGTGAACGTCACCATCACCGATCTGGAGAGTCGGGTCGTACACCTGACCTGGCCGCCCGGCGACCCGATTCCGGCGCCGCTGGTCGCCACCCAGCCGGGCGGCAAACCGGTGCACCAGCTCCCCGAGACCTACCGGCTCGCCACCTGGGCCGGTCTGTTCGGCGTACGCCCGGAGGACCTCACCGAACTCGACGGCGGCGGCCTGCTCGACCACTGTCTCCGCGACGGCGTCGTCACCCTCGATCATGCTGGCGCCGACGCGCTGACGTGGTACCTCCGGCAGGCCAGCCGGGGTCGACCCGGTGCCCGGCTGCTCGTCGGCGCCCGCCGGCCCGACGTCCCCGCCCTGGCCGACCTGGTCCGGGTCGTTCTCGGCCTCGGCCTCGGCCTCGCCGTCACGGTCACCGTCGTCGACCACCGCCACAACGCCGGGGACCTTCGACTCGTCCAGGGCGAGAGCTGGGATGTCACCGTCGGTCTCCCCGGACTGCCGGTCGCCCCTGCCGATCCGCCAACGCGGTGTACCCGGAGGCCGCGGTCGCGTTCTGCCTCGAATACCTCGAACTGGCGGTCGCTGGCGCCGTGCCCGACGATGCCACCCAGCCGATCCCGGTTCCGCAGACCCTCCGGCCGGTCGCGGTCCACGATCCCGTCCCGTTGCTCCGCCAACTCGGACGACACCATCCGGGCCAGCCCGTGGCCGTGCACTACAACGGCGTCAACTGCAACTCCACCTACGGGATCGTGACACCGTCCGGCATCTCAGCACTGCGGCGACCCTCCCCGCCGCCCTCACCGCTCTCGGCCTCGACCGGCGCGCATGACCTGTTAAGAAGGGGCCCTTCTTCTACTGAAAACGATAAGAAGGGGCCCTTCCTTACTACGATCGGGCGATGCTCTGGACGCCTCGGTTGGTTCGGTTGGTAGCGGTGGGGGCGGGGGTGGGGGTTCTGGGCATCGCGTTCGCTGTTCGCGGGCTGGCCGACGGCGCTCTCGAACAGCACTCGGGCACGCTGCTGTACGGGTCCCTGGTCTACCTGGCGGTGCTGTTCTGCCGGACCCGTGGCGCTCCCCTCGTGACCGCGGCGATCGCGATCGGTTTCTGTTGGCTGGTCGAGTGTGCGCAACTGACCGGGATACCGGCCGAGTTGTCGGCCCGGAGCCTGCTGGCCCGACTGGTCCTGGGCGCCCAGTTCGATCCGACGGATCTCGCCTGGTACCCGGTCGGCGTCGTTCCGCTGGTGGCCGTGCACTGGCTGTTGGCCGCAAGGGCGCGGCACCGGGGCCGGGCGACGGAGCGGCCGGTGGAGGCGGAGCGGCCGTTGGCCACCCCGAGGTAACGAGTCGGCGGGTCGCTACGCGCTTGAGGTGCGTTGTGTGCTTGAGGTGTTAAGAAGGGGCCCTTCTTCTACAAAAAGCGATAAGAAGGGGCCCTTCCTTACACCGCAGTTGACAAGACGAACGATCGTACGGAGGATGTCGGCGTGGGGGGAAAGGGTGAGCTGACCAAGCAGACCGTGCTGGCGACGGCGACCGAGATCGCCGGCCGGCTCGGGCTGGCCGGGCTCACCATCGGCTCCCTGGCCAGCCAGGTGGAGATGTCCAAGAGCGGATTGTTCGGCCACTTCCGCTCGAAGGAGGCGCTCCAGATGGAGGTCCTGGCGTACGCCCGGGAGAGCTTCGTCGAGACTGTCATCCATCCGGCACTGGCCGCTCCCCGGGGTGAGCGGCGGATCCGCACCCTGGTCGAACGGTGGCTCACGTGCAGCCTGGAGCGGGAACCGGGCTGCCTCTTCGTCTCCGCCGACACCGAGTTCGACGACCAGCCCGGACCGGTCCGGGACCAGCTCGTCCGCGACCACCGGGACCTGATGGAGTCGATCGCCCAGATGTTCCGGACCGGGATCTCCGAAGGCGAGTTCCGACCCGACGCCGATCCCGAGCAGTTCGCCCATGACCTGTATGGCGTCATGCTCGGGTTCTTCCACGCACATCGCCTGATGAACGATCCCACAGCCGCGACCCGGAGTCGTCGGGCAGTGGACGCGCTGCTGGGCAACGCCCGGATCTGACAAACCCCTGAGGACGGAGCAACATGACCGCTTGGCGCAGTAAAAATAGCACGATCGTTCGTACGGTAATGATGGGTGGTCTCCGGCGGACCTTCGGCATCCTGGAGCGGACGGCACCGGGGCCGGGGTCGGTGCTGGCCGAGCGGATCTGGTGCACCGTCCCGCGCGGACCGGTACGCCCACCCGAGGTGCCCGGTGAACGCTTCACCGTTCCGCTGCGGGGTTGTACCGTCGTCGCCGAAGCCTGGGGTGCCGGGCCGGTGGTGTACCTGATGCACGGCTGGGGTGGTTGGCGAGGCCAGTTCACCGGGTTCGTCGCCCCGCTGGTGGCGGCGGGGCACCGGGTCATCGCCTTCGACGCGCCCAGCCACGGCGACTCGTCGCCCGGCGCGTACGGGCGGGGGAGAGGACTGCTACCGGAGTTCGTCGACGCGCTGGAAGCGGTGGTCCGGGTGGGCGGGCCGGCGCACAGCGTCGTCGGGCACTCTCTCGGCGGCGCCGCCACCGCGATCGCGGCCCTGGACGGCCTGGCCGCCGAGCGGTTGGTCCTGATCTCGCCGATGGCGGACCCGATCGCGTACACCGCCGACTTCGCCCGAGCGCTCGGCTTCGGCGAGCGGATCCGGACCGGCTTCCTCCGCCGGCTCGAACGGCGGGTCGGCCGGCGGATGCCGGAGTTCGACGTGCCGGCGCGGGCGGCGGGGCAGGAGCAGCTGCCGCCGCTGTTCGTCGTACACGACCGTGCCGACAAGGAGGTCCGGTACACCGACGGCGAGGCGATAGCGGCGGCCTGGCCCCGGGCCGAGTTGCTCGGGTCCGACGGGCTCGGGCACCGGCGCATCCTGCGCGATCCCGCCATCATCGACAGCGTCGTCGAGTTCGTGGCCGGGGCGCGGGTCGGCCGGGCGGGAGCTTTCGCGACGGGGGACGCGACGGGGGAGTAGCTTCCCCGCATCGAGGGAACTGAACAGGGACGAGGAGCTTCCGGGACGACCGGAGGATGGGGCACGGAAGGGGCGACCGGATGAGAACGGATCAGGTCTGGGAAGCGACCCTCCCCCAGCGGTGCCGGTCCTGCGGCGGCCTCCAGTCCTGCCGGGCCTGGGAGGCGCTCGTCCAGGACCGGCTCCAGTGGACGATCCTCGGACAGTGCCCCGGCTGCGGTGACGGCGAGGAAGAGTTCGGTTGGGACGAGTCACCGCCCTCGGTGCGGTCCGCGCTGATCCGGCAGTGCGGGCTGTTCCGGCTGCGCCTTCAGCCGGCCCCGGAACTTCCCCGGGTGAGCCTTATGGCGGCGCTCAGGAAGGACGGCACCACGCTGGCCGACGTACCCGCCCTGGCCGAACGCCTGGTCCGGACGGGGGTGACCGGAACCGAGATGGAGATGCGACTCCTGGAACTCCGCCTGAATGCCGTCGGCGCCCAGGCCACGGTGAGCAGGGACGGCGCCGACGGCGTCGCCGCTGCCAGCTAGGCCAGGGGAGGCCGGCCCGCGAGAGCGGACGGATCCGGTCCCGATCGGAACCGGCGGGTCTGCCCCGCAGCTTCGCAGACCCGCCGGCCCCGACCAGGACCGGCGACCCGGGTCGGGTAAGTGAACTCGCGCTGGACCGCGCCGATCGGCAGGCGGTGGTCGAACGGCGCGTCGTGACCGACCCGCTACCGCTCGGCGAGCGGTCGACGGCCCACCCGACAGCCGGCGCCATCCTGACCGTACGGAAAGTTTCGGCGGACACCCACCCGAGCGGGCAACCCTGAGCGTGGTGATGGTCAGGAGGTGGGCGTGGATCCAGAGGCATCCTTCCGGGAGTACGTCTCGGGCCGGGTCGCGGCGCTGTCCCGCGCGGCGTACCTGTTGACCGGCGACCGACACCTGGCCGAGGACCTGGTGCAGCTCACCCTGGTCCGGGTGGCGCGGCACTGGGAGCGGCTCGTATCCCGGGGCGACCCCGACGCGTACGTCCGGCGGACCTTGTACACCCAGCACGTCTCCATGTGGCGGCGCCGGTGGCGGGAGGTCGACCTGCACGCCCAGCCACCCGAGGTGGCCACTCCGGACAGCACGGCCGGGCTCGCCGGAGCGCTGATGATCCGCGACGCGCTGCGGCGACTCGCCCCGAAACAGCGGGCCGTGCTGGTGCTGCGCTACTTCGAGGACCTGACCGAGGCCGAGGCCGCCGAGGCGCTCGGCTGTTCGGTGTCGACGGTCAAGAGCCAGACCCGGGACGCGCTGGCCCGACTGCGTACGCTCGCTCCCGAACTCGCCGAACTGGTCGGCGTTTCCTCGGTCGGCGACTCCTCGGTCAGCGCTTCCTCGGTCGCCGGGGAGGGGAAGCGGTGAGCAGGGACCTGCGGGCGGCTCTGGCGGAACTCGCCGACCAGATGCCACCTACCCGGACCGACGAGCTGTGGCGGGCCGGGCGACGGATGCGTCGGCGTGACCGGATGCGGATGGCGACCCGGCTGGTCGCGGTACTGGTGGTGGCGGCCGGTCTGGTGTTGCCGGCGCTGTGGTACCGCCCACTTCCGCAGCCGGCCACCGGCCAGGCCGCAGTACCGGGCCGGGTGTGGACGCCCTGGATGTGGCAGGGGACCGTCGCGCAGGCTCCCGCCGGCCCGGCGACGCTGCTGTTCAGCGGCGACGGGCTCGGGCTGCGCGGCACCGATCTTTTCGACCACGAGGGCAAGGTGGCGGTGGTCGGTCAGGACGGGTCGTACCGGATGCTGCTGTACGGCGGCGCGCAGACCGTGGTGGGGGAAGAGGTCCAGGTCTCGCCGAACGGTCGGTACGTCGCGCAGGGCCATCTCGACGGGGCCGATCGCAATTGGCTGGTTATCACGGACCTGACCGACGGACGTAGCCGCACGTTCGCCGGGCCGGACGGCACGACGTGCTGTGCCCAGCCGGTGGCCTGGGCTCCGGGCGGTCGCTCGGTGCTTGTCATGGACATGCCGGCCTACCCGGCCGGGTTCGACCCGGTCACCGGGTACGGGGTCGTCCCCGCCCGGCTGGTGCTGTTCGACCTGACCACAGGGGTCAGCCGGGTACTGGTCGACGAACTGGGGGACCGGTGGAAGCTGCGTACCGCATCGCTGGCCGCCTTCTCCCCGGACGGCGCCTGGATCGCGCTCAGCGAGGGAAGCCGGGTGAGCCTGCTCAACCGGACCGGCGCGGTGGCCTGGACCAGGGATCTCGGGCCGGGACGCCATCTGGCCGGGGCGGGCGCGTTCAGCCCGGACGGCCGGCGAATCGCCACCGTGACCCTGGACGGCTGCCAGGACGAATGTGACACGGCAGCGCTGGCCGCCCGGACCTGGCGGTTCGGCTACCTGGACGCGGCGAGCGGGGTGGACGCCGATGGCCCTGCCATCGGCCCGGTCACCGCGATGGCGGTCCGGGCGCTCGGTTGGCGCCTCGGTACCGATCTGGTCGCGCTGACCTACCGGCCCGAGATCGGCGCCCGGAAGACCTCGAACGTCCCCTTCAACGACACCGGATGGGACGAGGTGGGTGACGCGACCCTGGTCGCGCTGCGTCCCGGCGGTGGCTCGGAGGTGCTGATCGACTCGCCCGGTGAGGTGCTGGCGATGGACGTACCACGTGATCTGCTGGAGTCGGGTCGGTTCGGTGGCCCGGCCCGCCGGCCGGCACCGTTTCCGGCCCGGTCGGTCATCCTGGTGCCGGCGGTCCCGCTCGCCGTGGTGCTGATCGGCGTCGCCGTTCCGGTGGTCCTCTGGGTACGCCGACGGCGTCGCCGGCTCGACGGGATCGAAGGTCTCCGAGGAGGCTGACCGGCCGATTCGTCGTTGGTTGGGCCCGGTTCGGCGCACGACCGCGTGGTGAGCCGGCTGCTGCGCCGGACCGGGCCGGCCGGTGCGGGATTCAAGCCGGGAGGAGGCTCCGGCCGCGGCTGGAATTGTCGAGCGTCGGACCCCGCGCGGGCCGAATGGTCGCGCGAGGTTCAAAATGGTTCGGTGGCCATGGGCCGTTCAGCTGGGTTCGAGGCTTCCATTGGCGAATATCACATAACCGTTGGGTACCTGGCACCGCACCCGTAGCGTCAGTTCGTCGGCACCCTCGACGTTCGCCGATAGCGTTTTGGGTTCGGCCATCCGAGCATCGAACAATTCTGCACTGGTCGTCCGGTTGATGGTGTCGTCGGGTTTGCGCGTGGCGAGCAAAGCGTACACATAAACGGCGCTGTCGTGGTCGTCGCGCGCCGGAAAGTAGGGCCGGACCATTGCGGTGAAATCGAGGTAGCGCCGCTGCAACCGGTAGGTCACCTCGCGCTGTCTGTCGGCGCCGGCGTTGCTGGGGCATTTGATGACGATGGATCGGTCGTACCCGGGCTGACCGTCGAGGGCGCGGGGAAGTGGGTTCAGGTTCGCCTCACCCGCCTCGACCAGCAGGGTGTCCACGTGGGTCCGCACGGGGGCCGCTGCCGCGGTCTCGCGCTGCGTTGTGCTGGTGGTCGGCGTTCCCGGTCCGACCGGTGAGCCCGGACCGTTCGGGGACGACGTCTTCGGGGACGACGACGTCTTCGGGGCGACTCTCCAGTCGAAGATGTCGCGAGTCAGGGCAAGGGTGGCGACGAGGACACTGGCCAGCGCCAGAACCGTCCCGATCTGCCAACCTCGACTCATCCTGCCGGCTCCTCCTGATTCTGGCGTACCGGTGGGGTGTGGATTTTCGGTATTCGACACGACTCCGAGGGTCGTCCTTTCGGTGGCAGGCGACAGCTTGTTCGTCATTATCAACCCTGACGGGCTCGCTCTGATCTATCTCTGTCAGGTTCCTGATAGCGCCGAATCGGTGGGTCCGGGAGAAAGGCAGCAGATTACCGCCGTGATTACGTTGCCAGGAGATGGAGCATAATGAGCGAATCCAATCCGCCGGGCGGTTTTCCGCCGCAACCTCCCGGCCCGCCGCAGGTGCACCCTGGCGTTGCTGGCCGAGCTGATTCGATGCCGCCCGGCTCGAATCGTCCGGCACAACGGACTTTGTCAGGCTCCCCGTCCGCCCCGTCGACCGCCTCGGCGTCGGTCCGTCCGACCGGCGGGAAGGGCAGCCTGCTGGCCATCGGAATTTCACTGGTGGCCCTGCTGCTGGCGCTCGGTTCGACGGTCTTCGCCTGGCGCGCCATCGACCAGGCCAAGGATGCCAAGGACATCGCGATCGGCCGGCTACCGGTCGCCGGCGGTGGACCGGCCACCGACGCGCCCGAGGCGCCTACTGCCCCATCGACCGCTGACCAGGGTCAGACGCCCGCCGAGGCGACCACCGCCCCTGATGACGTTCCCCGCTCGCCCGGCGAGCCGCCCGAGTTGAACGAGCGCACGGTATACCAACCCGAGTACGAGAAGCAGAGCCTCACCCTCCGAGCGAGATGTGGCTATGACATGTACGCCGATCTCGACGAACCGAGGGCGAGGGTCGACGGGGCCGGCCACGATCTCCGGTTCACCGCGGCCTGCGGCAACGAACCGTCGAGCCTCAGGTTGGGCGAGGGAGTCCAGGGGAGCGAGTCCGCCCGGCCTGGCATGACGCCGCAGGAGTGCGTCGACGCGATCCGTACGGCCCCGATCGCCGAGGGTGCCAAGGTGCCGGTGCGGAAGGCGTCGATGATCTGTGTGACAACCAATTACGCCGCTGCGCGAGAGCGCGGGGACGTGTGGCGGATGGCGTTGGTCGAGATCGTCGCGGTCGCCAACGACGGCGCCGTGACGATCCAGGCCACCGCCTGGAACATTCCCGGTTGACCGAGCGGTCGACGAGCCCGCCCGGCCGGTTGCAGCGCCCGGGCGGGCGGGATCGCTCCCGGGCGGGCGGGACTGCTCGTGGGCGGGCGGGACTGCTCGTGGGCGGGCGGGACTGCTCGTGGGTCGGAGGGCAGACGGGGCGGTGTCGCCCTGCCACTCTGGTTGGCGGGTGGAACAGGTGTCGGCAGGGGAGGCTGATCGGCCTCGACCGATTCGTCACGGGCTGTGCATGGCGAGCCTCACAGTTCGTACCGGAACGGTTCCGGGGCGCGAACGGCCGTGCAAGCATCGACGAGAATTCACGTGGGCGCGGGGGCGTTCACGGGGTCGGGGACCTGTGGTGGGGGGCGTGTCCTTGAACCAGGATCAACGTGATGGTTTCGGAGTTCTACTTCGGACTCTTCGGCGAGCCGGCGGTCTGACCCAGGAGGATCTCGCTGAGCGGTCCGGCTCCAGCGTTCGCAGCATCCGGGAGATGGAGCGGGGGCGGGTCCAGTATCCGCAGCGGCGGACCGCCGCGCTCCTCGCGGACGCGCTGGGCCTCGACGGCTCCGCGCGCTCGCGGTTCCTCGACCTGGCCCGTACCGTGCGGTTTCCGCGGACGGTTGCCGAGCCGTCGAACGGGGCCGGTACGGCGATGGCCGTCGAGTCGCCGGGCGGCGCCGGTACGGAAGCCGGTTCCGAGTCGCTGACCCCGTCAACAGACAGCCCGGCACCCGGCGCCGTAGCTGGCCCGGCACCCGGCCCGGCGGGCGGTGCGGCAGCTGGCCCGGCGGCCGGCGCGGTCGTATCCGTCGTATCCGGGGAGCCGCCGGCCACGGTCGGGCCCAGCGAGTTGCCGGCCGCCGTGCCGGACCTGGCTGGCCGGGCCGGCGAACTGGACGCCCTGCGGACGTTGACCGCGGACATCGTCGCCGGCCGCACCGACACCGCCTCGCTGGTGGTGCTGCACGGGCCGCCGGGAATCGGCAAGACCAGCCTCACCGTGGCGGCGGGACACCGCCTGAGTGCGAGTTTCACCGACGGCCAGCTCTTCGTCGACCTGAGCGGTGCGGCGACCGATCTCGGCGACCCGGAAACCGCCGCGAGCACAGGGGACCGCGACGGTACGGCGGGGCACGGTCGGGTGGACCCCGCCGACGCGCTGGCCGCGCTGCTGCGTTCCCTCGGCCTGCCCGACAGCCGGGTGCCGGTGTCGCTGGCCGAGCGCAGCGGCCTGTTCCGCACCCTGACCAGGGACCGCCGCCTGCTGGTGGTGCTGGACAATGCGACCGACGAGGCCCAGGTGCGTCCGTTGTTGCCGGCCGGGCGGCACTGCCTCGTCCTGGTGACCAGCCGACGGCCGCTGACCGGGTTGGCCGGCGCCGTACGGGTGGCGCTCGGCGTACTGGACCCGGCCGAGGGTCGGCAACTGCTCACGTCGATCGTCGGCACCGACCGGGTGACCGCCGAGCCCGCCGCCGCCGAACAGCTCGTCCGGCTCTGCGGCCGTCTGCCGCTGGCCATCCGGATCGCCGGCAACCGGTTGGCCACCCGCCCACAGTGGACGGTGTCGCATCTCGTGGCCCAGCTACGGGACCAGCGCCGCCGGCTGACGGTGCTGACCGCGGGCGACCTCGGCGTCCGGGCGGCGTTCGAGGTCTCCTACCGCCAACTCGACTCCGCGACGGCGGCGGCGTTCCGGCGGGCGTCGCTGATACCCGGCGCCGACTTCGACGCCGGACTGGTCACGGCCGCCGCCGGCAATGACGAGGAATCGGCGACCCAGGCCGCCGAGGACCTGGTCGACGCCGGCCTGCTGCTGTCGCTCGGCGACCGCTACCGGTTCCATGACCTGGTACGGCTCTACGCGTACGAGCGGCTGGGCGGTGACGAGACGCCGGAGCAGCGGACCGTGGCGCACGACCGCATGGTCAGCTGGCTGCTGCGCCGCACCGAGCAGGCCGGGGCGATGTTCGATCCGGGCGCCGGCGTATCGGCCAACCCACCGGTGTCGACGGCGCGGGCGGGCTCCCCGTTCGACGACCATCGGGCGGCGGGCGCCTGGCTGGACCGCGAGTCCGGCAACTGGCCAGCGGCACTGCGTGACGCCGCCCGGCAGGGTTGGCACGCCGACGTCGTACGGGTGGCGCGAGCGTTGCACTGGTACTCCGACGCGGCCACCCACCGGCACTCGTGGGACGAGATCTTCTCGCTCGGGGTGACCGCCGCCCGGGCGCTCCGCAGTGCCCGGGACGAGGCGGTACTGCTCAACTTCCTCGGCTGGGCGCGGTACTACTGCCGGGAACGAAACTCCGACGGACTGGCCGCCCTCGAACAGGCGCTGGAGCTGGCCCGGCGGATCGGGGACCGGCGGGAGGAGGCGTGGGCGCTGACGTACTCGGCCTCGATCTTCGTCCGCTCCGGCCGCGCCGGGTACGCGGTCGACTCCTCCCGGCAGGCGGTCGCGCTGTTCCGCCAGGTCGGGTACGAACTCGGCGAAGCCTGCGCCGCCAACGTGCAGGGTACGGCGCTGGGCGCGCTCGGCCGGCATGCGGAGGCGGCGGAACTGCACCGCGACGTGCTGGAGTTCTACCGCCGCAGGAGCGGGCTGAGCAGCACGAATGCGCTGATCGCCCAGGCCGCCACGATGATGTGCCTCGGCGCGGACCTGGCCGGCGAGCAGATGTGGCGTGAGGCGGCCGGGGAGTACGCCCAGGCGCGGGCGCTGTTCCAGCAGTGCGCCGCGACGTTCGCCGAGGCCAGCGCCGCCTACCGGCACGGGGTGGCGCTCCGGGCCCTGGGCGACGTCGAGGCGGCCACCGAACAGTTGCGGCAGGCGTTGGCGCTGTTCGTCGCCGTACCCAGTCCGTGGTGGGAGGCACGGACCCTGCACGTGCTCGCGGCGCTGGCCGGCGCGGACCCGGTCGGGGCGGCGGACGCGCGGCTGCTGCGGCGGCGGGCGCTGGACCGGTGCGGCGAGCTGGACGCCCCGGAGGCCCACAGCCTGCGGGCGACCCTGCTCCGCGAACTCGCCGACTAGCGTCCAGACCGATGGCGCCCGCCCGCCCGGTTCGGTAGGCCGCCCGCCCAGTTCGGTAGACCGCCTGCCCGGTTCGGCAGGCTGCCCGCCGATGCCGTCCCGAGGGGAGTCGGGGCGGGCACCGGCGGGCGCCGGGTTCCGGGCTTTCTGCTCACTTGCAGCGCCAGACCACCGCCTGCGGCTCGCCCTGGGCGTCCTCGCTCTGACCGGTGACCGTGCGCCCGTCGTCACTGATCATCCAGCCGGTGTTGCCCGGCGCGGACTTGTGACTGTGCAGCGGTGGCAGCACCAGCGGTCCGGCGTCGGTGAGCAGACCGCCCCGGTCGCCGATCAAGCCCGTCATCCAGCCCTGCGCGTTGCCGCTCTGCGGCCAGAAGGAGCTGCGGGGCACCTCGACGAACCTGCTGGTCGGCAGGTGCAGCCGGACTGCGGTGCTGACCTCCTCGCCGACCCCGCCGTTGCCCGAGCCGCCCCGGATCGCGACCCCCGTCACCCAGCCGTTACGGATCGACTGCGGCCGGAAGGAGTCGGCGGGAGCGCCGTACACGAGCGGGGTCGGCAGCCGTTGTGCCGTTCCGTCCGGCCGCCACAGGTATCCGAACTCGTGGCCCTCCCGATCTTTCAGGACCCCGATCACCGTGCCAGCCTCGTCGATGTCCACCGCCTCGCCCCACGAGCCGTCGCCGGGGAGCGGAAGGTCGACGGCCGCGGCCGACGGCTCACGCCAGATGACCGGCTGGTCCTGCCGGTCCTGCCGGTACCCGACGATCTGGTTCGCCTCGTTGATCGCCAGCGCCTGACCCGACGCTACGCCGGGCAGCTTGCTGACCTGTCGATTCCGGTACAGGTAGGGGACGGGGCCCTTCTGTGTCCAGCCGTAGCCGACGGCCACACCGGACGTGGTGACGTCCGCCAGGCTCTGGTCGTCGCCGGGCACGTCGACCCGACGGGGCTTGCCGTCGTCCCAGATCAGCACGGGATAGGTGCCCCGGTTACCGGTCGGGTACGACCGGCCGAGGACGAACCTGCCGGTCGGGTCCGCACCGGTGACCAGGCTCTTCGGATCGCCGCCCGGAATGGACAGCCGGTGCACCGTGCACCGGGTCGGCGGAGCCGGAGCCGACGCCGACGCCGGTGCCGTCGGTGTCGGACCGACTGTCGGCGTCGCCGTTGCCGTGGCGCTCGGGTCGGCGGTCGCGCTCGGATCCGCCGTCGCCGTCGGACCGGCCGTCGCTCCGGCGGTGCGGTCCGCCGACAGGGCCGGGCGGATCACCTGCAACGACACCGGTACGGCGGCCACCGCGGCCATTGCGAGTACGGCCGCGCCGCTCGCGCCCGTCATCCGACGGGTCCGCCTGCGGCGACGCGCCTCGGTTACCGCCCTGGCGAGATCGATCCGACCCGGTCGTTCCGGTTCGTCGTCCAGCCGGCGCAGCATCGTGATCATGTCTTCGTCGTTCGGCACGTCTTTCATCGACCTTTCCCGACCTCCGCGTACTCCTGATCGCCCAACAGCCGTCGTAGCGCCTTCAGCCCGTGCGAGCTTTGGCTCTTGACCGTTCCGGCGGAGCAGCCGAGGATCTCGGCGACCTCGTTCACCGGAAGGTCGTGCAGGTAACGCAGCACCAGGACGGCCCGCTGCCGGGGCGGAATCTGGGCGAGGGCGTTCCGCAACACCGCACGCTCCTCCACGCCCTGGTCCACCGTGTGCCGTACGTCCGGCGTGGTGCCGAACAGCAGCACGCGCCACCAGCCCTTGCGCTGGCCGTCCAGGAAGGTCCGCACCACGATCGCTCGTACGTAGGCCTCCAGGTGGGTGGCTCGGGCCGCCCTGGACCAGTTCAGGAAGAGCTTGGTGACGGCCTCCTGAACCACGTCGTCGGCCTGGTCGTCGTCACCGCACAGCGAGTACGCCAGCCGGCGCAGGCTCGGTAACCGTGCCGTGACGTACTCGAGGTATTCCGCTTCGGGCTCGTCCCGCATTCGCCAAACCTCCGTTGGGTCCCACCTACAGACGGGAACCGCTCAGGATCGGTTGTACGCCGGTGCCGCCGGATCCGGAGGCTGTGCCTTCGGTTCCCACAACGATCGGGCCCTGCCGCTTGTGGCGACAGGGCCCGATCGGGGCAGGTCCGGTCCGGCTCGTGGCGGCCCGGTCCAGGGGAGTGGATCAGCTACAGGCGGCGCCGTTCAGGGTGAAGGGTGTGGGCGTGGCCGGTGAGCCGCTGGCGGTGAAGCCCAGGTTGACCGAGCCGCCGGCCGGGATCATCGCGTTGTGCGCCTCGTTGGTGACCGTCACCTTGGCGCCGGTCTGCTGGAACTGCCCGTGCCAGTGGCCCTGGATGACCTGTCCGCCTGGGAAGGACCAGCCCAGCGACCAGCCGCTGACGGCCGGTCCGCTGTTCTGCACCGTGACGCTGGCCGCGAAACCACCACTCCACGAGTCGGTGACCACATAGGACACCCGGCAGGTGGCGGACGCGGTGCCGGTCACCGGCACGATGTCGCCGAAATCGTCCCGGGCGGTGGCGAAGTCCTGGAAGCCGAGGCCCGCGCCGCCGGATCGGGTGACGGTGCCCGCCGCCAGCACCGTACCGTCGGGCTTGACCGCGTAGACCGGCCCGCCGCTGTCGCCGCTGCGCGCCGCCTCCTCACCGTCGAGCTGGGTGGCCTCGACGAGGTCCTCCCGGTCCTCGTAGTGGAAGTCGACCCGGAAGTTGCAGACCGGCCGGGCGATCTCCCCGGCGGTGGTCGAGCCGGACTGGCACAGGAACTGACCGGGGAAGACCTCGGTCCAGCCGGTCACCCGGACCCGGACCTCGTCGTGCGACCCGCCGGTGTAGACGTCGCCACCGGCGGTGGGCGTCGAGATGAGCATCGTGTCGTGGTCCTGGTTCTTGTGTGTGGCGGGTCCGATAGGCGTACCGGCGCCGTCCCGCCACTCCTCACCGACCTCGCTACAGTGGCCCGCGGTGAGCAGGTAGTTGGCTCCGGAACCCGCGTCCCGGACCCCGAAACCCGAGGTGCAGCCGTAGGAGGCCCAGATCCTGGCTCCGCCGTTCCACGGGGCGGCGTCGTCCTCCCGGGAGCGCGGGACCATCGGCTGCCGCGTCACCACGGTGGTCCGTACACCGGTTGCCGGCAGCTTCGGGAGCGTGGCGTTCGGCGTACCCGTGACGGCGATCTCCAGGCCGCTACCGTCGGTCCGGAGCTTCACCCCGTGTGCGGCGTCCTTCGGGTTCGCCCGGACGACCGGGTCGAGCCTGGCGGCGGCCGCCTTCAGCTCGACCTGCGAGTACGTCGCGGCGGCCACCTCGACCGGAGCGGTCCGGCGGGCACTCTCCACCGCCGTGGCGACCCGGGCCGGAAGCTGACCCTTCCACCACAGGGTGACATGGTCGTCCACCAGGCCGATTCCGGCGTAGCCGGTGGAGTTCCCCGTTTCGATCGCGGTCCGGACGATGCTCGCGGCGTCGATCAGGGGGACCTGCGCGGTCATCCGGTCACTGGTGCCGGCCGGCAGCAGGTCGAGCGCCGAGGTGCTCGCGTCCGCCGTCCGGAGCGGCTGGAGCGGTGCGGTCTGGGCGGCAGCCCCGGGTACGGGGCCGACCAGCGCGGCGGCGCCGATGAGCCCGCCGGCCAGGACGGTGCGAGCGATGGCTTTCCATGTTCGCGTCATGCCGAAAGTCAAGCAACGCCGGACAGCGGTAAACAGGAAGGAAGCCCGGCAAGACTGCTCCTGCCGGGCTTCCTGCCGGTCGTGCGAGTGGCTGGCGGGCCGTCCGGGCGTGCGGCGGTGGCCGTGGTGCGGTGCCGGTCAGGCCGCCGGGACGGTCCACTTCTGGTTGGCGGCGCCGGTGCAGGTCCAGAGCTGGGCCGGCGTGCCGTTGGCCGGGTTGTTGTCCATGACGTCCAGGCACTTGTTCGCGCTGACACTGGTCAGGTCCCGGCCCGCGGTCGCGGTCCAGCGCTGGTTGGCGGCGCCGGTGCAGCTCCAGAGCTGTGTCCGGGCGCCGTTCGCCACGGAGTTGTCCCGGACGTCCAGGCACTTGCCCAGGGCCCGGACGGTGCCGTCGGTGCCCAGGGTCCACTGCTGGGCGGCGGAACCGTTGCAGTCGTAGATCTGGATTGCGGTCCCGTCGACGCTGCTCGCTCCGGCGACGTCCAGGCACTTTCCGCCGAGGCCGACGATCGCACCGGTCCGGCCACCGCCGCCACCACCGCCGGACTGGGTGCCCGACCAGGTGAAGGTCGCCGTGGTCCGGGCCGGCAGGGTGTACGTGAACGACTGTCCACCCCAGACCACCCGGACCGACTGCGAGCCGGTGCCGCCGTTGTGCGCGATCAACGCCTTCGAGCCGTCCGGGTTGATCCAGGCGACGTTCTGCACCGTGCCGTTGGCGGTCGAGTCGATCCGGTACGCGCCCGGCTTGACGAACTTGGTCAGGTGCCCCGTGGTGTAGTACTCGACGGTGTTGTCGACCTGGCCGGCGCGGGAGCCGCCCTCCTGCACGGTGACCAGGCCGGTGCAGACGTCACAGCCACCGTTGTGCGGCCCCATACTCTGGTTCAGCGCCAGGCTCCACTTCACGACGCTGCCGCTCCAGTTCCTGGTGTAGTTGACGATGTCGGCCAGGTCCTCGTTGTGCTGGTTGCCGATCCAGGTGCCGCCGGAGTGCTCGGTGCTGAACTGCCGTACCGACGGATACTGGTCGTGCACCTGGGAGCCGACGCTCGGGCTGCCGCCGTAACCGTGCCAGGCGATGCCGGCGAACAGCGGGTCGTTGCGCAGCGCGGCGTCCGAGACGATGCCGGCGCCGATCTGGCCCCAGTCGCCGTAGTTCCAGTCGTGGATCATCACCTTGGTGGTGATCCCGGCACCCCGGAAGGCGGGGAGCAGGTGGTTCTTGGTGAACTCCAGCAGCCCGGACGAATTCCAGCTCATCCCCGGGTAGTTCATCGCGGTCGGATTGCCGGCCTGGCAACAGTTCGGCTCGTTCTGCACCGAGACGTAGTTCACCGGGATCCCGGCAGCCTGGTACGACTGGACGTACTTCACGAAGTACTGGGCGTACATCGGGTAGTACTCCGCCTTCAGCCAGCCCATCTGGTCCATCCGGCCGTTGTCCTTCATCCACCCCGGCGCGCTCCACGGCACGCCCTTGACCCGCAGTGCCGGGTTGAGCTGCCGGGCCTGTGCGGTCAGCAGCCGGACGTTGGTGTCGTAGCCGTTGGCGCCGAAGTCGCCCAGATCGCAGCAGGTGTCGTCGAGCGACACGTTGCCGGGCCGGGACAGGTCGGAGGCGCCGATCGGGTTGCGTACGAAGGACAGCCCGATGCCGTCGGTCGGGTGGAACAGCCGGCGCATCACCGCGTCCCGGGTCGCCGCGCTGATCGGACCGCCCCGCAGCAGGTACGCGGTGGTGTCGGTGATCGACGCGCCGCCGCCCTCGAACTGCTGGTAGCGGGTGTTCTCGTCGACGGTGATGGTGTGCGTCGCCCCTGGGCTGGTGGCGGCGAAACTGATCGGCGTCTGCTGCTGCAGGCCACGGGTCACCGTACGGCCGCCGGAGTCGGAAGTGCTGGTCAGCCAGATGTTCACCGGTTCGTTGGCCGCGTACGCCGGTGGTGGCGGTCCGGCGATCGCACCGCCGGCAGCGGCCAGGCAGAGCGCGAGCAGCCCGGCCGGCACCCGGCGGCGGCGCGACGGTGTCCGGCGGCTCGTGGCCGCCGTAGGGGTGGAGGACATGCGGGGGTCTCCCTCTTTCGACAGGGATCCAGGGGGATGAGCGGCCGGCCGGCAACCAATAGGTAACACTCTTTAATAATGAGTGTCAATGCGCCGCAGTTCCGCCGAACCAGCCCAGCTCCGCCGAGCCCAGCTCACTCCCGCCGAGCCCGAGCCCGAGCCCGAGCCCGAGGTCGAGTCCGGCCGTCAGCCCCGGGCCGTACCGTGCTCGACGCAGGTCGCCGACCATCCCGAGGGCAGCACCTGCACCTTCATCCGTCGCCGGCAGCGAGGGCAGAACCGGGGCGGCTCCAGCTCCCGGGCCGCCTGGCAGTCCGGGTGACTGCCGCCGTCGGCCGGCTCGCCACAGCGGTCGCACCACAGCTCGGTCGGGCTCGTCGCGTTTGTCATGCTCCGGGCGGTCCCGTCAGGTCGTGGTCGTGGTCGTGGTCGTGGTCGTGGTCGTGGTCGTGGTCGTGGTCGTGGTCGTGGTCGTGGTCGTCTACAGCGTCGCGGGTCGTCTACAGCGTCGCGGAGAGGGCCTTGACCGGCATCTTCAGCTCGTCGAGCAGGGCCAGGTCCTCGTTCGCCGGACGACCGAGGGTGGTCAGGTAGTTGCCGACGATGACCGCGTTGATCCCGCCGAGCAGGCCGTCCCGGGTACCGAGGTCGCCGAGGGTGATCTCGCGGCCGCCGGCGTACCGGAGAATGGTCCGGGGCATCGCGAGCCGGAAGGCGGCGATGGCCCGCAACGCGTCACGCGGCTCGACCACCGGCTGGTCGCCCATTGGCGTGCCCGGCCGGGGGTTGAGGAAGTTCAGCGGCACCTCGTGCGGATCCAGCTCGGCGAGCTGCGCGGCGAACTCGGCCCGCTGCTCGATCGTCTCGCCGAGGCCGAGGATGCCGCCGCAGCACACCTCCATGCCGGACTCGCGGACCATCTTCAGCGTCTCCCAGCGCTCCTCCCAGGAGTGCGTGGTGACCACGTTCGGGAAGTACGACCGGCAGGTCTCCAGGTTGTGGTTGTAGCGGTGCACACCCATCTCGACCAGCTCGTCGACCTGAGCCTGGCTCAGCATCCCGAGCGAGGCGGCGACCTGGATGTCCACCGCCGCCCGGATCGCGGCCACACCCTCGCGCATCTGCTTCATCAGCCGGTCGTCCGGGCCACGGACGGCGGCCACGATGCAGAACTCGGTGGCCCCGGTGGCGGCGGTCTGCCGGGCCGCCTCGACCAGCGACGGGATGTCCAGCCAGACCGAGCGGACCGGCGAGGCGAAGAGGCCGGACTGGGAGCAGAAGTGACAGTCCTCGGGGCAGCCGCCCGTCTTCAGCGAGACGATGCCCTCGACCTCGACCTCCGGGCCGCACCAGCGCATCCGTACCTCGTGGGCGAGCTGGAGGGCCGCGGGCAGCTGCTCGTCGGGCAGGCGCAGCACGGCGAGCACCCCGGCCTCGTCGAGACCGACACCGCCGTCGAGGACCTGGGTTCGTGCCCGGTCGAGGATGTCTGGCATGGGTCGTACCCTACAAGGCGGACGGCGCGTCGATATGGGCTGACCCGGCTCACCTGGCCGGATGGCCCGGGACCGGGCGGCCGGCTGCCTGTCCACCGGCCCGGCGGCCGGCTCGGCCCGGCGGCGGGTGGTATTTTCGCCGGTCGGGGCCGTCGTGCGGACGGTACGACCATGCGGATGCGTCCGTAGTATCCCGGCGCGGTGCCGGTCGTGGGGTCATGGTCGGTGCGCTGCCGGTCGTGAGGTCGTGGTCGGCAGGGTGCCGGCAGCGGTCGTGGTCGACGCCGGGTGGATGTCCCGCCGGACGGGCCGGCGATCGTGGTTTCGACATCGCCGGGAACGTGGACGCGGACCAACGTGGGGAGTGACGGTGTCGAGCTGGCTGGAGGTTCTGGACCGACGGGCACGGCTGCGGGCGAAAGCCGGCCTCAGCCGTCGGTTGCGATCGAGGGCCGCGACCGAGGATCTGCTCGACCTCGCCGGCAACGACTACCTGGGGCTGTCCCGGCACCCCGAGGTGACGGCCGCCGCAGCCGAGGCGTTGACCGGGTACGGCCTGGGCGCGACCGGCTCCCGACTGGTGCGCGGCTCCACCGAACCGCACCACGCCCTGGAGGCGGCCCTGGCCGACTGGCTGGGCGCCGGGCGGGCACTGGTCTTCTCCTCCGGCTACCTCGCCAACCTCGGTGCGGTACGCGCCCTGGTCCAGCCCCGCACCCTGCTGGTCGCCGACGCGCACAATCACGCCTCGCTGATCGACGGTTGCCGGCTGTCCGGCGCGGAGACGGTGGTCACGCCGCACCTCGACGTCGCCGCCGTCGAGGCGGCCCTGGCCGGAGCGCCAGGCCGACCGGCGGTGGTGGTCACCGAATCCGTCTTCTCGGTGGACGGTGACCTGGCCCCGCTCGCCGAACTGCACACGGTGGCCCGCCGGCACGGCGCGCTGCTGCTCGTTGACGACGCGCACGCGCTGGGGGTGCTCGGCCCGGACGGAGCGGGCGCGGTCGCCGCCGCCGGCCTGTCCGGCGCTTCCGACGTGGTGGTGACCGCGACCCTGTCCAAGGCGCTCGGCGGAGCCGGCGGCGTGGTGGCCGGACCGGCCGAGTTGGCCCGGCACATCGTCGACACCGGCCGGACCTTCATCTACGACACCGCGCTTCCCCCGGCGGTGGCCGCGGGAGTGCTCGCCGCGACCCGGCTGGCCCGGACCGGCGCGGGGCTGCGGGCCGAACTGGCCGAGCGGGCCGCCGCCGTGACCCGCCGGCTCGGCGCGGCCGGACTGGAGGTCTCCACCCCGACCGCCGGTGTGGTGTCGGTGACCGCGCCCGGCCCGGAGACGGCGGTGGCCTGGGCGGCCGACTGCCGGGACCGGGGTGTCGCGGTGGGCTGCTTCCGGCCACCATCGACACCGGACACCCGCTCCCGGCTCCGGCTGACCATCAACGTGGGTCTCGACCGCCACGACTTCGACCGGGCGCTCGACGTGATCGTGGAGTGTGCTCCGTGACGAGCGTGGCGTGGCGCGGCCCGATCCTGGTCACCGGAACCGACACCGACGTGGGCAAGACGATCGTCACCGCCGCGATCACCGCGGCCGCCCAGGCCGCCGGCCTGCGGGTCGCCGTGCTCAAACCCGGCCAGACCGGTACGGCGACCGGAGCCGTTCCGGACATCGACACCGTGAACCGGCTGGCCGCCCCGATGACCGCGCGCACCCTGGTCAGCTATCCCGAGCCGCTGGCCCCGCTCGCCGCGGCCCGGGTCGCGGAGGCGGAACCCCTGGAGCTGTACGCGGTGGCCGACGAGATCCGGGCCGAGGCGGACAAGCACGACCTGGTGTTGATCGAGGGTGCCGGCGGACTGCTGGTTCCGATGGGGCTGCGCCCGTCCGGCGAGGCGTGGACGTTCGCCGACCTGGCGGTGTCGATCGGTGCGCCGGCCGTGGTGGTCACCCGGGCCGGACTGGGCACGCTCAACCACACCGCACTCACCCTGGAGGCGCTGGACCGGCGGGCGGTGCCGGCCGGCGTGGTCCTCGGTGCCTGGCCAGCCGAACCCGAGCTGGTGCACTGGGCCAATCTCACCGAACTGGTTCCGAACATGGTCGGCGCGCTGCCGGACGGCGCCGGGACGATGGAACCGGGCGTGTTCCGCCGCTCCGCGCCGGGCTGGCTCACCCCGGCCCTGTACGGCGTCCTGGACGACTGGCGGACCTGGGCCGAAGAGGTCAGCTGAGTCCCGGGCGGCGCATCTGTCGGCTGTGCTCCCGGCGGCGTGTCTGTCGTTCCTGTCGGCTGAGTTCCGGCCGGCGTGTCTGTCGTTCCTGGCGGCCGAGTTTCCGGCGGTGCGCCTGGCGCGGCTACAGGTGGGTCGCCGCCGAGACGTCGGGTTTCGTCTCGACCAGGCCGTACCGCAGCATCCGGTCGGCGAAGAACTCCAGGGACTCGACGTCGACCCGGGTGCCCCAGACCGGGATGTTCACCTTCGGGGCGAGGTCCGCCCGGACGTTCGCGACGGCGGGCAACGCGGTCCGATACTCCTCCGGGTTGGCGGTGATGTGCGCGGCGGTCCGGGCGGCAGCCTCCTGGAACGCCCGCACGATTCCCGGATTGGCCTTGATGTAACTCTCGGACGCCGAGTAGGTACCGACGGCGAGGTTGGGCTTCGCCTCGACGTAGGGGCGGAACACCACCCGGGTGGCCTGGCTGGCCGCGATGGTGGCGAAGGGCTCGATCACCAGGGCGGCGTCCACCCGATGCTGGGTGATCGCCGGCAGCATCTCCGGAAAGCCCAGTTCCAGGAACTTGAGCGACTTCGGGTCCGCGCCCGCCTCCTCCAGGGACGCCTTCAGCACGATCTCGCTGACGTTGGTGAGCGTGTTGACCGCCACCGTCCGACCCGCCAGGTCGGCGATGGACCTGATCGGCGAGTTCTCGGCGACGATGACCGCCGAGAAGTCCTTCGCGGGATCGGCGCCGACCGAGGTACCCGGGGCGATGATCTGCACGGGTACGCCTCGGCTGCGCGCCAGCAGCATGGATACCGCGTTCGATCCGCCGATCGCCAGATCACCGGAGACGAGTCCGGGGACGATCGCGGCACCGCCCTGTTGCCGGACGAGTTCGACGTTGAGGCCACGCTCGGCGAAGAAGCCCTTCTGGATCCCGAACGCCAGGAACGACGCGGGTGCCCCTTCGATGTCGCCGACCTTGATGCTGACCGGCTTCTCCCGGCTCGGTCCGTCGGCGGAAGCCGGGGTGGACGGCCCCGAATCGCCGCAGCCGGCCAACGACACGGCCAGGACGAGGACGGCGCCGTTCCGGACGATTCTGCTGATGGTGCTGTGCATCGGAGCCTCCGCTCGGGCTTGGAGGTCAGGAACCCGGCGGGCGTTCCGCTGCGCCGGGACGCGGCACCGGAGAAGTCGATCGTGCGGCGCAGGGCAGGCCGTCGGCGCGGTCACCTGCTTGGCGGTCATCGAGTGGCGGGGCTGCGGGGTGCCAGCGGGAACGGTGGCCCCTCGCCGGTACGGAGCAGAACGTCCGGAATATCTATCGGCGTTTCTGAATCTTAACAGCAGAGCGGCAAGCTCAATACCTCTCATCGCCTCTCTTCGCCTCTTCGGCAGGGGGACTCTCCGTCGTACCGGGACTCTCCGTCGTACCGGGGACACTCCGTCGTACCGGAACTTTCGTCGCCCCGGGCCCCGCCGGCCGCGCCGTCGTCGCGCCGATCTCCGGAATCCCCTCCCGGAGTCCCTGACTTTCGGCAGTAACGCGCAGGTCGCGAGGCTTGTAGCCTGGGCCGGGTGATGGCCTGGGCGCTCGGGATGTTGCGGCGGCGAGGCGGGCTTGTCGACGCGGCGCTCGGCCGTCGGGACCGGATCCTCGACGCGATGCTGTGGGCCGTGCTCTCCGCGCCGATCGTCCTGGCGCTGGCAACCCCGCCGCACTCGCCGTGGTACGTGGTCCGGCTGGCCGGTTCGGTGCTCCTGCTCGCGGTCGCGGTGCTGGCGAGCCGGCGGGCGCCGCTGTTCTCACTCGTGCTGGTCGTGCTTCCGACCGCCTTCGACGGCAACTTCATGTTCGCCATTCCGGTCTTCAGCTATCTGGTGGGGCTGCGCGAACGCCGGGCCGGGCCGGTGGGGTCCACCTTTGCCGTGATCGCGCTCGGCGGTACCGTGCTGAACCTCGGCCTGCTCGGCACCGCCGCCGAGGTCTGGTTCCTCCTTGCCAGCACGCTGCTGGGCGGCGGTGTGTTCCCCTGGCTCGTCGGCCGGTACCACCGGCAGCACCGGGCGCTGGTGCTGGCCGGCTGGGAGCAGGCCGGGCTGTTGGAACGCGAGCAGCAGGGCGCCGCCGAGCGCATCCGGATGCGGGAGCGGGCCCGGATCGCCCAGGACATGCACGACTCGCTGGGACACGACCTGAGCCTGATCGCGCTGCGGGCGGGCGCCCTGGAGGTGGCGCCCGAACTTGACGAGCGGCACCGGCTGGCGGCCGGGGAGCTGCGGGTCAGTGTCGCCCTGGCGACCGACCGGCTGCGGCAGGTCATCGGGGTGCTCCGGGACGACGCCGAGCCGGCGCCGATCCGGCCGGCGGGGGAGAGCGTCGGCGACCTGGTCGAGCGCGCCCGAGCCGCCGGAATGTCGGTACGCCTGCTCACCGACCAGAACCCGGCACCGGCACCGGCACCGGCACCGGCACCGGCACCGGCACCGGCACCGGCACCGGCACCGGCACCGGTCGGGCAGGATCCGGCCTCGGTGCCGGAGGGGGCGGATGGTGCGGTGCCGCCGATGGTCGGGCGGGCAATCTGCCGGGTGGTGCAGGAAGCGTTGACCAACGCGACCCGGCACGCCCCGGGTGCCGCGGTGACGGTCTCGCTGACCCATTCCCCGGACCGGACCTCGGTACGGGTGGTGAACGACCCGCCACCGGCCGGGCCACTTCCCGGGCCACGGACGGCCGGGTCCGGCCTGGTCGGGCTGCGCGAGCGGGTGCGGCTGGCCGGTGGCAGCCTGCGGGCTGGCCCCCAGGGACGTGGTTTCGAGGTGCTTGCCGAGCTGCCACACGCCACCGAACCGGCGTACGGGGCCGAGTCGGCGTATCCGGCCGGGCAGGGCGGAGCCGGGTACGCCGAGTTGGGGGCCCCGCCGTTCGGACCATCGGACGTGGACGGGCTGGCAACCCCGGAACCGGGAGCCCTCGGTACCGCTCACCGGCTGCGTCACGCCCGGCGGCGGGTCCGGCGCAGCCTGGTGGCGGCGGTGACCGTACCGGCCGCGATCGGGGTGCTGCTGGTGCTCGCGTACTACCCGATCGCGTCCTTCGGGGCGGTGCTCGACTCCGAGCGGTACGACCAGATTCGGGTGGGGCAGGACCGCGCCGAACTGCGTGGCCTGCTGCCGCAGCGGCAGGTCGCCGAACCGGAGGACGCGGCCGGTCGCCCGGTGCCGAGCGGGGCCGCGTGCGAGTTCTACTCCGACGGCGGTTTTCCGCTCGGGCAGACCGTCTACCAGCTCTGCTTCCTGGACGGGCAACTCGTGGTCAAGTACCGCCTCGCGGGCTGAGTCGCCGGCCCGCACCGGCACCGTCGCACGGCGCTGACCGTAGCCTCCCGGTACCCGCCCGCGACAGACGATCTATCCGTGACGACAAGGAGCTCAGAGTGATACCCGTCCTGCTGGCCGACGACGAGGCGATGATCCGGGCCGGGGTTCGGGCCATCCTGGCCACCGACCCCGAGATCGAGGTGGTGGCCGAGGCCGCCGACGGGCGCAGCGCGGTGGAACTGGTCCGGGCCCATCGGCCCCGGGTGGCCCTGCTGGACATCCGGATGCCCCGGCTCGACGGGCTCGCCGCCGGGGCGCAGATTCGCCAGCTGGTTCCGGAGACAGCGGTGATCATGCTGACCACCTTCGGCGAGGATGACTACATCGCTCGGGCGCTCGGCGAGGGAATGAGCGGCTTCCTGCTCAAGTCCGGCGACCCACGGGAGTTGATCGCCGGAGTGCGGGCGGTGGCCGACGGCGCGGCGTACCTGTCGCCGGAGGTCGCCCGGCGGGTGATCGAACTCGGCGGTGGGCTGCTGGCCCGGGGCCCGGCCGCCCGGGACCGGATCGAGGCGCTCACCGAGCGGGAGCGGGAGGTACTGGCCCTGGTCGGTGCGGGGCTCTCCAACGCCGAGATCGGTCGGCGCCTGTTCCTGGTGGAGGGCACCGTGAAGAGCTACCTGAGCAGCATCTTCACCCGGCTCGGCGTCCGCAACCGGGTGCAGGCGGCGATCATCGCGTACGAAGCCGGCCTGACGGCCTGACACAGGTGTTAAGAAGGGCCCCTTCCTCTACAAAAAGCGATAAGAAGGGGCCCTTCCTTGCGTTTGTCAGGCGTCGCGGCGGCGGAGTGCCGTGTGTCCGGCGAGCAGCGCCGTGAGCGCCCAGCCGAGGAGTAGGAGGAGGCCCACGGTTGGTGGGTACGGGGCGGCGTCGGTGTCGGCGCGGAGGAAGTGCATGCCGGCGCTGCCCGGGAAGGTGTCGGCGATGGTGTTGAGGGCCGCCAGGTCGGGCAGGCGGAGGGTGGTCGGGACGATTACCAGGGTCAGGAAGACCGTGACCAGGGTGCCGACCGCCCCGCGCAGCGCCGCGCCGAGGCCGAGGGTGAAGACGCTGACCAACGCCAGGTACGCGCCGAGTCCGAGCACGTCGCCCAGCGTCTCGGCGGCGTCGAACCGCCCCCACGTCCCGAGTACGGGTGCCGCGACGGCGGCGCCGAGCCCGCCGAGCAGGACGCCGACGCCGAAGGTGACCCCGGCGACCACGGTGGTCTTGGCCAGCAGCAGACGCCAACGTGACGGGGTCCACTGCAGGCTCGGCCGGATCGTTCCGGTGCTGTACTCGGCGGTGATGACGAGCAGGGCGAGCGCGAGCACGGCGAACTGGGTCAGTTCGACGGCGTCGATCGCGATCCGGCCGACGGCCACCACGCCCCTGTCGTCGGCGGGTTCGGTGTTGGTGTTGCCGTTCTGGACGTAGATGGCGAGTTGCCCGGCGGTGGCGGCCATCAGCAGCACGCTGGCGAGGAGGCTCCACCAGACCGAGCGCACCGACCACAGTTTGGTCCACTCGCTGGCGATGGCTCCGGGCAGTCCGCCGCCGGAGTGCGGGCGTGCGGTCGTACGGGCCGGGGTGGGGGAGACGATGCTGCTCATCGGGCCTCGATCCGGGCGTGGTCGGTGGGGTGGGCGGCGGTCGTACCGACGAACTCCAGGCTGCCGCCGGTGAGTTCGAGGTACGCCTGCTCCAGGGACGCCTCCCGGGCGCTCAGTTCGTGCAGTCGTACGCCGAGTTCGTGGGCCAGGTCGCCGACCTCGGCCACCGTCGTACCGGTGATCACCAGTTCGTCGTCGCCGACCGGCTCGATCGCGAGGTGCCGGGCAGCCAGTCGGTCCCGCAGCCGGACCAGTGCGCCCGGCTCGGGGCTGCGGACCCGTACCGCCGTCAGCGAACTGCCCGCGATCACCTCGCCGATCGGCGCGTCGGCGATGAGCCGGCCCCGGCCGATCACCACGAGTTGGTCGGCGGTGAGCTGCACCTCGCTCATCAGGTGGCTGGAGACGAAGACCGTACGTCCCTCGGCGGCCAGTGACCGCATCAGTTCGCGGATCCAGCGCACCCCGTCCGGGTCGAGCCCGTTCACCGGCTCGTCGAACATCAGCACTCCCGGATCGCCGAGCAGTGCCCCGGCGATGCCCAGCCGCTGCCCCATTCCGAGCGAGAAGGCGCCGGCCCGCTTGCCGGCCACCTCGGTCAGTCCCACCGTGGCGAGTACCTCGTCCACCCGGCGGGCCGGAATGCCGTTGCTGCGGGCCATCGCCAGCAGGTGTGCCCGGGGCGTCCGGCCCGGATGTACGGCTCGGGCGTCGAGCAGCGCGCCGACGGCCCGGAGCGGATGCCGGAGCGTCGCGTAGGGCCGTCCGTCGACGAGTGCGGTTCCGGCGTCCGGCTGGTCCAGGCCGAGAATCATCCGCATCGTGGTGGACTTGCCGGCGCCGTTCGGGCCGAGGAAGCCGGTGACCCGACCGGCGGCGATGTTCAGGGACAGGTTGTCGACCGCCGTCGTGGCGCCGAAGCGCTTGGTCAGTTCGGTTAGCGTGATCATGGATCCTTCCGGTGTTTCGCGACTCGCCGATCCGGGACACGGGCCGACTCGTGCACCGACAGTAGGAATCCAGGTGGGGCGACGCAGCGGACGAACGGGGGCGCGGAACCCTGACTTTCGTCAACTCCAGCCGAGCCTGGGGCCCGGCGACTCCACCTGACCCGGCGCGGGCCCGGTCGGTCCGCCCGGATGGGCGACGGCGTTCCTGGCGCCCCGGGGTCCGCCGGATCCGCTCGCCCGGCGTGTCCGGTTTCGGGCCACCGTCCCGGCGGGGTCGTAGGCTAGGGTCCGTCCGGGGAGCGGTGGGTGCTGGAGGTCGTCTGTCATGCAGCAGGTCGAGGCGGGTTCTCCGGTGCCGGAGGCGGAAGCGGTGACCGGGCGGACCCGGTGGTATCCCCGGGTCATCGCCCTGGCCCTGGTGATCCTCGTGGTGGACCAGCTCACCAAGCTCTGGGCCACCTCCACGCTCTCCGACGGCCGGTCCGTCCCGGTGCTCGGTGACCTGCTCAGCCTGCGGTTGCTCTACAACCCGGGCGCGGCGTTCTCGATCGGCACCGGAGTCACCTGGATCTTCACGATCATCGCCGCCGTCGCCGTCGCCGCGATCACCCGGGCGGCCTGGAAGGTGCGGACCGGCGCCTGGGCGCTCGCCCTCGGCCTGGTTCTGGGCGGCGCCACGACCCACCTGCTCGACCGGCTGTTCCGGGAGCCCGGATTCGCCCGGGGCCACGTCGTCGACTTCATCGACTACGCCGGCTTCTTCGTCGGCAACGTCGCCGACATCAGCCTTGTCGTCGGCGGCGGGTTGATCGTCTGGCTATACCTGCGCGGTGTCGGCCTCGACGGCCGGCGCGGCGACGGGTAGCCCGGTCCGGCGTACCCGGGCCAGCCCGATCACGGTGCCGAGCCCGGCGACGGCAAGGGTGATCATCGCCCAGCCGATCGCGGCCGGCCCGAACACGCCGACGGCCAGTCCGATGGCCGGCGGCAGCGCGATACCGCCGACCATCGACAGGGCGACGACGGTCGGGGTCAGCGCGGGGCGGTGCTGGGCGAGCCAGGCCAACCCGGTGGGGAAGAGCGGGCCGACCGCGACGCCCAGCAGCGCGTAGGCGATCGGTGCCAACCCGTCGAGCAGGGTGGCGGCTGCGGCGAGCACGGTCAGCCCGGTGCAGGCGATCACGATCGTCCGCGCCGAGAAGTGGCGGCAGAGCGGCACGACCGCGAAGCGCGATGCGGTGAACGCCAACCAGAAGCCCGAGGTGGCGGTCGCGGCCGTCGACTCCGACAGCCCGGTCGCGATCAGGTGGGTGGTCTCCCAGCCGGCCGCACCGGTCTCCAGTCCGACATGCAGCATGAAGAACAGCAGGAACCCCAGCGAGACCGCTCCGCCGAGCGGAGCGAGCCAGCGCCGCTGGCCGATGGCCCGCCGGGCCGGGCGGTTCGGTACCGGTGCGGGTCGGGCTCCGGACGCGGTACGCAGCGCCGGCCCGGCCAGCACCGCCAGCAGGGCACAGCCGACGAACGACCAGCCGTACCCGGGCAGCAGTCCGATCGCGATCGGCCCGGCGACGGCACCGACGCCGAAGCAGCCGTGCAGCAGATTGAGCATGCCGTGGCCGCTCTCCGCGTACACCTCGGTGAAGACCTGGTTGACGCCGCCGTCGATGCCGCCGAAGCCGACCCCCGCGACGAAGGCGGCGACCAGGGCCAGTGGCCAGACCGGGGCGAGCGGAAAGGCCACGCAACCCACCGCGACCCCGACGAGTGACCAGCTCATGAAGCGACCGTCGGCCATGCCGAACCGCCGGGCGAGGGGCATCGCCAGGACACCGATGATCGCGCCCGCGAAGTGCACGCTCAGTGCGGTGGCCGCCCCAGCGGCGGTGATCCCGTGTTCCGTCCGCAACTGTGGGATGGCCGGACCGTACAGCGCCTGCTGTAGGCCGATCATCGCGAACGCGGTGACCGCGCCGAACACCGCCACCGGGCGCAGCCGGTGCGGCGCGGGTCGTACTCCGACGGTCACGCGAGCACGACCTGGACACCGGCGTCACGCAGCGCGGCCACCAGTTCGGTGTCCGCGCCGTCGTCGGTGACGAGTACGTCGGCGAGCTGCACCGGCCCGATCCGGGCGAAGGTGACCCGACCGAGCTTGGTCGAGTCGGCCACCACCACCCGGCGGCGGGACGCGGCGATGGCGGCCCGTTTGACGCGTACGTCGTCGGGGTTGAAGTCGGTGAGCCCGGTGCCGCTGTCGACACCCCCGACCGAGATCACGAAGGTGTCGAAGCGCAGCTCGTCGAAGATCCGTTCGGCGAGTGGTCCGACGAAGCACTGTTCTCCGGGGCGTACGTCTCCGCCGGCGGCGATGAGCCGGATCCCGGATTCGTCGGCGAGTTCCGTGGTGGCCGGGACACTCAGCGCGCAGACGGTCAGTTGCCGGCGCCCGCGCAGTGCCCGGGCGGTGGCCAGCGCGGTCGTGCCGGCGTCGAGCACCACCGTCTCGTTGGCGCCGACCAGCGCCGCCGCGGCGACTCCGATCCGGGCCTTGAGGTCCGCCCGCTGGTGCATGCGTACGGCGAACGGCGGCTCGTAGCTTCCCGAGACCGTGCTCACCGCGCCGCCGTGTACCCGTTGGAGCAGTCCGTCCCGTTCGAGCAGTTCCAGGTCGCGGCGGGTGGTCATCTCCGATACGCCGGCCCGGGCGCTCAGTTCGGCGACCGTCACCCGGCCATGGGTCAGCAACAGCTCCACGATCGCCTGGTGCCGTTCTTGAACAGACATGTGTGCGATTAAAACACTAAAGTTGTTCGGATGCCAAGATCTTTTGTTCGCCTCGCCTCTGCGTGGCGCGGCGGGCGACGACGAACGCGTCGGGCATCCGGAACGAGAGGTTGTCCGGGCACCAGGGCGCCCGCAGCACCGTGACGCCGGAGAGCAGCGCGGCGGTCTCGGCCACCACCACCGCGGCCTCCATCCGGGAGAGCTGGGCGCCGACGCAGCGGTGCGCGCCGGCCCCGAACGCGAGATGGCGCCGGGAGCCGCGCTGACCGGGGGAGAACAGCTCCGGCTCGGCGACCACCTCGGGATCGCGGCCGGCGCGGGCCAGCCAGAGTACGACGCTGGTCCCCTCCGGCACGGCGGTGCCGGCCAGCACGGTGTCCCGGGCGGCCACCCGGCGCCAGGTGACGATCGGCGGCTCCAGGCGCAGGCCCTCCTCCACCACGTCGTCGACGTCGACGGTGCCGGCGCCCAGTCCGGCGAGCACCTCCGGCGTTCCGGCCAGCCGGTGCAGCAGCAGGGTGAGGAACTGTGACGTCGTCTCCTGGCCGGCGACCAGCAGGAAGAACAGTGCTCCCACCACGACCTCCGGCGGATGCCCGGCGGCCCGGAGCCGGCCGACCAGCCCGGCACCGGTGCCCGCGAACTCCCGCAGTACGGCGTGGAACCGGCCGACGACGTCCGCCAGGACGCGCTGCCGCGCGGGATCGACCGGGGCCCAGAACAACTCCAGGGCGGCCCGGGTGAACTCCTTCACCACCTCGGCCGGCGCCTCCGGCAGGTCGACGAGCCGGGCCAGGACCAGCAGCGGCAGGTCGGCCGCGAGGTCGGCGTACAGGTCGACGGGTTGTCCCGCGTCGAGCGCGGCGCCGAGCCGGCCGACCCGCTCCCGCACGACGGCGGTCAGCCAGGGCCGCTGTTCGGCGACCCGCCGCGGATGCAGGGCCTCGGCGACGATGCCCCGGATCGCGGGATGACTGGGCCCGCCGTTGTTGGCCAGCGTGGGGGGCAGCCGGAAACCGTGCCCGGCGAGCACCCGGAGCGCGGCGACCGGGATCGGGGTCATCGCGTCCAGCGCGTTGTCCGGACGGAACGTCCCGGGATCGGCGAGCACCTGGCGGACCAGGGCATGCCGGGTCACCACCAGGTGGTCGACCCCGACGTGGTCGGGTAGCACCACGACGTCCGGCCACGACCGCTCGACCGACTCCTGCCAACTCCGGAACAGCACCCGACCACGCTAACCAGCGCGTTGCTCGCGACCGGCACCGCCCGTTCCGGAGGTGATCTGGGTCAGTTCCCAGACCCGGCTGTGCTTCACCCGGACGCTCTCCAGCGCCGGCGACACCGGTATGTCGTATCCGGCCAGCGGTCGGAACCGGTCCCGGGGCAGGTACGCCCGATCCGGGTCGCCGACCAGCACCCGGGCGCCGCCGCGCGCCGCGCGGATCAGGAACCGGAGCACCCGGTTGGCCATCGCCTTGCTGTAGAAGACGTCCCCGGCCAGCACGACCTGCGCGTCGCCGGCATCGCCGTCGAGAATGTCGCCGATCTCGCCCTCGACGACCACCTCGTTGGCCCGGGCGTTCACCTCGACGGCCGCGACCGCCATCCGGTCGGTGTCGACCGCCCGGACCCGGGTGGCGCCGGCCCTGGCGGCGGCGACCGCCACCAGTCCGGACCCGGAGGCCAGGTCGAGTACGCGCCGTCCGGCCACCGTCTCCGGATGGTCCAGCACGTACCGGGCCAGCGCCTGCCCGCCGGCCCAGGCGAAGGCCCAGAACGGCGGTGGCTGCTCGCTGCGGAACTCGCCCTCGGTCAACTCCCAGAGGCCGATCGGCTCGGCCGCCTGGTGGAGCCGGATCTCCGGTACGGCGGCGACCGGGCTCAACTGGGCGTAGGTTCGGACGAACTCCGCCGGGGTCTCGGACACAACCGCGCATTCTGCCCGGTCACCGGGCGGTGCCGCCCGGCGCCCCGGGTTACTACCGCTTGCGGGCCACCCCGCAGTACTGGTTGACGTCGATGTCGGGATCGTCCGGTCCGGGCCGCCAGCGGGAACAGGGAACGACGCCGGGCGACAGCAGGTCCAGCCCGTCGAAGAAGCGGGCGATCTCGGCCGAGCTGCGGTAAACGATCTTCGGTGTGCCGTGCTCGTTCCAGAAGGAGACGATGTTGTCCGCCTCGGCCCGGTTGATGTCGTGGCAGCCGTGCGCGATGGCGAGGTAGCTGCCCGACGGCACCGCGTCGACGAGTTCCCGGACGACCTCCCGGGCCCGTTCGTCGTCGAGGATGAAGTGCATGATGCCGAGCAGGGTGATCGCGACGGGTTGGTCGAAGTCCAGGGTGCGCCGCGCCTCGCGCAGGATCGTCTCGGGATCGTTCAGATCGGCCTGGACGTAGTTGGTGGCGCCCTCGGCGCTGCTGGCGAGCAGGGCACGGGCGTGGACCAGCACCAGTGGGTCGTTGTCGACGTAGACGATCCGGGACTCCGGGGCGATCGACTGGGCGACCTGGTGGGTGTTGTCCGCGGTGGGCAGCCCGGTGCCGATGTCGAGAATCTGCCGGATGCCCTCGTCCGCGACCAGGTGCCGGACCATCCGTCCCAGGAAGGCCCGGTCCGCGACCGCCAGGTCGATGATCGACGGCAGCCGCCTGGCGATCTCGTCGCCGGCCGCCCGGTCCGGAGCGAAGTTGTCCTTGCCGCCGAGCCAGTAGTTCCACAACCGCGCCGAGTGCGGCACCGTCGTGTCCAATGTGGGCAGTACCGGATCGTTTGTCACGAGGGCCGTCTTCCTGTCACACCAACGGGTCTGTGGCCCCGAATCCTCGCACACGACGGCGCCGACGCCGGTGGGTATCCGGGCGGCGATCGCCGTTCCGATCCGGCGTGTCGGAGGTGATGGGTAACCGGTTCACCACTACGCGTCAAAAGCACCCTCTTCATTGCAGAAAGGTGCTGATACGCCACTCTTCCGCTCGGCCGACGCCGCCCATAGCGTCGGCCATGCGCGCATTTTCGGGGCGCGACCATGGACAGACGCGGCGGAAGGCTGGTGGTGACGGTGGTGCGGTTCGCGATCCGGCTCGGAACCGTGCTGGTGTGCGCGACGGGCTGGGCCGCCCTGCCGGCGGTACCGGCCGGGGCCGCACCGGGGTTCAACACCGCGATCACGGAACTGCCCGGCCGGTTCGTCGCCGGTCGGGGCGCCGAGACCGTCCGGGCGGTGATCTCCACCACCCTCGACGGCGACTGCCTGAAGGTGCGTTGGTCCCTGGTACTGCGGCTACAGGGCGTACGGCCGAACCAGGTCGAGGTGGACCGGATCGAGACCGGATCGTTCCCGGTCGAGGTGCGGGCCGAGGGGAACGGCGCCCGGCTCACCGACCGGCAACTGGACCCGGGGTCGCTGTGCCCGAATCGGACCGTCACCGCCCAGTACCGGATTGCCGTGGACGACGCCGCACCTAACGGCCGGATCACCCTCGCCGTCGAGGCGTTCGACGCCGGAGGGCGGCTGCTCGACCGGGGCAGCGCCACCCGGGACGTGACCGGGTCGGCACAGAACCGGCGGCGTACGCCCACTCCGAAGCCGACCCGGCCGAGCCCGACCGAGGCGACGCCGACCGAGACCGTGGAGACCGAGGCGGCGGACGACGAGTCGCCGGTCCTGGCGGAGGGGTCGGGCGACGACGGGTACGGCGAGGGCGGCGGCGCCGACTCGGATGCCGAGCGGTCCAGTGCCGCCAACGGGAGCGGCATCGGGCTGACCCAGGTCGGGTTCGTCGGCGGCGGGGTGCTGCTCTTCCTCGGTGTCGGCCTGCTGCTCCGGCTCCGCAGCCGGGACCGGTCGACGGCGGAGACGGCGTCCGCACCCGTCGCTGCGTACCGGCGCGGTCGACCCCGCTACCCGGCCAGCTACCAGACGCCGGCCACGGCGGGGCACCGCCGGGTGCGGGACGCCCGTGGTTCGTCGGACTGGTGACGGCGGGAGATACACGAGGCACCGCCGCCCGGCCCGGAGATGATCCCGGGTCGGACGGCGGTGGTCCTACCTGCCGGTCCGGCCGTCTACCTGCCGAACGCCTGGAACTCCGCGATCCGGACCTGGGTTCGGGCCGGGCTGGCGGTGGTGCAGTCGGTGGTCGTCGCCGGGTCGTTGTCCTGCTCACCGGCGTAGTGCGGGCCGCCGGTGCACTGGCTGTCCAGCACCTGGAGCCGCAGGTGCGTGGCGACCGTCTTCGGGATGTCGAACGACCGGAGGTTGATGTCCCGGGAGTACGCCCGGTACGCCCCGCCCGGGAACGCGTCCGACCGGCTGGTGTAGACCCGCCGGTAGTTCGCGTCCACCGTGCAGTCGACCCTCGTCGCGTCACACGCCAGTACGGCGAACGACCGCAGCGCGGACAGCGAGTTCTGGCTGCCCGGGTCCGGATCCGTGGTGATCGTCGGTCGCAGCATCGCGCTGACGTTCACCCGCCGTACGGTCTGCGGCCGGTCCCCGGCGAGGTCGACGGTGACCTGCTTGCCGGCCACCCCGTCCAGGGACGCCCAGTTGGTCGCCTCGGTGTCGTCGACGACCTGCTCGGTGTTGACGCCGTCCCCGGAGACCGCCGCGCCCGAGGCGGACGAGGCGAGGTTGCGGTCCAGTTCCAACTCCAGCGTCTGTGGCCGGTCGCCGCTCCGGCCCCAGCCGGACCTGAACTCCTTGCTGAACCGGGTGTGCCCGAACCCGGGTGCGACGGCCACGAACGAGAACTTCGTGTTCGGTACCACCTCGAAGGTGTCCGGCAGCGGGGTGGCCGGGTCGGTGTCCGCGACCGGTACGGCCCGGGCCTCGTACTCGCCGAGGTAGAGCCGGATCGGCGCGTCCCGGCTCTCGCCGTCGGCCCGGAGCGTCACGGTGACGTTGCGGGCGTGCGGCGACGCGAAGCTCGGGGTCGGGTCGGTGTCCGCGGCGCCGTTGGTGACGGCGTCCCGGCCCAGGCCGGAGGTGGCGAAGGCGTTCCAGATGATGTCCTGGTTGGCCCCGTCGAACCGGAGCTGGTCGGCGGCGAGCATGTTGTCCCGCATGTCGATCATGCTGACCGAGCTGGCGGCCTGGAGCAGGTACGAGTCGAAGACGAGCTGTGACCAGCGCCGGTTGCCGGGGCACTTCTCGACCGCGACCTTGCCGTTCGCGCAGTCGAGCTGCCGGGACGGCGTGCCCTGGCCGTACCGCTTGACCAGGGCGGAGCGTACCCGGAAGTTGGTCGCGCCCCAGATCTCGCCGTCGGCGTGCACCGCCGGTCCGGCGACGTTGTAGCCGATGTCGGAGTAGTTCAGCGGGCTGCGGCTGAGATCGTAGTTCCGGATTCCGCTCTCGGTGTTGCCGGTGACGTACGCGCCGGTGATGAACGGCGTCTTGCCCGGGTTCCGCAGGTTGTGCTGGAAGAGGTACTCCGCCCCCATCAGGTCGCCCCAGGACTCGCCCATCGCACCGCCCTGGTGCCCGGTGATGCCGCTGTTCGGACCGCCGATCATGCGGTTGGTGACGGCGTGCATGTACTCGTGCCCGATCACCGTCATGTCGTAGTCACCGTCCACGCAGGGCGGGTACGGGCCACCGGCGGCGGGCTGCCACAGGTACATGTTGGTGCTCGGCGGAAGGCCGTCACGCGGGGTGCTCTGGTTGGCGTTGTTCCGGTTGCCGCTCAGCGCACCCTGCTGGGCCCGGCCCTGCTCGGCGTCGCCGCCGAGGCCGTCGGGGGTGAGGTTGACCGCCTGGAGGTTCCAGGCCGCCTCGTCGAAGCCCAGCCGGTAGGCCCAGTCGTGCATCCGGTTGTGCATGGCGAACAGGTTGGCGATCGCCGCGTCGGCGTCGTTGTCGGTCTCGCCGGCGAAGACCGCCGGGTCGCACTTCGAGGTCCGCCACGGGTCGGTGAACGGGTAGACGTAGTCCCGGGTCGGGCTCTCGGTCATCGGTACGGCGGGAGTGCCCCCGCCCCAGGAGACGACGGTGTTCGCCGCGTTGCCCCGGGAGGTGTAGGTCGGCTCCCCGGTGTCGAGGTCGACGTCCCAGGCCTGGCCGCTGTTCGGGTCGCGGACCGTACGCTCGCAGCCGCGCTCCCAGGTCAGGCACCAGATCACCCGGGCGTCCCGGCCGGGCCTGGTCGAGCTGGGCGGGGTGGCCGGGAAGACGGCCCAGTTCGGGTTGTCCGAGTCGAAGTCGACCAAGTCCTCGCGGACCAGCACCTCGCTGCGGATCCCGTCCACGAACGTGGTGAACGCGGTCGGGTGGTCGGTGTCGCTGGAGATCAGGGTGACCTCCCAGGCGGCCCGGGGAGCGGCGTCGGGGACGGGCACCGCGACCTGCCGGATGTCCCGGCTGGCCACCTTGTCGGCGGTCAGGCCGGCATCGGCCAGCGCGACCGCGTACGCCTGGTCGGCGGAGATGGCGGCCGGCTGTGGTGTGCCGGTGTTGCGGGAGAGCGAGGAGCTGACGTTGACCACATTTCCCTTGGAGACCGCGATGCTGACCAGGCCGTCGTAGCCGGCGGGCAGGTCACCGAAGCGCTGCCGCAGGGTCACCACGGCGCCGGAACCGATCGGCTTGACCAGCAGCCGTTCCAGGCCGGCGACGGCCGCCTCGTCGAGCCCGAAGAGTTCGGAGTTGCGGAGCAGGTACTGCCGGGCCGCCGTCTCCGGGTCGGCGGAAAGGCCGCTGGCGAGCGGGCCGTCCGTGGCCGTGAGGGCGTGCGGGGTGCCCAGGGCGTTCCAGCGGACCGCACCGTCGACCTGGACCGCCAGGCTGCGCTGCCGGGCGTTCGGTGCGGCGGCGCCGTCCCGGTTGTCCAGGTCCCGGGGGGCGTGGCTGCCCCCGAACGACTCCGGGTGCTCACCCGGCTGGACCTGGCCGCCGGACGTGTCGGCGGGTGCCGCGCTGGCGGTGGTGGCGCCGGGCAGCAGGGCGGCGGCCACCACGGCCGCCATCAGCGCGGGTACGCCACGCCGTCGGTTCCGGATCGTGGGTCTCCATCCGGGTTGTGGCAAGGGGTCCTCCTTGGTCGAGGTACGGGACTGCACGACGAGGCCGACCGGTCCGGTCGACCCGGCTCGGGCGCAAAGTTGGATCATGAGCGCGTGTAGATACGTGAATATCAGCGGCGGGTACCGAAGGCAAGGATTCGTCGGGTACAGAGGGCCGGGCAGGTTCCGTTCGTATAACGGTTCGCTCTCCTCCGCCGTGCTCGGGAGCGTTGTGGCAGGTCCGGGTGGTTCTCGATGCCGGCCGGTCTCTTGACAAGCGGCCCGCGTCACACCTAGCGTCCGGTTCTGTTGGATCGTTTCAGTTCTGTTCCCCGCACCATCACCAACTGCCATTACCGCCCCCGCGACCTGGTCCACGTCGAGTAGGAACCTCGCCCCGCCGCCATGGGCGTCTCACGCCCGCTCAGGCAAGCGGTTTCCTACGGACTCCAGCGCCAATTGGACGCCAGGCGCCATCGGAAAGGGAGAACGTCCATGGTGTACACCCGGCGCCTACGCCGAACGGCGAGGTTCGCCACCCTCGCCGCGGCAGCGCTGCTTGTCCTGCCGTTGGCCGCCTGTGGCGGTGACGACGAAGCCTCGGACGGCCCGGTCACCCTCGACTTCACCTGGTGGGGAAACGAGGACCGGGCCAAGGTGACCGAGCAGGCCATCGACCTGTTCGAGAAGAAGTACCCGAACATCAAGGTGAACACCTCGTTCGGCGCCTTCGACGCGTACTTCCAGAAGCTCTCCACCCAGATCGCCGGTGGAGACGCACCGGACGTCGTGCAGATGGACCGCGCCTACCTGCGGGAGTACGCCGACCGCAACGCGCTGCGCGACCTCACCGAGTACGTCGAGGACGGCACCCTCTCGGTCGCCGACCTCACCCAGACGCTGGTACCGGCCGGCAAGGTCGGTGACGCGACGTACGCGATCCCGATCGCCCAGAACACCCAGGGGGTCGTCTACGACCCGGCACTCTGGCAGAAGGCCGGCGTGGCCGCGCCGACGCCGGAGTGGACCTGGCAGGACATGGCCGCCGCCGGGCAGAAGCTGAGCCAGGCCAGCGGCGGCAAGGTGGCCGGCTTCGGCGACTTCGGCTTCGCCATCGACTGGTTCGACATCTGGCTGCGCCAGCGGGACAAGGCGATCTACACCGACGACGGCAAGCTCGGCTTCACCGAGGCGGAGCTGACCGAGTTCTGGACGATGACCGGCCAGATGCGCGAGACCGGCGCGCTGGCACCGCCGGCGCTGACCACCCAGCTCGACGGCTCGATCACGAACTCGTCGCTGATCAAGAAGGGCGTCACCGCCGAGGTCAACTACGACTCCGGCTTCACCGGCATGGTCAGTGCCTACGGTGCGCCGCTGGCGATCGCGCCGATGCCGAGCGACACCCCCAAGCGCGGGATGATCGCCGCGATGTCCATGGCCTACAGCGTGGCGCAGCGCAGCGAGCACCCGAAGGAGGCGGCGACGCTGGTCAACTTCCTGATCAACGACGTCGAGGCCGGCAAGGTGCTGGCGGTGTCCCGGGGCATGCCGGCGAACGCCAAGGTCCGGGACTCGATCGCGCCGAGCCTGGCCGAGAACGACAAGAAGGTCTACGAGTTCGAGAGCTCGGTAGTGGACAAGCTGCTGCCGACGCCCCCGCCGCAGCCCAAGGGCGGTGGTGCGGTGAAGGCCGAGTTCCAGCGGATCTACGACGAGGTCATCTTCAAGCGGATCCCGGTGGCCGAGGGCGCCAAGCGCGTGATCACCGAGGCGAAGAGCCAGCTCGGCTGAGTCCGTCCCCGGCGTAGTCGACCACCGCTCCTCGGCGCGGTCGATCTCTGCCACCGGCGAACCGCACGGCGTGCCCCGTCCGACTCGGACGGGGCACGCCGCGTCATGACGTGCCGGGGGCGGCTCCTCGGCGCAGACCCGTCGGCGCGGGCCGGACCGCGAAGACGTGCGCCGGAGCCGGCGGTAGGTGGCCGACCGCGAGCACCGCACCGTCCGGCCCCGCGCGAACCGGCAGCACGGTCCCGGCGGCCGGGCCGACCAGGCGGACCTGGGCGTCGGATTCGAGGACCAGCCCGGGAACGCACAGCTCCGGACCGGGATCGCCGAGCACGATGCCGTAGAGGAGGTCGTCCCGGCGGGTGAACCGGACCGGTACCCCGGCGGTGGTGACCGCCTCCGCCGTGTGCCAGGGCCGGGTGCCGTAGATCGCCTCGCCGTGCCCGGCCAGCCACCGGCCGACCTCGCCGAGCACGGCCCGTTGCGCCCCGGGAACGGTCCCCTGGTCGTCCGGCGTGACTCCGAGCAGCAGGTTGCCGTTCTTGCTCACCACGTCGGCGAGCAGCCGGACCACGTCGGTGGCGGTGAGCAGGTGATCCGATGTTTCCTGCCGATTCCAGCCGAACGACAGCCCGAGCGCCCGGACCGTCTCCCAACTCTCCGGGTCGATACCGGCCCGGCGGGCGTACTCCGGGGTGTGCACGTCACACTCGTCGACCTGGAACCGGTCGTTGACCACACCGTCCGGCACCGCCACGCGGTAGGCGGCGATCAGCCGGTGCGGCTCGCCGGCCGGCGGGTACCCGATGTCGTTCCAGAGCACGCTCGGCCGGTACCGGTCGATCAACTCGTGCCAGTGCGCGTCGGCGTACCGGGCGTACTCGACCGAGTCCGGGATGCTCGCCGGCACGTCGACCATGCGCCGGATCGGCAGCTTGCCGAAGGTCCAGTCCAGCCCGCCGGAGTAGTAGAGCCCGTACCGCAGCCCGCGCCCGCGCACCGCGGCACCGAGTTCACCGATCACGTCCCGCCGGGTCTGCCAGTGCGGCAGGTACGGGTTCGGCCGGGTGGACGGCCACAGCAGGTAGCCGTCGTGGTGCTTGGTGGTCGGTACGACGTACCGGGCCCCGGCGTCCGCGCACAACTCGGCCCACGGCTCCGGGTCCCACCGCCGTACCGCCGCGGTGAACTCGGACCGGAAGTCGGCGTACGGCCGATCGCCGTAGGTCCGGCGGTGGTACGCCCGGGTCGGGCCGTCCAGCAGGTAGCTGTTCTGGTACCACTCGGCGTACGAGTGCCGGGCCAGCGGATCCACCGTGGACGGCTCGACCGGTTCCGCGAGTCCGGCGCCGAGCAGCCGCACGACCTCGTCGTCGAGCGGCGCCCAGCCGGGGACCGAGTAGAGGCCCCAATGGATCATGATGCCGAACTTGGCGTCCCGATACCACGCCGGTGTCTCGGATGCCGGCCGCATGGTCAGTCGATCTCCAGCCGGATCGCGTCGTACGCCGCCTCGTTGCCCAGCTCCGGTGGGGTGTCCTCGTTGATCGCCAGGACGATCTCGTTGCCGGTCCGCCGGAGCACCCCCGCGTCGAACCGGAACGCCCGTCGGTAGTGCCGCCCCGCGCAGGCGCTGCGGTAGGTGGCTCCCCGGGCGTCGTCGGGTTCGAAGGTCCAGACCAGCCGGGTGTCGTTGACGTGAATGGTCAGGTTGCTCGGCAGCGGCGGGACGTCCCGGGCGGTGTCCATCGCCCAGGCGGCGAGCGCGATGGTCAGCGTCGCGGTCGCCCCGGGCCGGACCGGCCGGTCGAGGTCGAAACGGATCCGCCAGGGCGCCACCGGTTCCCCGTCGATCCGCTGGAACTGGAGGTAGTTCCAGTCGTCGTCACCGCTGCGGCCGACCGTGTAGACCACTCCGTCCGGGAAGTCCGCCGCGAAGAAGCGGGAGGTGCCCCACTGGCGGAACTCCGTGCCCCGCCGGAACTCGGCCGAGGTGCGGTCGGGCGTGCCGAGCTGGAACACGGTCCGGCCGTTCTGGACGGGCCGCCAGTGCAGCTGCCCGAGGTCGACGCGGCCGCCCTCGGGCACCACGACGTCGTCGCGGACGAACTCGTCCCAGCTGCCGGGGCGGTAGACGGTGAGCCGGTAGGTGCCCGGACGGACGTCACCGAGCCGGAAGCCGCCGCCGGGGTTGACGTCGGCCCAGTAGGCGTAGCCGAGCGCGGTGCGCTGGAAGTCCAGCCGGTTGTCCGACAGCACCGCGACCGCGCCGCCGCAGTGCGGCTGGCCCGGCACCCGGACCCGGCCGGTCACCGTGGACCGGCGCGCGCTCGGCGTCCAGCCCGGCAGGCCCAGCCGGTCGTAGAACTCCCGGTGGGCGTCGAACCGCGCGTACCGCAGCGCCTCCGCCCGCATCCGTGCCGGGTCGTCGCCCTGGCTGAGGTAGACGAAGTACGGCCCGTACGTCTTCTCCCAGGACTGCCCGGCGCCGACCCGTACCGGTGGCGAGCCGTAGTGCGTCGCCTGCGGCTCGACCAGCAGCACCGGCCGGCTGGTCGTCTGGTGCAGCGTCAGGTCCTGTCGGACCGGACCGCCGTTGAACGCCTCCCGGTTGGGCTGTACGGCCCAGATGCCGTACCCGTTGCCGTAGAGGCCGTGCACCACGTGGTCCTTGACGTAGGTGGCCCAGTCGTACTTGGTGTAGTAGCGCCGGGGGTACGCCGAGTCGAGGCCGGCCAGGTCGTGCGTGGCGTCCATGATCATCGGAGCGGCGGTCAGCTCCGCCGGGGTGGGCATCCGGGCCGCTCCGGCCCGCCAGGCATCGCCGATCGGGTCGTCCTCGACACTGACCTCGGTGAACAGCTCGGGATCCAGGTAGAAGACGTAGCGGTGCTGGTCGGAACGGAAACCGTGCAGCTCGGGCGGATGCCGGAAGACGGTGGCCAGATGGATGCCGGGCTCACCGGCCCGGATGACGTGGTGACGCTCCAGCCAGAACGGTCCACCGTTGGTGGGGCTGTACCGGAAGGCGATGTCGACGAAGTCCGCGCCGCGCAGGATCTCGTACGTGTTGGCGGTCGGTGGGAGGGGCAGTGGGTCGCCCTCCTGGGCATTGTTCATGTCGTAGTTGCCGCGCCCGCCGACGCCGAGCAGTTCCTGACCGTGCAGCCTGAGCGAGGTGAGCCGGCTTGCGCTGGTCTTGCTGACGGTGATCCGCACCGGGCCGTTGTCGACCACGATCTCGGTCTCCGTCTCGACGACCTCGCAGGTGGTCGCGCCCGGACCGGGATCCGCTCCGGACCGGGGCGGAACGGCACCGGCGGCCGAGGCGGCGCCGCCGATCCCGCCGCTGAGGGCGCCGACGGCGGATGCCGCACCGAGCCGGTGGAAGTCTCTGCGCGCGATCACGAATCCTCCTGGTGAGCTGCGTCGGGGTGGCTGGCCAATGGTCGGCCCGGGCACGCGGAGCACCTGGCGGGCGGCACCGCCGGCTTCTGGTGGGCGGAGGCCAACCGGACCGCCGGGTGGCCGAGAACGTCACCGCAGGGCTTGAAACGAATCAATCGGTTCCTCGACGCTATGGCGGCACGCCGACGCCTGTCAAGGGATCGGCGGCTCAGACATCCGATGTCTGGCGATCCTGCCTCCGGTCGGCCGGATCCGGCCACGGCTGCCAGCGTTCTGCTGCTGAACGCCGGCGGTCGCGGCAGCCCCGGCAGGACCGATGTGTTGCCGGTCCTGCCGGGGCTGGATGGAAAGTGTCGGGACGGTGTGCTGCCAGTGTGCGGCGAACGGCTAACCTGGCGAACGGCGAGGGCCGGACCAGCCGCTTTCTGGTCCGGCCCTCGCCGTCGTACTGGGGTGTTGCGGCTCAGAGCACGCCGTCGGCGAGCAGGTTGGTCCCGCCCAGGTCGCTGACGCCGCCGACCAGGCCGGTGACGCTGCCCAGCGTGCCGTCGACGGTGCCGGTCACGCCACCCACGGTGCCGCTCAGGTCGCTGGTGTCGGCCAGATCGGTCACGCCGCCGAGGGTGCCGCCCAGGTCGCCGGTGACGCCGTCCAGGCCAACGCCACCCAGCGTGCCGTCGACGGTGCCGGTGACGCCGCCCAGCGTGCCGTCGAGGTCGGTGACGGAGCCGAGGTCCGCGACGCTGCCCAGGTCGGTGACGGTGCCGGTGACGCCGCCGACCGTGCCGTCGAGGTCGG
>NZ_JBHSPR010000009.1:2400-2711 GCF_042658085.1 Plantactinospora solaniradicis | reverse complement strand
GGACACTCCTTGCTCGCGACCCAGGTCATCTCCCGGATCCGGGCCGCGTTCGACGTCGAGGTAACGGTCGGCGCATTGTTCGACACCCCGACGGTTGCTGATCTCGCAGTTGCCGTCAAGCGGGCCGCGATCGGGATCGAGGGAGAGGCCGACGATTTCGAGGAGTTCGAACTCTGATTGACCCAGCTTGGAAGGATCCTCGGCACGAACGCGGGGCGGCGGCGCCGCGCTTGACCACAACGCCGACGCTCCGGCCGCCACGGCTTGAGGCCCTGCGGGCCAGTTGTCACGCTGCTGTTCGACATCCGGAA
>NZ_JBHSPR010000009.1:0-2395 GCF_042658085.1 Plantactinospora solaniradicis | reverse complement strand
ATCGCGCTGGCCCGACGGCGTGCTACGGCTTGGCGGTGCGGCTCGAGCGCAGCACCGGTGGGAACCGCTCGACGCCTACACCCTCATCGCCATTTGAGGCTGTCTCGCCAACCGTGTTTCCGGCGATCTTGGTTAGTAGGTTTCAGCGGCTGGGAAGCGGTCGCTGAAGGTGATGGCGAAGGCGTTCAACGCGGGTTTCCAGCGCATCGTCCATCGGGTTCTGCCTGCTCCGGTGGGGTGGGGTCCAGGGACCGGGTCACCAGGTACAGACACTTCAACGCGGCCAGCTCGTCCTTGGCCGTCCGGACAAGCTCGGCGGCGGCCTTTCCTCCGCCGACGGCTCCACCTGCTTCTTGCATCCGGTCTGATCGTTCGGTGTCGCGGTCATCACGGCACCCTCCTCACCAGGCACAACGCCTGGCGGGTCAGGCCGCAAACACCCTTAGATCCACAGACCCGGGCCGCACACTACTCAGGCCGCTGACATCGGCTAGGGGTGCGGATTGCTGGGAGTGACTTCGTAGGTCAAGCAGCGAGTTGGTAGCTGGCCTGGTGGTTGCGCTGGTGCTCTTGGCCCAGATGGTTAGGTCCAGTAGCGGTCGAAGTCGCCGTTGGCGAGCAGTGCGCAGAGTTTCAGGACGGCTTCGGCGCCGGCGCTCCGCCCGACCGTCGACGCGTTCGTCCGACAAATTCGCTAACCGGCGGCCGGAGCGCCGTGATACACAACCGACGTGCAAAACATCTTGGAGTTCCCCGAGGTCCTGCGGCTGATCGAAGACCGCTCGGCCGCGTTCCGCGCCGCGATCGCGTCCGCCCCCGACCTCGACGTCCAGGTCCCGACCTGCCCGGACTGGACGCTGCGCGAACTGGCGCAGCACCTCGGCGACGGCCGCCGCCGCCAGGCCGCCATCGTCGCGGCGGGCCCGGGCGCTGAGCCCCCGGCGAAAACGGACCCGAAGGGCGCCCCGACCGCGCCCCGCGACCGCGAAGCCCTGGACGCCTGGCTCGCCGAGTCGACCGAGCTCATGCTCGACGCGATGCGCGAGGCCGGCCCGGACCGCGGCTGTTGGACCTGGTGGGGCCGCTCGCAGGCCCCGGAGACCAGCGGAGCCGTGGCGCGGCACCAGATCCAGGAGATCGCCGTCCACACCTACGACGCCCAGCTCACCCAGGGGGCCGCACAGCCGCTGCCGACGGACGCCGCGGTCGAGGGCGTCGACGAGTTCCTGACGACCGTCTCGGCGACGACCGTCCCCTGGCCGTTCAAGCCGGCGACCATCGACCTGCACACGACTGAGGGCCGCTCCTGGCGCCTGACCCTCAGCGCCGACGGTGTCCGCTGCGACGACCTCGCCGCCGACGCGGAGCCGGGCGACATGGCGATGCGAGGCGCAGCGAGCGAACTGGTCCTCTACTTCTACGAGCGCGTCCCGCTCGACGGCCTGGAGACCACCGGCGACACCGAGCCGATGGAGCAGCTCGCAGACTGGGACCCGAACGCGTAAAGCGCGCACTTGTGACGCATCTGTCGGTTGTGCGCGCGCTCCTGCGGGCGCCACTGGGCCCGGGGTTGCGGACATCGCGCGGCTGCGGGCAGGCTGCGGGCCTGCTGTTCAAGGGCGAAAGGCGCACCTGCGGGCGGCTCGCGCTCGAGTGGGGACAGTGCGCGGTGGGTGCAGATTGCTGGGACTGACCTCGTAGATCAAGCGGCGAGTCGGTAGCGGGCCCGGTGGTTGCGCTGGTGTTCTTGGTCGAGGTGGAAGGTCCAGTAACGGTCGAAGTCGCCGTTGGCGAGCAGGGCGCTGAGTCTCAGGACGGCTTCGGCGCCGGCCAGTGACCATCGGGGTCGTCAGGGCTGAGCAGACGGGGACGGCCTCCCGCCCACCGAGGGTCCAGGCAGGCCGGGCCGATCTGGTTGAACCGGTGGATCACGTCCCGCACCGTGTCCTCGTCAGCCTGCACCAACTGGGCGATCACTGGAACTCGGTTGCCGCCGGCCGAGCCAGCAGCATCATCGCCCGTCGATCCCCGCCGCCGCCAACCCGGTAAACGTTCCCGGTCAGAGCACTAGCTTGTTTTCTAACCTTTGCGTTTTGCTGGTCGGCTTGGGTGCGGGCGCGGTGGATGGTTTTACCGACGTCGTGGCGGGGTCCGCGGTGTCGGTTGGGGCTGCCGGGTGGGTTTTGGTGCTTGCGCGGGATGGCTGGTCTTCGGCCGGAGGTTCCGAAACCCACGGCGGACCCGGGTGGGGCTCAGGCGCTCGGGTCGGGTGGGGTCGGCGGGTCGTTCCCAGGGACGACGCAGGTCATCGGTGAGGCCGCGCCGTAGTTGGATGTGTCGGCGACGCATGAAAATGGACCCCGTATCGGCGGGTGAATCTGGACCCCTCCTCGAA
>NZ_JBHSPR010000008.1:483582-583714 GCF_042658085.1 Plantactinospora solaniradicis | reverse complement strand
GATGGTTACCTTCCACTCGGGGATGAACACCCCACAGGGGGACGTGGGATGCCAATGGAATGCTTCGGCCCGCACCAGGAAAAGGAAACCCCGGGGACCACACGCCCGGCGAGCACTGGGGGGTACTCCGCCGAACACAATATGTAACGACCGGGGGCCCTGGATCATTCCCGGCCCGCCACCCGTCAGCCCAGCTCACAGGCCGTGGTACTCGGTCGTACGCGTAATGTAACGACCGGCCCCCCGCCAACATTCCACCCCACCAACTCGATCATGAACCGTGGGTGCTGTCGGACCCGACCGGGAAGCTGGGGCAATCTTGAGAGGAACGTTGCTGGCCGAAAGCCTGCGAGTGGGCGCTGAGCTGCCTATCGACCTGAGATTGACCCGGGTCGTCCGGCGGGACGTCTCGGCATCGGTGTCGGCTGACCAACCCGATGTCTGGACCGTCCTCGATTCCGAGGCGGCCGATGATGTGGCCGACGCACTCGCCCAGTCGCTCTCCCGGTGCCTGCGTGCGGACGGCGGTTGGTACGCCGACTTCACGCTCGGCAACGACCACGTGGTCGTCTTCGCCAACCGGGTCTTCCGGTACCGCCGAGGCGATCTGGCCCGACGAGCCGAGGTCGTCGCGTACGGCAGGACGGTCGGCGTGCCGGAACACCAGTTGGACTGGACAGACTGATCGCTCGGTACGGGCAGACCGTCTGTCCGACCGCGAGAATTGGCGTGGGGCGAGTCGAGGCTGGCGGTAGCGTCCCCACAATGGCAGACCAGGAGGTGCTCCAGGACGACCCGCACCGCAGGGTGCTCCGCGTGGGTGACACGGTCCGCCGGCCGATGCAGCCGTGGTCGGCGACCATCCACGAACTACTGCGGCACCTCGAAGCGGTCGGCTTCCCGTACTCACCTCGCCTGCTGGGGATCGATCCAGAGGGACGCGAAGTCCTCAGCTACATCGATGGCGAGTCCGGTCCCGCCAGTTGGTCCCGTGTTGTCGACGATGCCGGTCTGACGGCCATGGCTCGTCTGCTGCGCGATTACCACGAGGCGGTCGCCGGCTTCCGCCCTTCCGTCGGTATGACCTGGGCGAATCGCGCCGAGCCTCCCGGTCCTGGGGAAGTGGTCTGCCACGGCGACTTCGGACCGTGGAACCTGGTGTGGCAAGGCACCCAGCCGGTGGGCATCCTCGACTGGGACTACGCCTGGCCCGCCCCGGCGATCCATGACGTCGCCTACGCCTTGGAGTATGTCGCGCCGTTCCGGGACGACCGCGAATGCCTGCGGTGGTTGCGTTATCCGGCGCCACCGAACCGACGGCGGCGGCTCGAGCGTTTCGCCGAGGCGTACGGGCTGACCTCGACCGTCGGCCTGGTCGACCAGGTCATCAGCCAGCAGCAACTGGTCCTGGACCGGGCACGGCAGCTCGCCACCGAGGGGCGAGAACCACAGGTCACATGGCAGGCCAGTGGTGGCTTGGACGAGGTCGTACAGCGGATCCGCTGGAGTCGTGAGCACCGGGTCCTGTTCGAGTAGCGGACGCCACGGCGACGCCAGGCAGTGTCGGCGTCGCGGCCGGTTCGGACATCGATCATCGAGTCCCAAGGATGATGTCCTAACATCCGATTGATTGATCATCCTGGGGGTTACGTGCCGGAGTTGCGGCTGTTCGGCCCGGTGGAGTTGCTGGTGTGCGGGCAGGTGGTGGATCTGGGCCCGCCGAAGAGACGGACCGTGTTCGCGGCGCTGGCCGTGGACGCCGGCCGGCCGGTACCGGTGGACACGCTCGTGGACCGGGTATGGAACGACGCACCTCCCGCTGAGGCACGCAACACCTTGTACGCGCACATCGTGCGGATCCGGCGGGCGCTGGCCGAGAGCGGCGGGGCGAACGGCATCCCGGTACGGCTGAAACGACGTGCTGGCGGATACCTGCTGGACGTCGATCCGGGCCAGGTTGACCTGCATCGTTTCCGCCACCTGACCGAGCAGGCCCGCCAGCCGGAGCAGGACGATGCCCGGCGCGGAGCGCTGCTGCGCGATGCGCTCGCGTTGTGCCGGGGCACGCCGTTGGCGGGTTTGTCCGGTGCATGGGTGCAGCGGGTGCGGGAGGGTTGCCGTCAGCAACGACTCGATGCGGTGGTCGCGTGGGCCCGGGTAGAGCTGCGCCTAGGCAACTACCATGCGGTCACCGACCAGGTGCATCGGGAGCTGAGCGAGTATCCGCTGGTCGAGCCGTTGACCGAAACGCTGATGCGCGCTCTGTACGCCGCCGGCCGTACCGCCGAAGCGCTCGACTGCTACACCGCGATCCGGCAGCGGCTGGTTGACGCGTTAGGCGTTGGCCCCGGACCCGCGTTGCAGGAATTGCATCAGGCGATCCTGCGGGGTGACACGTATCAGGTGGCGGCCCCGACCAGACCGCACGAACCAACCGTCCCGGCACAGTTACCCGCCGATGTGCGCGGTTTCACCGGACGCGACATCGAGATTCTCCAACTCGACCGGATCCTGGACACCGCGGAGCAACAACCGACGTCGGTCGTCATCTCCGCCGTCTCGGGCACCGCCGGAGTCGGCAAGACCGCACTTGCGGTGCACTGGGCGTACCGTGTGATCGACCGATTCCCCGACGGGCACCTGTATGTGAACCTCCGCGGGTTTGACACTGTTGGGTCACCGGTGAGCCCGGCCGAGGCTGTACGGGGATTCTTGGACGCCTTCGCGGTGCCGCCGGAGCGTGTCCCGGCCAACCTGGACGGGCAGGTCGGCCTGTACCGCAGCCTTCTCAGCCGCCGACGAGTGCTGATCCTGCTCGACAACGCCCGCGACGCCGACCACGTGCGCCCGCTATTGCCCGGTGCGCCAGGTTGTCTGGCTCTGGTGACCAGCCGTAACCAACTGTCCGGCCTGGTCGCAGGCGAAGGGGCCCACCTGCTCACCCTGGACCTTCTCACTGCGGACGAGTCCAGGCAGTTGTTGGCCTGGCGTCTCGGCGTTGATCGGGTGGCGGCCGAACCGGAAGCGGTGGACGAGATTACCGCCCTGTGTGCGCGACTGCCCCTCGCCCTGGCTATCGTGGCCGCCCGCGCGGCTGCCCATGCCGGGTTCAGCCTCGACGCGTTGGCCGCAGAGTTACGCGACGCGCGCGGGAGCCTGGATGCCTTCGGCGGCGGTGAACTCGTCACCGATGTGCGTGCGGTGTTCTCATGGTCCTACCGCACGCTCAGCTCCGACTCCGCCCGGCTCTTCCGACAGCTAGGGCAGCACCGTGGTCCGGACATCAACCTACCCGCCGCAGCCAGCCTCGCCGGCATCCCGGTCCAACAGACGCGGTCGTTGTTGGCTGAGTTGACCCGCGCGCACATGGCCGCCGAGCACTCCCCGGGCAGGTACACGCTCCACGACCTGCTCCGGACCTACGCAACCGAACAAGCCCAGGCCCTCGATGCCCCCGTCGAACGGGATTCGGCAGTTCTGCGGCTGCTCGACCACTACCTGCACACCGCCCACCTGGCGGACAGACTGCTGGATCCACACCGGGACGCGATCACTCTCGGCCGACGGCAGCCAGGCGTCACACCCGAGGTTCCCGCCGGCTCTGCTCAGGCACTTGCCTGGTTTACGGCTGAACAGCCCGCGATAATCGCGGCCATCCGTCAGGCCGTCGAGACCGGGCTTGACGTCCATGCCTGCGAGCTGGCCTGGGCGCTCGTGACGTTCTTCGATCGTCAGGGCCACTGGCATGATCTGGTGACGACTCAGTGCGCAGCCCTGGAGGCCGCGCGATCTCTGGTCGACGGGGCCAGACAAGCCTTTGCGCACCGTTACCTCGGCCGCGCCTACACCCGGCTGGGCCAGTATGACGAGGCCCATGCTCACCTCAGCAGCGCCCTCAGGCTGTACGTGGAGCTTGGCGACTGTGCCGGCCAGGCTCACATTCATCGAGGCCTCAGTTGGGTGTCGGAGGGAAAGGGGCTCATGCCGGAGGCGCTCGACAACTCCGAGCGCGCCCTGAAGCTGTTTCGGACCACAGGCCATCGTGCTGGCCAGGCAGACAGCCTCAACGCCGTCGGCTGGTACCACGCGCTGCTCGGCGAGTATCAGCTCGCTATCACCTATTGCGAGGAGGCCCTCACTCTGCTGCGAGAACTTGAGGATCGCTACGGCCAGGCCGCCACCTTGGACAGCCTCGGCTACGCGTACCACCATCTCGGGCGCTACGAGCTGGCTGCCTCCTGCTACGACACCGCCCTCGAGCTGCTACGAGAGACCGGCGACCGCCACCACGAAGCCGAAGTCCTCGTCCACCTCGGTACCACGCATCGAGCGGCCAGAGACCACGATGCCGCCGGCCACGCCTGGCGGGGTGCCTTGAGCATTTTCGACCAGCTCGGTCACGCCGGAGCCGAGCAGGTCCGTGCCCAACTCGTCGACCTTGAACACGACTGTGCCAAGGCGAGTGGAAAGACGCGGCATAGTGGTGCAAGGGAATGAAGCCCATGGTCACGGCGACCCCAGCGACCGCCCCGGTGTATTCAGGAGCCCGGCCGGTAGTTCCGGTCCGCACCTAGGGTGTGTTTCATATGCCGGTCGGAGCCACTCGTTGATGGCGACGATGTGCAGGGTGGCCAGGTAGCGCACCGCGAACTTGTCGTACCTGGTGATCACCGCGCGGTGGCGTTTCAGGCGGTTGATGCCGCACTCCACAGCGTGCCGCCGCTTGTAGATTTCGGGGTCGAAGGTCGGCGGACGGCCGCCCTTCGACCCCTTCTTGCGCCGGTTGGCAGCCTGGTCGGCCTTGATCGGGATCGTGGCCGGGATACCGCGCTGGCCCCCGCCTAAGGATCGAGGGCGGTCGGGCCGGTGTGGGCGGTCAGCCGCGTATGATCTCGACGAGGCTGGCGAAGCTGTCTTTGCCGTGGCCGGCGTCGATGCCCCGGGTGGTTAGTGACTTGATGAGTTCGGGCAGTGCGGTGTCAAGGCCGCGGGCCCGGCTGGCTTCGATGAGGTGGTCCATGAGCGGAGCATCCAGCTCGAGCCATTCCTGGTCGCCCGGGTAGTGGCGATCCTCGACCTGTCGGGCGTAGTCGGTGATCACGTCCGTGACGGTGGTGGACAGCCAGCGGGCCAGCAGTGGTGTCACTGTGGTGGCCGGGACACGGGCGGTGTCGAGCAGGGCGGTTGTCTGGAGGAAGCCGATCAGGGTGGCCCAGGCGAAATTGAGCATCGCCACGTCGTACAGGGCCGCGGTGCCAGGGGCCGCGCCCAGGTAGGCGGCGCCGCCCAGGTGGGTGAGTGAGGCCTCGTGGCGTTTGAACACCTCGGGTGAGCCGCTGTAGACCAGTACAGTGTCTGGCTTGCCGACATGTTCGGGGTGGGCCATCAATGCGCCGTCGAGGTAGTGACCGCCCCGAGCGTCTATCCAAGCGGCTACCTGCTCGGCCTGAGCGCTCGTTCCCGACGTCAGGTTGACCACGTCGGCGGAGGCGACGTGCGGCTCGGCTTGGGCGAGGATGTGCTGGACGCTGTTGTAATCGTCAACGCACAACAGTGTTAGCGACGCGGATGTGAACGCTGCCTGCAACGAATCGGCCCGTGACGCTCCCTCGACGGTCGGCGCCTCGGACAGGGGGCCGGGCTCGTCCCAGACCGTGACGGTGACGCCCACCGCTGCGAGGGCCCGGGCTAGTGCCGCGCCTCGCGAGTTCAGCCCTATCACCGTCACCAGATGGTCCGTACGGGGGTTCATGAGGTTCTCCCGTGCTCATTGGGGCCCGTGCGGTTAGGTGGTCCCCGGTGCAGCTAAGCTAAACCTTCACATCGATGTGAGAGTCAAGCGGAGGCGGTCATGCGCATCGGGGAGCTGGCTCAGCGGACCGGCGTCAGCCAGCGGCTGTTGCGCTACTACGAGGAGCAAGGTCTGCTGCGGCCAGTCCGGTGGCCGAGCGGATACCGCGAGTACGGCGATGCCGATGTGGAACGGGTGCGCCGCATCCGCACCCTGCTCGCCGCTGGGCTCGGCACCACCACCATCGCCGACGTGCTGCCGTGTACGGTCGACACCGGCGACGGCCTAGCCGCAGCCTGCCCTGACCTCCTCAACGACCTGCACCGCGAACGCGACCGGATCAGCAGGTCCATCACCGAGTTGCACACCGCCCGGACGATGCTCGACGCCATCATCGGGGCCACCTCGCGCTGAGGCCGCGGGCACACCGTCACGATCCACTTCCGAAACACGGCGGCCGTGTTTCATCTGCCAGGAGTGGTCAGATCCTGCTCGCCGAGAAAGCCCCACCACTCGTCCTTGTCGAAGCCGATCTCGCCGTACCCGGCGCCGAAAACGTAGTAGGCGAGGAACGAGTCAAGGTCCGGCGCGACTTCGAAGAACAGCTCACGCATGAACCACTCGTCGGTGGTCTCCGCCGGGAGGTACCAGACCGCGCCGGTGTCGCGCCGGATGAGCAGCGGCTCCTCGTGCAGCGTGCCGAAGACGAGCCATTCGGCGGGTTCGTCGGCGACGCCGGTGAACTCGGGCATGTACTCGATGTAGTACTGGATCCTGTCCAGCTGCTCTACTCCACGCAGGTCGAACGCGCCGGCCAGGATACCGTCGGCGGTCTCCAGCAGTTCCCGGACCTGCTGCGGCAGATCGGCGGGGATCTTGTCGGCCGGAGCGCCCTCGTCGATCTGGGCCCAGACCAGCGTCGCGGGCTGGTCCGCCTCCAGATCGGTACGCAGCTCCGCGATGAGTTCCGACAGCTCGGTATTCAATCCACCACCTCTATTCGGATCGATGATGCTCCGGGCGCGCATGGGCGACAGTCCGCCCGGTGGCCTTCCAACCGGACCGCTGCGCCGCCGGGAAGAAGGCCACCGACAACCGCCGAGACGTCGCCCCACAGGGGTTACAGCGACGGCCGGGGCGTCGGCGCGGTCAACGCTGACAGGCCACCTCGGCCCTCGACTCGGCCTGGATGCCGCTTAGGCCTGGGCTCGTGTCCCGACCGCCATACGCGCAAACCAGGGAGGCTACGTCGTTGCGGTGCTGGATGCCTCGGTGTTGACCGCCCAGGGAGGCTATCGGAAACCGCCGACTCTTTCTGATGAGCAGATCCGGTACAGCAGCCGACCGGCCGGCTGCTGACTGTCGCGCCAGTCGCAACCCTGGACTGGCTTGCCAGCGAGCTGCCGTCGGAGCGACTACGCCACTCGGGGCCGTCATTCGGCCACCAGCGGTTGGACCTTGGCGGAGTCGATGTCCCACCGTAGGAAGGTTCCGGTCGAGTCGTCGCAGACGATCGTCACCGGGTAGACGCGACCGAACGCCCGCTCGCCCCGGTGCCGCATGGAGTGGTCACCCTCGTCCCAGCGATGCCGAGCGTCAGACAGCCAGCAACCTCGACTGCCCCGACACGCAGCGGATGGTTCGGGCCGGATCGGAGGAAGCTCTCGTGGGTCGGTATGCGGCTCCACCGACATTCCGACCCACGAATCCAGCGCAACCGCATCACCCAAGAGCATTCCGCACCGGTCGGCCGGCAGATCACCGAGCAGCCGGGCGGCGCCTTCACCGCCGCTACCCAGACCAACGTCCAGCATCGTGATGGCAGCCTCGCCATCGAACGGGGACGGCCGGGTAGCCGCCCGCACGGGAAGAGAACGGTCGGCATTGACAGGTACGGCGACCGCCTCGAACAGCCATTCGTGGATATGACCACCACCGGTGGCAGCGACTGCCGCCGCACGGTCGGAGAGCCGCTCGCCGATGCTCGGCCAGATGTAGTCGAGGTGCCCGAGCGTCGCAATAACCGGGACACCGGACGGGGCAGTGACAGAGCCCAACTCTATGAATTCCATCCGGACGAGTCTGGCCCTCGGGTACGGCGCCGTCACGAGCGCGATCCCGGATCCTGAGCAGCAGGCCCAGGCAGGTCGTCGATCGCTTTCCGGGTCCGCTCCTCGCTGGCCGGCCGGCCTGACCCTCTACGCCGTACTCCGCAACCTGCAACACCAGCTCGTCCGCCTGGCCGGCGCCTGCCCCACCTGCAAAACACGGTTCTCGACAACGAAACCCCGCTACCCACTCAGATTATGACAAAGCACTACTAGTCCAAGAAGGATGCCGGTGACTCGCTGCTGCACGGACATTGAATCCGAGTGTCCCTGTCCACCTCGACACCGCTGCGCAGCAGCCGAACGAGCCGCTGGGCGTGGGCCACGTCGGTGGCGGCGAGAGCGGCGCCGCTGCCCATGGCCAGCAGATCGGTCACGGTGTGTTCGGGCCGTACGACACCGGCGTCCTGGGCCCGGCGGAGCAGTTTGGTCGCGGTGGCGCGCATCGACTCATGCCACTGGTCGAACAACCGGGTCCGGCGGGCGTCGGGACCTTCGGCGGCGGCACGGGCGAGCGCGCGTTTCGTCGCGACATGCACGACGAATGCGTCCAGCCAGGTGAAGAGTGCGTCGACCGGCGACGGGTCGTCGAGCAGTTCGGCGCCCTGCCGGCACAGCGCCGCCACCTCGTCGGCGTAGACGGCGACGAGCAGGTCGCCCCGGGTCGGGAAGTGCCGGTAGAGGGTTGCGTTGCCGACGCCGGCTCGCCGCGCCACCTCGTCGAGGGCGACCTCGGACCCGGACTCGTCGAGTAGATCCCGCGCCGCAGCGAGCAGCAGCTCAGCGTTGCGTGCGGCGTCCGCCCTGCGCCCACGGCCGGGATTCGCTGGGTTGTCCGCGTTCAACGCCATCCACCGCTCCAACATTTGCCAAGTGGGGAATTCCCCGCTTAATCTAACACTCTAACCGGGGAATTCCCCGGTTAGAGTTGGTGGAGGACGCCATGACACTGGCCGCCGAGGACCGTACGGCCATCACGGACCTGATCAACCGGCATGGTCACCTGACCGACAGTGGCGAGTTCGACCGGATGCACGAACTGTTCACCGCCGACGCGGTCTACGACGTCACGAACCTGGGCGGCGGCGTGCTCATCGGACTCGCAATGCTGAGGGACGCCGCACTTACCCTGGGTGAGGGGAACCCCGTCGCCCACCACGTCACCAACATCGTGCTCACCGGGACAGCCGACGACTGCGTGCACGCACTGTCGAAAGGCATCGGCATCCACGCGGACGGCACCATCGGCAGCGTGACGTACGAGGACACGATCGTCCGCGGCGACAGCGGGTGGCGCATCAGCCACCGCACGGTGCGCGCCCGTCGGATCCCCCTGACGCGCTGATCGCTCCCGGACCGGTTCGGCCTGCTTGGGCCAGCGGCCGTCGCCTACGTGTTGCGTGAGTAGCCCTGATTCTTTACTCCGATGTTGCCAATCCATTGCATGAATGACGCGTCGGTGTCGGCCCGCAGGAGTTGGTTGTCAAGTCGTAACACTCGTCTTGAACAGGAGCTGCTCGACGTGCCTTCCTCTCGTCGTACCTTCCTCGCCGCCGGCGGCGCCGGTGTAGGCCTTGCCGTCGCCGGGGGCTTCCCGTCCCTGGCCCAGGCCCACCCGAGCCGGTCCCGCCCGCCGGTCGGGGGCGGCCACATCCCCTTCCCGCCGCTCGTGGACGACCCGGACGGCATCCTGGCCCTGCCTGAGGGCTTCAGCTACACCGTGGTTACCCGGGCCGGCGTCACCCGACTCGACCGTGGCCAAGGACTGACCCCGGCCGACCACGACGGCATGGCCGTCTACGACGCCGGCCGCGACCGCTACACCTTGATCCAGAACCACGAGATCGACCCGGGCGCCGAGTTCGGCGTACCGCACGTCAAGGGCACTGTCTACGATCCCGGCGCCGTCGACGCCGGCGGCTGCACCGTGATCAGGACTGACCGCGCGGGCCGCAACCTCGGTGAGTTCGTCGCCCTTTCCGGCACTGTCGCCAACTGTGCGGGCGGGCCCACCCCGTGGGGAACGTGGTTGACCTGCGAGGAGACCGAGGACCGGGCCGGGGACGACTGGGAGGAGGACGGCCGGTCCGGCGTCTTCCAGAAGGATCACGGCTACGTCTTCGAGGTCTGGGCCGACGGCAGCGCGGACCCGAGGCCGATCAAGTGCCTGGGCCGGTACGCCCACGAGGCCCTGGCAGTCGACAAGGACCGCACCAGGATCTACCTCTCCGAGGACGCCGACGGGCCCAACGGCCTCTTCTACCGCTGGACCGCACCCCGCGGCGTCAAGCTCGGTCCCGGCGTGCTCACCCGCCTCGCTCCGACCGCCGGTGTTCTCGCCGCGATGCAGATCATCATGGACGACGGGTCGGTGCTGCCGGACGTTGCCTACCTGACCTCCGCCCAGCTGGGCCGCCCCTTCCCCGTGCGGTGGATCGAGGTGCCTGAGCGCGACGCGCGGACCACGGCCGTGCGCGAGCAGTTCACCGATGGCCAGGTCACCCGCGGACGCAAGTTCGAGGGCGTGTGGGCTACCGACGAGGGCGTGTACGTGGTCAACTCCTACGCGTGGGACGACGGTGATCTCCCGGCGGACGCGGCTCCGCACGACGGCATGGTCTGGTTCTACGACTACCGGGCCCAGACCATCCAGCTGGTGACGTACTTCCCGCACCAGACCGCGTCGGAGGAGGGGACGCCGGTCAAGTACAACGACCTCACCTTCGACGGCCCGGACAATGTGACCGTCACGCCGTGGGGAAGCCTCGTGCTCGCCGAGGACGGCTCGGGCGCCTCCCACGTACTCAGCGCGATCCCGGGCGGCCCGACGTACGCGATCGCCCGCAACCAGCTCAACGACTCCGAGTTCTGCGGGCCGACCTTCACCGCCGACGGCAAGGTGCTCTTCGTCAACATGCAGGACCCCGGCCTCACCCTGGCCATCACCGGTCCGTGGGAGAAGTACCTGGGCTGACAGAGCCAGATCGACCGGTGGGGTCAGGCGAGCCAGCCTGGCCCCACCGGATCTGCCACGCCAGGTTGGGGCCGACGCCCTCGCGCTACAGGGCGCGGTACCGGCCGGTACGGACCTAGCGCACCGGAAGTGGGCGCAAGCCGTCGAACAGAACGGCAAGGGTCCGGTCGATGACCGGGCCGGAGTATTCACCGGTTTCCGCCGCCATGCTGGCGCCCCGCAGCAAGGCGAGTATCTCGGGCATGCCGACGTCGGGGCGTACGGCGCCTACGCGTTGAGCGCGGCGCAGTAGGTCCGCCAACGCTTCGCGCATCTGTGTTCGCTGGTCCGCCTGCTCTGCTTTGACATCGATCCCCGCGCCTTGCAACGCGTCCGTCAGAGCCTTCTTGCGTGCTGCGTCCGCGACGATCTGCGCGAAGAACGTGAAGAACCCGGTCTGTGGCTCTGCGGCCGCGCGCAATCGGGCGGCCTCCTCCAGCAGCAGGTCGACCCGGGTCGAGACGATGGCCGCGTAGAGGGCTTCCTTGGTGGCGAAGTGCCGGTACACGGTGCCGACGCCGACTCCGGCTCGGCGTGCGATCTCGTCCATGCGGGCGGCCAACCCCTGCTCGCCGAGCACGTCCTCGGCAGCCGCGAGCACCTTCGCGCGGTTGCGTGCCGCATCGGAGCGGATCATGCCGGCCTCACCGGGTCGAGCACCGTTGACAAACGGAATCCAGGTTCCGTATCTTCAAGCGGAATCACAGTTCCGATTCTACGAGGATGCATGCAGTACACGACACTGGGCCGCTCCGGCCTCCACATCTCCCGGGTATGCCTGGGCACGATGAACTTCGGCACCGACCCGCAGACCCCGACCCCGGAAACCGAGGCCCGCCGCATCGTCGACGCGTTCCTCGACGCCGGTCACAACCTCATCGACACGGCAGACACCTACCGAGGTGGCACCAGCGAAGAGGTCGTCGGCCGAGCCATCGCCCGCCGCCGAGCCGACGTCGTCCTGGCCACCAAGGGGGCGGCACCGCAAGGCGCCGGACCCAACCACCGGGGCCTGTCCCGTGCTCACCTGACTCGCGCCCTGGAGGCAAGCCTGCGCCGGCTGGGCACCGACTACATCGACCTGTACCAGTGCCACGTGCCCGACCCGGACACCCCGATCGACGAAACCATGGCAGCGCTCGATGACTTCGTACGCTCCGGCAAGGTCCGTTACATCGGCTGCTCCAACTTCACCGCCGCAGGCATCGTCAGCGCCCAGTGGGCGGCGCAACACATCGGCGGAACACCCTTCGTCAGCCTGCAAGCCAACTATTCCCTGATCGCCCGCGCCATCGAGGCCGAGATCGTCCCCACCTGCCAGCGGCACGGACTCGGCATCCTCGCCTACAGCCCGCTCGGCAGCGGTCTGCTCGCCGGGCGATACCAGCGCGGCACCGCGCCGGCCGCCGGATCCCGGCTCGCCCAGTGGGCGGCCATGCCCAGCCCGATGGCACGCGCATTCGTGACCGGTCTTCTCGCCGAACGGCACTTCGACATCGCCGACGAAGTCGCCGCCGTCGCCGCCGAACTGGGAACGACAACGCCAACCGTCGCGCTCGCCTGGCTCCGCGACCGGTCCGAGATCACATCGGTGGTTCTCGGCCCTCGCTCCGCCGATCAACTGGGCGCCAACCTCGCCGGCCTCGCATTCGAGCTTCCAGAAAGCGTATCCACCCGCCTGAATGCGGCCAGCCACTGCACCATCAGCCCTCCGGTCAACGGCCAGCACCACGCAGCCTGAATCAGCGCACCGGCGGCCCCGGCACTCACCAGGTACGGGCACGCCGACACGCGTAGCCTTGCAACGTCCGTCAGCGGAGATTCGACGCGCGACCGTCAATGGAGATTCGACGCGCGACTGTCAACGTGCCCTGCCCGCAGCTCGCGATACGTCCACCCCGGCTCGGCCTTGTCGTCCCGCTGGCCCGTGTTTACTGTTCGGTGATGTCCTCGCGACTGCTGACGGTGACCTTCGACGCGCATGCCCCGGCTCGCCTGGCGCAGTTCTGGGCCGGCATGCTCGGCCGGGAGATCGTGGCGGACGGCGATGGTGTGTTCCTGCCTGGCACGGACACCCAGCTCGGCCTCCGGTTCGTCCCCAGCGACGCGGAGCGGGTGGCGCCGAACCGCGTGCACTTGCACCTGACCAGCGCCAGCGACGCCGATCAGCAACGAACGGTGGCGACAGCACTGGGACTCGGCGCCGGCCACCTCGACGTCGGGCAGCGTCCCGAGGAGGGGCACATAGTCCTGGCCGACCCCGAGGGCAACGAATTCTGCGTGATCGAGCCGGGAAACGCCTTCCTCGCCGGGTGCGGCTTTCTCGGGGAGCTCAGCTGCGACGGGACCCGGGAGGTCGGGCTCTTCTGGAGCGAGGCGCTGGGCTGGCCACTGGTGTGGGATCAGGACCAGGAGACGGCGGTCCAGTCGCCGCACGGCGGCACCAAGGTCGCGTGGGGAGGTCCGCCCGTGGCTCCGAAAGAGGCGCGGAACCGGCAGCGCTTCGACCTTGCCCCGGTCGGTGGCGACCAGCGGGCGGAGGTCGATCGACTGGTCTCCCTCGGGGCCACCGTGCTGGAGACCTGCGGGGACGGCACCGTCGTGCTGGCCGACCCCGACGGCAACGAGTTCAGCGTGAAAGCAAACTGAGCACGGGGCAGCGGCTCCCCCATAGACCCGTACGCCGACCGTCACCGCGTCTGGTACGGCGCTCGTTACATCGAGTGGCGCTTCTGTTCGACGCACCTCCGCCACGGCGCCTCACATTCACTCCGCTGATACGCGAAGGAGACTTGCATGAGTGGGGGCAACGAGCCTTCGAGGGCGCAGAAGATGTTCGGCGACTTCGCCCCGGCGCTGGTCGGTCTGACCGACGACGTGTTGTTCGGACAGGTCTGGCAGCGCCCGGAGCTGTCGCCGCGCGACCGCAGCCTCATCACGGTGGCCAGTCTGCTGACCAGCGGCAGCACCGAACAGCTCACCATTCACCTGGCCCGGGCCAGGGAGAACGGCGCCACCGAGACCGAACTGATCGAGGCGATCACTCACCTAACCTTCTACGCCGGCTGGCCCAAGGCGATGTCCAGCATGACCATCGCCAAGCAGGTATTCGGCGCCACCGGTGAGGAGAACTGAGGTGCGTCGGGCGGCCTTCACCGGAGGCGGGGCCGGCACCGCCCGCCGGCCGGTACGAGCCGGCGCGTAGCCAAGGTACGAGCGGGGTCTGATGTAACCGGTCGATGCGCTGCCTACCCTGGACACGTGCCATCGGCCACCGACCTGTACCGCCGCCTCGCCCCGTGGCGCGGCTACCTGCTCGCCGCCGCGCTGGCGGCGGCGATGGTGGCGCTGTCCAGCCCGATCATGGCGAAGCCGGGGCAGCCGAGGGCGCTGGAGTCCTGGACGTTCGCGGCGTGGTGGACGTTCACCGGGTTGATCGTCCTGGGCCTGCTGGTCCAGCACCGCTGGCCCGTGCCCGCGCTCGTCCTTGCCGGCGTCGGCGCCGCCGCGCACCAGATCGTCGCCGCCGCGAACAACGGGACAATCCCGTTCCCGACACTGATCGACCTGGCCGTGCCAGTCGTCCTCTACACCGTGGCCAGCCAGAGCCGGTCACGCTGGCGGTCGATGGCGGCACTGGCCGCCCTGGCGGGCGCCGAGGTGGCGGTGAGCCTGGGCAACGCACTGGTCGTCGACGACACCGTTCGCCCGCTCGTCCAACCCCAGCGCCCGAGGATCGAGGCGACACCTCCCGAGTCGGCGAACGGCATCGATGGGATGCCGGCCACCAAGTCGGCGAGCGGCGACGACGCGATGGTGGCGTTCGTCCAGCAACGGATCGTCGAGTTGGCGCTGGTCGTCCTGCTGGCGCTGGCTCTCGCGTACGCGCTCGGCGAGGCAGCCCGCATCCGCCATGCCCACGTGCGGACGCTCGAAGAGCGCGCCGTCGACCTGGAACGGGAGCAGCGGCACCGGGTGGCGCTCGCGGCGGCGGCCGAGCGAGCCAGGATCGGCCGGGACCTGCACGACGTCATCGCGCACAGCCTGTCGGTGATCGTGGCCCAGGCGCAGGCCGCGCTCGCCGCCCAGCACCGCCACCCCGAGCGCACGACCCAGGCGGTACGCGAGGTGATCACCGTCGGCCGGGACTCGCTGGCCGAGATGCGCCGGCTCGTCGGCGCGTTCGACCCGGACCCGGACGCGCAGGACCGCCTCGGGTCGCCGATCGGCGTCGCCGCCCTGCCCACCCTCATCGAGCGGGTACGTGCCGCCGGCGTACCGGTGCGGTACACGCACGACGGCGTACCCGTCGACCTGCCGGCCGGGGTGGACGCGTCGGTGTACCGGATCGTGCAGGAGACGCTCACCAACACGCTCAAGCACGGCGGCGCCGGTGCCCACGCGCGGGTCCACCTGGCCACCGATCCGACCTACGTCGACCTGGAGGTCAGCGACACCGGCGTGGGTCCGTCGGCCACCCCGGACTCCGGGCACGGCAACGGTCTGCGGGGCATCGCCGAGCGGGTCGGCCTGCTCGGCGGCACGATCACGGTCGGCCCCAACCCGGACGGCGGCTTCCTGGTCCGCACCCGGCTGCCTGTCCCGCCCGGGACACCATGACCGACGATCTCGCCGAGAACCGGCGCATCCGGGTCGTCCTGGTGGACGACCAGGCGTTGCTGCGCACCGCGTTCCGGGTCATCTTCGACGAGACCGACGACATCTGCGTGGTCGGCGAGGCCGGCGACGGCGCGACGGCGGTACGGGTGGTCGACCGCACCCGACCCGACGTGGTGCTGATGGACATTCGCATGCCGGGCATGGACGGCATCGAGGCGACCCGGCGGATCGTGGCGACCGCACCGCAGATCGCGATACTCGTCCTGACCACATTCGACCTCGACGAGTACGTGTACGCCGCGCTGCACAGCGGGGCGAACGGCTTCCTGCTCAAGGACGCGCTCGCCGACGACCTGCTCAGCGCCGTCCGCACCGTCGCCGCCGGTGACTGCGTCACCGCACCGAGCGTCACCCGACGGCTGGTCGCCCACTTCGTGCGCACCACGCCGGCCCCCGTGCAGCCGGACGACCGGCTCAGCCCGCTCACCGCGCGCGAACGCGAGGTACTCACGCTGATCGGCCGCGGCCGGTCCAACACCGAGATCGCCCAGGACCTCCAGTTGGCCCCCGGCACCGTACGGACGCACATCGGACGGATCTTCGCCAAGCTCGACCTGCGCGACCGGGTACAGGCGGTGATCCTCACGTACGAGTTGGGCCTGGTTCAGCTCAACGAAGGGCGATGACGCAGCCATGCTCGGCCCTCCTGGTCACGGCTGGAAGCGGTAACCCATCCCGGGCTCGGTCAGCAGGTGACGGGGCCGGGCCGGGTCGTCCTCCAGCTTCCGGCGCAGTTGCGCCAGGTACTGGCGCAGGTAGTTCGTCTCCGACTGGTACTGCGGACCCCACACCTCCTGCAACAGTTGGCGCTGGCTGACCAGGCGACCCGGATTGCGTACCAGGATCTCCAGCAGGTGCCATTCGGTCGGGGTGAGCCGGACCTCGTCGCCGTCGCCGGTCCGGACCGAGTGCGCGGCCAGGTCCACGGTGTGTCGACCGATCCCGACCGCCGGCACCTCCTCGCCGGCCCCGGCCGCCCGGCGGGTCACCGCCCGGACCCGGGCCAGCAACTCGTCCACCCCGAACGGCTTGGTCACGTAGTCGTCGGCGCCCGCGTCCAGCGCGGCGACCTTGTCCTGACTGCCGGCCCGCCCGGAGAGCACGATGATCGGCACGTTGGTCCAGCCGCGCAGCCCCCGGATCACCTGTACACCGTCCATGTCCGGCAGGCCGAGGTCGAGCACCACGATGTCGGGCCGGTGGCTGGCCGCCAACCGCAGCGCGGCGGCGCCGTCCCCGGCGACCTCCACGTCGTACCGGCGGGCCCGCAGGTTGATCCGCAGCGCACGGAGGATCTGCGGCTCGTCGTCCACCACCAGCACCCGGGTCACCCGGCACCCCTCTCGTCCGCCACGGGGAGCCGCAGCACCATGGTCAGTCCGCCGCCCGGGGTCTCCTCCGGTTCCAGGCTGCCGCCCATCGCCTCGGCCAATCCTCGGGACAACGCCAGGCCGAGACCGACCCCGGCATGATTGTCCCGGTCGCCCTGCCGCTGGAACGGCAGAAACGCCCGCTCCCACTGGTCGCGGGGCAGCCCGGGGCCCCGGTCGGTCACCCGCAGCTCGACGAATCCGCCGTGCTCGCTGGCGCTGATCGCGGGGGGCTGTTCCGGTGGACTGAACCGCAGCGCGTTGGCGACGAGGTTCACCAGCACCCGCTCCAGCAGGCCCGGATCCGACCGGACCGCCGGCAGGTGCGCGGGCAGGCTGACCCGGACCCGTTCGGCCGCCTCGCCCAACTCGTCGAGGGCCGACGGCACCACGTCCTCCAGCCCGAGCGACGCCGGCCGCAGGCCCAGCGCGCCGGCCTGGAGGCGGCTCATGTCCAGCAGGTTGGCCACCAGCCGGCCGAGCCGGTCCAGGGACTCCTCGGCGGTGGCCAGCAACTCCGCCTGGTCCGCCTCGTCGAACTCGACGTCCCCGCTGCGCAGGCTGGTCACCGCCGCCTTGGCGGAGGCGAGCGGGGTACGCAGGTCGTGGCTGACCGCGGCCAGCAGCGCGGTACGCAGCCGGTCCGCCTCGGCGATCGGCTTGGCGGCGGCGGCCTCCTCGGCCAGCCGCTCCTGCCGCAGTGCGACGGCGGCCTGGGCGGCGAACGCCTCCACGATCCGCCGGTCGGCCGCCGGCAGCACCCGTCCGCGCAGCACGAGGGTGAGGTCGTCGTCGAGGCGTACCTCCGCGTCCCCGGCGGCCGGGGTGGCACACGGTTCGGCACCGACGTTGGCGGCGACCCGCCAGGCGCGCGGATCGCGCTGCTGGTCGGGCCGGTCCGGCGTGCCCGGCAGCCGCTCAAGCAGGCTGACCGTGGTCAGCCCGAACGTCTCCAGCAGGCGTTCCAGCAGCGCCGTCAACGGCCGGGCCCCGCGCAGCACACTGCCGGCGACCGCGGCGAGCAGTTGCGCCTCCGCGCTCGCCCGGGCCGCCTCCCGGGTACGCCGGGCCGCCAGGTCCACCACTCCGCTGACCGCAGCGGCGACCAGCAGGAACACCACCAGCGCCAGCAGGTTCTCGGTCTCGGCGATGGTGAACTGCCGCAGTGGCGGGGTGAAGAAGAAGTTGATCAGCAGCGAGCTGAGTACGGCGGCGAGCAGCGCCGGCCACCAGCCGCCGACCAGCGCCACCCCGACCACCGCACCGAGGAAGAGCAGCAGGTCGCTGGTGAGCGACAGTTCGTCGGCGAGCAGCCAGAGCACGTACGTCAGCAGCGGAATGCCGACCACGGTCAGGCCGAGACCGATCAGCCGGCGCCGCGGCGAGAGTGCCGCGGGGGCGGTTCCGAGCCGACGGCCGAGCCCGGCCTGTTCGTGCGTCACCAGGTGCACGTCGATCGGACCGGAGAGCGCGGCGGTGGTGGCGCCGACCCCCCGGGACAGGATCCGGGCGAACCGGCCCCGACGGCTGGCCCCGAGCACGATCTGGGTGGCGTTGACGCCACGGGCGAAGTCGAGCAGCGCCGCCGGGATGTCGGCGCCGACCGCCTGGTGGTAGGTGCCGCCCAGCCGCTCCACCAGCACCCGCTGCCGGGTCAGCGCCGCCGGGTCGGCGCCGACGAGCCCGTCGCTGCGGGCGACGTGGATGGCCATCAGTTCGGCGCCCTTGCTCCGGGCGGCGACGCGGGCGGCCCGGCGGATCAGGGTGTCGCCCTCCGGTCCGCCGGTGAGCCCGACCACCACCCGTTCCCGGGTCTCCCACACCGTGGCGATGCCCTGGTCGGCCCGGTAGCGGTCGAGTTGGTCCTCGACCTTGTCGGCGAGCCAGAGCAGGGCGAGTTCGCGTAGTGCGGTGAGGTTGCCGATCCGGAAGTAGTTGGCGAGGGCGGCATCGACCTTGTCCGGATGGTAGATGTTGCCGTGCGCCATCCTCCGGCGCAGCGCTTCCGGCGTCATGTCGACGAGTTCGACCTGCTCGGCGGCGCGTACCACGCCGTCCGGCACGGTCTCCCGCTGGGCGACCCCGGTGATCTGTTCGACGACGTCGTTGAGCGACTCCAGGTGCTGCACGTTCACCGTCGACAGCACGTCGATACCGGCGTCCAGCAGTTCCTGGATGTCCTGCCAGCGCTTGGCGTTGCGTGATCCCGGGACGTTGGTGTGGGCCAGCTCGTCCACCACCGCCACCTCGGGCCGGCGCGCGAGTACCGCGTCGGTGTCCATCTCGGTGAAGTCGGTGTCCCGGTAGTGCATCGTCCGGCGCGGCACCACGGGCAGGTCGCCGAGCATGGCCGCGGTATGCCGGCGGCCGTGGGTCTCGACCAGACCCACGACCACGTCCGTACCCCGCGCCGCCCGCCGGTGCGCCTCCTCCAACATCGCGTACGTCTTGCCGACGCCGGGGGCGGCCCCGAGATAGATGCGCAGTTGACCGCGTGTCACCTGTTGATCCTGCCTCATCTCCCGGGGCCGCCCGTCCGCCCTCAGCCGCTCGCCGGCAGCGCCCGGTCCAGGGCGAGGTTGAGTTCCAGCACGTTGACCCGGGGCTCGCCGAGGAAGCCCAGGTCACGCCCCTTGGTGTGCTCCTCGACCAGCCGCTTCACGTCGGCCGGGGACGTGCCCCGCTCCCGGGCGACCCGGGCCACCTGAAGTTCGGCGTACGCCGGGCTGATGTTCGGGTCGAGCCCGCTGCCGCTGGCGGTGACCGCGTCGGCCGGCACGGCGGGCTCGCTCGGCGCGTCGCCCCGGATCGGGGTGACCAGTCCGCCCGAGTAGTCCTCGCCCGGCTTGGCGCACTCCACCGGCACACCGCCGAAGCTGGCGATGAACGGGGTGGCCGGGCACGCCTGGTTGACGCTGACCGCCCGGGTCACCGGCCCGGTCAGGCCGTCACGGTGGAAGACCCGGAGCACCGCGCCGAGCCCGTCCGGGGTGCAGAACGGCCGCCGCCCGTCGACGCCGTCGAGGGCGCCGACGTCCCTGCTGCGGGTGCAGACCTGGGTCAGCAGGCTCTGCGTACCCTCGTCGGGGTTGCCCTCCTCATCGACCGCGCCGGGCACCGGCAGGGTGTCCTCGACGCTCTCCGGCCCGAGGTTGCTGGCCGAGGTGGAGGTCGGGTCGTAGCCGTCGCCGGCCGCCGACGGGCGGGACTGGAAGTAGCGCGGGATGGGGTTGCCGTCGGCGTCGGTGAAGAGCTGGCCGATCAGCCGGCTGCCGACGACGGTCCCGCCGGCGTCGCGGACCAGCGAGCCCTCGGCCCGGTCGGCCAGGCCGGGTATCTGCCCGACTCCGACCAGAACCAGTGGGTAGGCCAGCCCGAGCAGCACGGTGAAGACCAGTACGGCCCGCAGCGCGGCCAGGTGTTGGGCGAGCCAGGTAGGTAGGCGCATCACGAGATCCCTGAGATGAGCGAGATGATGAGATCGATGATTTTGATGCCGATGAACGGGGCGACGATGCCGCCGAGGCCGTAGACCCACAGGTTGCGGGTCAGCAGCTTGCTGGCGCTGCTGGGCCGGTACCGGACGCCGCGCAGGGCGAGCGGGATCAGCACCACGATGATGATCGCGTTGAACACCACCGCCGAGAGGATCGCGGACTCCGGACTGGACAGCCGCATGATGTTGAGGGCGTCCAGGCTGGGGTAGATCCCGGCGAACATGGCCGGGATGATCGCGAAGTACTTGGCGATGTCGTTGGCGATCGAGAAGGTCGTCAGCGCACCACGGGTGATCAGCAACTGCTTGCCGATCTCGACGATCTCGATCAGCTTGGTCGGATCGGAGTCGAGGTCGACCATGTTGCCGGCCTCTTTCGCCGCGGTGGTGCCGGTGTTCATCGCCACCCCGACGTCCGCCTGGGCCAGTGCCGGCGCGTCGTTCGTGCCGTCACCGGTCATCGCGACCAGCCGGCCGCCCTCCTGCTCCCGCTTGATCAGCGCGAGCTTGTCCTCCGGGGTGGCCTCGGCCAGGAAGTCGTCCACCCCGGCCTCGTCGGCGATCGCCTTCGCGGTACGCGGGTTGTCACCGGTGATCATCACGGTCCGGATGCCCATCCGGCGCATCTCGTCGAACCGCTCCCGCATGCCGGACTTGACCACGTCCTTGAGGTGGATCACGCCGAGCGTCCGGGCCGGCGAGCCGTCGACGTGCTCGGCCACCACCAGCGGGGTGCCGCCACCGCCGCTGATCCCGTCGACGATGTCCCCGACCTGCTCGGTCGGGTGCCCACCGTTGTCCCGGACCCACTTCATCACCGCCGAGGCGGCGCCCTTGCGGACCCGTCGGGTCGGGCCGTTCGCTCCCCCGTCGACCGTGGCCTCGGGAGTCAGGTCGATCCCGCTCATCCGGGTCTGCGCGGTGAACGGCACGAAGGTGGCGTGCGGCATCAGGCCCGGCTCACGCTCCCGCAGCCCGTACGCGTTCTTCGCCAGCACCACCACCGAGCGCCCCTCCGGGGTCTCGTCGGCCAGACTGGAGAGCTGGGCCGCGTCGGCGACCTCGTCGGCGGTCACCCCGTCCACCGGGACGAACTCCGCCGCCTGCCGGTTGCCGAGGGTGATCGTGCCGGTCTTGTCCAGCAGCAGGGTGTTGACGTCTCCGGCGGCCTCGACCGCCCGGCCGCTCATCGCGAGCACGTTGCGCTGCACCAGCCGGTCCATTCCGGCGATGCCGATCGCGGAGAGCAGCGCCCCGATCGTGGTCGGGATCAGGCAGACCAGCAGCGAGACGAGCACGATCCCGGTGACGCCGTCGGCGTTGATCGCGGCGGTGTCCGGCGCCGCCGCCTGGAACGCCTTGGAGAAGATCGCCAGCGGCTGGAGCGTGACGACCGCCATCAGGAAGATGATGGTCAGCGCCGCGAGCAGGATGTTCAGGGCGATCTCGTTCGGGGTCTTCTGCCGGTTGGCGCCCTCCACCAGGGCGATCATCCGGTCGATGAAGCTCTGCCCCGGCTGCTGGGTGATCCGCACGACGATCCGGTCGGAGAGCACCCTCGTGCCGCCGGTCACCGCGCTGCGGTCGCCGCCGGACTCCCGGATCACCGGGGCGGACTCGCCGGTGATCGCCGACTCGTCCACGCTGGCGATCCCCTCGACGACGTCACCGTCGCCGGGGATGATCTGCCCGGCCTCGACCACCACGACGTCGCCGTGCCGCAGCTCGGTGGCGGCGACCGCCTCGTCCCGGTAGGCGTTCGGTGCGGCGCCGGGCGACCAGCCGGTCAGCCGGGTCGCGACCGTGTCCCGTTTGGCCTGCCGCAGCGTCGCCGCCTGCGCCTTGCCCCGGCCCTCGGCGACCGCCTCCGCCAGGTTGGCGAAGATCACCGTGAGCCACAGCCAGACGGTGATCGCCCAGGCGAAGCCGGACGGGTCGGCGACGGCCAGCACCGTGGTGAAGACCGCACCGATCTCCACGATCAGCATCACCGGGTTGCGCCACAGCGTCACCGGGTTCAACTTGCGGGCCGCGTCCGGCAGCGAACGGAACAGTTGCCGGGGATCCAACAGCCCACCACCGACCCGGCCGCCACTGGCGGAGCCGGAGGACGGCAGCCCACCAGAGGGGGCGGGCACCACCGGGCTGACAGTCATTTTCCCTTTCCTCACCATGTCGTTCAGGACTCTCACCGCGCTCACAACCCTTCGGCCAGCGGGCCGAGCGCCAGCGCGGGCAGGAAGGTCAGCGCCACCAGGACCACCGTCACGCCGACGAGCATCCCGACGAACAGCGGCCGGTGCGTCGGCAGCGTGCCGTCGGAGGCCGGTACGGGTTTCTGCCGGCCGAGCGAGCCCGCCAGGCCGAGCACGAAGATGATCGGTAGGAACCGGCCGAGCAGCATGCACAGGCCGAGCGCCGTGTCCCACCACGGCGTGTTCACCGTGATTCCGGCGAACGCCGATCCGTTGTTGTTGCTCGCCGACGTGAAGGCGTACAGCACCTCGGAGAGGCCGTGTGGCCCCACGTTCAGCGCCGTGCCGTTGTTGCCGGTGGCGAACGCCGCCGCCGTGCCGATCAGCACCAGCATCGGGGTGATCAGGAAGTACAGCGAAGCGAACTTGATCTCCCGTGCGCCGATCTTCTTGCCCAGGTACTCCGGGGTCCGTCCGACCATCAGGCCGGCGACGAAGACCGTGATCACGGCGAGGATCAGCAGCCCGTACAGGCCGGCGCCGACGCCGCCGGGCGCCACCTCGCCCAACATCATGTTGACCAGCGGCATCATGCCGCCGAGCGGGGTGAACGAGTCGTGGAACGAGTTCACCGCACCGGTCGAGGTGAGCGTGGTGACGGCGGCGAAGGTCGACGAGTCGGAGACCCCGAACCGGGCCTCCTTGCCCTCCATCGCCGCGCCGATCGCCTGCGGCACGGTGCCGCCGCCGGTCAACTCGAAGACGTTGGTCAGCGTCACGCTGGCGATCGCGAGGATCGCCATCACCGCGACGATCGCGTACCCCTGGCGGTTCTGTCCGACCATCCGGCCGAAGACCCGGGGCAGGCTGAACGGGATCAGCAGGATCAGGAACATCTCGATCCAGTTGGTCCAGGTGGTCGGGTTCTCGAACGGATGCGCGCTGTTGGCGTTGTAGAAGCCGCCGCCGTTGGTGCCGAGTTCCTTGATCACCTCCTGCGAGGCGACCGGGCCGCCGGTGATCGTCTGGGCGCCACCGGCCACCGTGCCGACGTCGGTGCCGCCCGACAGGTTCTGCACCACCCCACCGATCATCAGCACGATCGCGCCGAGCACCGCGATGGGCAGCAGGATCCGCAGCGTGATCCGGACCAGGTCGACCCAGAAGTTGCCCAGTTGCTCGGAACGGCTCCGGGCGAAGCCCCGGATCAGGGCCACCGCGACCGCGATGCCGACCGACGCGGAGACGAAGTTCTGGACGGCCAGCCCGGCCATCTGCACCAGGTGGCCCATCGTCGACTCACCCGAGTACGCCTGCCAGTTCGTGTTGGTCACGAAACTGACCGCGGTGTTCCAGGCGATGTGGTCGGTCACCGGGTCGAATCCGAGGGATAGCCACAGCTTGTCCTGCAGTCGCAGGAACGCGTACAGGAAGAGCAGGGACAGCAGTGAGAACGCCAGTACGCTGCGCGCGTAGGTGCCCCAGGACTGCTCGGCCCTGGCGTCGACGCCGATCAGGCGGAAGATGACGCGCTCGACCCGGGAGTGCCGGTCGCCGGAGACCACCCGGTACATGTAGTTGCCGAAGGGCTTGTACACCGCCACCAGGGCCACCACGAGGGTGGCGATGAGGATGATGCCCGCGGTCGTCGTACTCATCTAGAAACGCTCCGGGAACAGGAGTGCGAACAGCAGGAAGACGGCCAGCCCGGCCGCGACGACCAGGCCGATCAGGTTGACTGGGTTCACAGCCGTTCCACCGCCCGAGCGACCAGGGCGAGGGCCGCGAAGAGCCCCAGCGTCAGCAGCACGAACACGACGTCGATCACCGAACGTCCTCTCCAGCACGCGCGTCCAGACGACCGTCTTCGGCCGCCAGAACCATGAAAGCCCGGCTAATGGGTGTATTCGGTGGGTTCTGACGTTTCGACTACGTCCCGCATCGCGTTCTTGACGTCGGCTTGACGTCCCCGGAAGCAGCGGCCGGAACGAGGGGCAGTTTGGGCGGTTTGAAGACGTTTAGTGGACCGGATCGGCGCAACCTACCCGGTCGGGCGCCGCTCCGGCACGGTTTCCGGCGAGCCGATCGGCTCCGGGCGGTCGTTCCGGGTTTCACGGCGGGCCCGCCGGGTAGCCCGCCGCAGAGCCACACGGGGGGTACGCAATGCCGGATTCGGATTCCTGGGTGCACGAGGCCACCGCTACCGCTGAAGGAGGTCACCTGCATACGGACGACGGGGAACTGTCGACCACCCTGGCCTCGCCGCTGGCGCCGCACTGCACCGGGCTCGCCCCGGAACAGCTCCTCGCCGCCGCGTTCGCCTCCTGCCTGCACCACGCGGCGGTCGAGGCGGCCACGGGCATCACGGACGAGGCACACACCGTGCAGGTCCGCGCCCAGGCCCGGCTCGCCCGGGACTCCGACGGTCTGTACCGGGCCGACGTACGCGCCAGCATCGCGTCGGTCGGCCTGAACCGGGACCAGCTGACCGATCTGGCCCGCTACGCCGACCGGCTCTGGCCGTTCGCCAACGGCAGTGGCCGGCACACCCTCACCGTCAGTCCGGCGGAACCGCGCCGACGCTGATCACGGCCGGCGCCAGCCTCCTTCGTCGGGGCCAGCGGCACACCCAACTACCGGAAGCCTGCGGTCACCGCGCGGTGGTCGCTGGCCGGTGTCCGGACGACCTTGGCGTACGCCGCCGTCAGACCCCGGTAGAGCACGTGGTCGGGACGGGTCAGTGGCAACGCCGCCGGCCAGGTGAAGCCCGGCCCCCGGCCGGCGTCCGCCTGGGCGTCGTTGAGCAGCGCGGTCAGCGGCTCGATCTTCCTGTCGGTGGTCGCGGTGTTGAGGTCGCCGAGCACGATCAGCCGCTCGGCCGGGTCCTGACGGATCCGGTCGGCGAGGGCGGCCACCGTCCGGTCCCGGGTACCGGTGTCACCGGCCCTGGCCGAGCCGAGGTGCACGACGTAGACGACGACGTCGCCGCCGGGCGCGGCCACCACGGCCCGCAGGGCCCGGGTCCAGGCGAGCCCGGTGTCGACGCCGACGAAGTCCCGGATCGGAAACCTGCTCCAGAGCCCGACCGTGGTGACGACGGCCCGATGCGGATACCGCTCCCGCAGCGTCCTGCCCACCGACGCGTCCGTGTTCCCGGACAACTCCTGTAGGCCGATCAGGTCGGCCTCGGTGCCGGCCAGGGTACTGACCGTGGCGGTCGGGTCGGGATTCCGCTCCCGCAGGTTCTGGCTGGCCACCCGCAACTGCACCGGGCCACCGTCCCCGCCCGGTATCCACGCCGTGCCGAACAGCACCGTCCAGACCAGCGCCGGCACCAGCACGGCGGCGAGCGCGATCCGGGACCGGACCAGCAGGGCGACCAATGCGAGCAGCGGCACGCCGAGACCGAGGAACGGGACGCCGCTGTCCAGCAGGCTGCCCAGCCCTCTGACGTTGGGAATCAGCCGGTGGCCAGCCATCAGCGCGGTCAACAGGGCAGCCGCGATCAGGATCAGCGTGTCGCGGCGACGCCGCCTTCGACCCGCCGACCCGCCGCCCGCCGGCTCGATCTTGCTTTCGGCCACCGAGGGCATCGTATCGAAGCGGACGCCATGCGGGTCCCCGGACGGGTGAGCCCGCCGGTGCGGTGCACGGTTGCGGAGACGGGCCGGCTCGGGTGACGGACCGTTCGGACCAGGTTCGGGCACGGCCGTCCGGGCCAGTCGGGCTGAGCCGAACGACCCAATCGGATGATCTACAGCTCGGATCCGGCGGCGCGGGGCGGGGCGTCACCCGTAGGCGGCAGCCGCCGGACAAGACGGACATGCCGGCATTGCCGGGTCCCGGCAATGTCGCCCGCGACTGACGACGACTGCCCGGTTGACCAGGCAAAAGTGTGGTACAGGCCACCCGTTCGACCCGCCCCATTCGACTCGGCTTTACCTAACCTCGGCGGGTGCCTCACAAGGAACAAGCGGATCGCGACCCAGACACCGGAACGCAGGCTGACCGTTCGGATGATCCCGGTTCGGTCGACCGGCCGGTCGGCCGTCATCGGGCTCGGCCCGTACCCGAATCAGGGCGGGTCCGATCCGGCCTCCGGTCACTGCTCTCCTCCGGCCCGGTCCGGTTCGGGTCGGTAGCCGCGCTCGCCTGCTGCCTCGGCGTCGCGGTCTTCGTCGAGTCGCGGGCGGCCACCACGCCGGCCGAGCCGGCACCCTCGGCGAGCCTGCTGGCCGAGCGCGCCGCCGAGGTCCAGCGTGACCCGGCGTCCCGGGCGACCGAACGGGTGCCCGCTCCGACGCCGTCGGCCACCGCCACCCCGACCCCCAGCCAGCCGACCGCCCGCCCCACCGTCGCCCGCACCCAGGTCACCCGGGCCAAGCGGTCGCCGGTCCGGCCGAGTCCGGTCGCCGGCCTCACCCAGGCCCAGATGGACAACGCGCACACGATCGTCCAGGTCGGCCTGAAGATGGACGTCCCGCGCCGAGGTCTCGTGGTCGCGATCGCCACCTCGATGCAGGAGAGCAACCTCTACAACCTGGCCAGCGGCGTCCTGCCGGAATCGCTCGACCTTCCGAACCAGGGCGTCGGGTACGACCACGACTCGGTCGGGCTGTTCCAGCAGCGACCCAGCTCCGGCTGGGGCACCGTCGCCGACCTGATGCGACCGGCGTACGCGGCCGAGCGCTTCTACGAGGCGCTGCTCGCCATTCCCGGCTGGCAGGACATGAGCGTGACCGGTGCGGCACAGGCGGTACAGATCTCCGCGTTCCCCGACGCGTACGCCCAGCACGAGGGGCGGGCAACCACCGTGGTCGGCGCGCTCGTCTGAGCCGCCGGTCCTGGCCCTCAGTACCGGCGCCACTCCGCGCGGGCGTACTCCAGCACGCGGGGATGGAGCAGGGTGGACGGGAGCAGGTCCACCCGGCGCCGGTCCGGCGGGAAGTTCGCGGCCGACCGCAGCGTCTCCGCGTCGAGGAAGCGCAGCGGCGCGGGGTCGGACGGCAGACCGAGCGTCGGCGGCACCGGACCGGACGCGGCGAGCAGGAATTCCCAGTCGCCGAAGGAGGGCACGTCGACGTGGTACGGCACGGTGGCGAAGCCGGCGGACCGCAACGACGCCTCGATGCACCAGTACGACCGGGGCGCGAAATACGGCGAGCCGGCCTGCACCACCATCCGGCCCCCGTCGGCCAGGACCGCCCGGACCAGCGAGTAGAACTCGACCGAGTACAGCTTCGCGGTCGCCGTCTCGTCCGGGTCCGGCAGGTCCACCACCACCGCGTCGAACCGTCCCGGTCCGGCGCGTAGCCAACTGAACGCGTCGGCGTTGACGATCCGGACCCGTGGATCGGCGAACGCGTCGGCGTTGAGCGCCCGCAGTTGCGGCTCGGTCCGGGCCAGCCGGATCACCGCCGGATCCAGTTCGACCACGGTCACCGTGTCGACGTCGGGATAGCGCAGCAGCTCCCGTACGGCCAGCCCGTCGCCGCCGCCGAGCACCAGCACCGACCCACGGCCGTCCCGGAGCACCGGATGCACCAGCGCCTCGTGGTAGCGGTACTCGTCGACCGAGCTGAACTGCAGGTCCCCGTTGAGGTAGAGCCGCAGGTCGGTGACGCCCTGGGCGACGAGCGGCACCGAACGGGTCAACACGATCTCCTGGTACGCGCTGCGCTCGGCGTGCACCACCGGGTCCCGGAAGAGTTGCTGACGCGCGGTCACCTCGAAGTCGTACGCCGTCAGATAGGCGTACCCGAGCACGAGGCCGACCACGACGGTCCCGGCGGCCAGCCCGACCCGGACCCGGCGGCCAAGCTCCCGGCGGAAGATGGTGAAGACCAGCGCGAGCCCGGCGATCGCGTTCACCACGCCGACGACCAGCACGCCCCGCAGCTGGCCGAGGACCGGCATCAGCAGGAACGGGAAGGCCAGACCGCCGAGCAGGGCACCGACGTAGTCGGCGGCGAAGAGGTCGGCCACCGCGCTGCCGGACTCGTCCCGCCGGTAGCGCCGGCCGTCGACGTCGATCTGGGCCGGGCCGGGGGCGACGGTCACGTCCGACATCCCGGTCCAGAGCACCAGTTCCAGGTCGGGGTCCTCCTCGACCGAGAGCCAGAGTTTGGCGCCGTGCGCGTCGTCCAGCAGGTGCTCCGCCCAGCCCCAACCGCCCTCGGTGAACCGCAGCGTGCCGCGCACCCCGTACGAGGTGCCGGATCTCCACGATGTCACCGGGACGCAGCTTCCGGGGATCACCCCGGAGTGCGTCGGCGTCGTCGTCCACGCTCCGGAACGGGTCCCGGACCACGTCGTCGACGGTTCGGGCAGCAGCCCGTTTCCGCGCCGCCCGGACGGCCAGCACCGCCACCACCACACCTGCCACCACGACCAGGCAACCCACCACCGTCACCAGGTACGCCGTCGACCCGCCCAACGCTCGCGCCCTCTCGATCCCGTCGGGCGCCGACGGTAACAAGCACGTGCACGCCGCCGGTAGCGCGTGATCGAAAGTGGAACCGGCGAGCCGGATGATCAGCTCCGGTTGGTCATCCGTCGCCGCCGGATGATCAGCGGCGGACGTTGAACGTCGGAAACGGCGAACGCGGCGAACGCGTCAGGAGGCTGGGGCCGGGACGATCTCGTCGACCGAATCGGCATTGTCCTGCCGGTGCGTGTCCGGACGCGACCTCCGGCTGATCACGACGTCCCGGAGGATCTCGTCGACCCGCTCGGCCCGGATCCGGCGTGCCTGCAACGACGCCTCGAATTCACGGCGGGCCTGTACCGCCTCGGCGTAGACCTGGTCGCGTACCTGCCGGGCCTCCTCCCGCGCCGCCGCCAGGTCGGCTCGGGCCCCGGCCAGGATCTCGGCCGCCTCACGCTCGGCGGTCAGCAGCAACTGCCGGGCCCGGTCGGACGCGTCACCGGGCGGTGGCGGGACGGCCAACAGACCGCTCAACCGGTCGATCTCCGCCCGGAGCTGGGCCAGTTCGGGATGGTTCTTCGTGACGGCGTCCGTCCGCACCGCCAACCGACTCAGTCGCTCGCCCAGATCCTCCAGGCAGCGGTCGACCTGGTTCTGGTCATAGCCGATTTCCACGACGGAGAATTCCATGCTTCGCCCCCAGGCAGCCGTTGTCTCTTGCCACCTGAAATCCTCGTCAGTCGGTAGACCTACCAAGGGGTGAATCGGGAAAATTGTTCAGCATGCGGGCGTCTTGTTCGGCCGGGCGTCCGGAGCCGCTCAGCTTTGCCGGGGCAGCACCACGATCTGACCGAAGAACTCGTCGATCCGCCGGATGACGTCGTTGAAGTCGTCGAGACCGATGGGCTTGGTGACGTACGCGTTGGCGCGCAGGTTGTAGCTGCCGAGGATGTCGGTGTCCGCGTTCGAGGTGGTCAGCACGACGATCGGGATCGTACGCAGGTTGTCGTCACTCTTGACCTTGGTCAACACCTGCCGACCGTCCATCCGGGGCATGTTGAGGTCCAACAGGATCATGTCCGGCCGGGGCGCGGTCTCGTGCCGACCCTCCTGGTACAGGAACTCCATCGCCTCCTGGCCGTCGCCGACGACGTCGATCGCCTTGGGGACGCCGGAATGGGCCAACGCTTCCTCGATCATCAGCACGTCGCCCGGATCGTCGTCGACGACCAGGATCCGCACGGGGTTCGACTCGGCTGCGTCCATCGGAGACCTGCCTCGGGTCGGTTGGGATGGGATGGCCGCCACCGGCGTCAGCAGGCGAGGGCAAGCTGGTTCGGGCTCGGTCGACCGTCGACGGGCGAGGGAACTGTAGCCGATCAGCGGTCACTAAGGGGCGCCGGGTCATGTTGGTCATGTTCCCGGTCGTACCGGAACAACTCGGCCAGTCCGCTGATCCGCAGCACCCGGTCGACCCGACCCGTGGCTCCGGTCAGCCGCAGCCAGCCGCCTCGCGAGACGGCCTGGTCGTCCCCCCGTACGAACGCGGCCAGTCCGCTCGAGTCACAGAAGGTCAGCTCTGTCAGGTCTACAAGTAAACGCCGTTGGCCCTCGTCGAGCAACCGGTCGAGGGCTGCGTTGAACTCGGGCACCGTGACGATGTCCAACTCACCAGCCAGATGTATCCGTACGACGTCGGCATGCTGCGTGCAATTGACGGAGAACGCCACGTCCCGCCCCCTCCGCACCCCTGACCGGCCGATACTTGCAGTCAGGCAAGTATACGCAACCCCTAGATCGACATCGAGAGGCCGGCACCCGGGTGCGGTTTGTCGGACATGGCCGGGGGAAGGTGCCCAACACGGACCGCTCAGGAAGAGGTTAGCCATGGCGAAACAGCAGGTCCCGACGGTCACGCTGCCGTCCGGCGAGGCGATCCCGGCACTCGGCCAGGGCACCTGGGGAATGGCGGAGGATCCTCGGCGGCGGGACGACGAAATCGCGGCGCTTCGCGCCGGAGTGGACGTCGGCCTGACCGTCATCGACACCGCAGAGGTGTACGCCGACGGCGGAGCCGAGGAACTGGTCCGCGAGGCGCTCGGCGACCGACGCGAGGAGATCTTCCTGATCAGCAAGATCTCCTCGGAGCACGCGACCGGGGACGGCACCGCCGCCGCCTGCGAGCGAAGCCTGGACCGGCTCGGCACCGACCGGATCGACCTGTACCTCCTGCACCAACGGGGCTCCGCGCCCCTGCCGGAGACGGTCGAGGCGTTCACCAACCTGATGACCCAGGGGCTGATCCGGCACTGGGGAGTGAGCAACTTCGACGTCCCCGAGGTGGTCGAACTGACCGGCATCCCCGGCGGTACGGCGTTCGAGACCGACCAGATCCCGTACAACCTGACCCGGCGGGGAATCGAGTGGGATCTGCTCCCCCGGTGCCGCGCGGCGGGCCTGCCCGTGATGGCGTACTCGCCGCTCGAACGTGGCCGGATGCTCGACCACCCGGCCCTGGCCGCCGTGGCGGAGCGGCACGGCGCCACACCCGGTCAGGTGGGGCTCGCCTGGCTGCTGGCTCAGCCGGGGGTCTGCACGGTGACCAAGGCGAGTTCCCCGTCCCGGGTACTGGAGAACCGGGCAGCGGTCGAACTGACCCTGACCGACGACGATCTCGCTGAACTCGACTGGGCGTTCCCGCCGCCGAGCGGCCCGCGACCGCTGGAACTGCTCTGATCCGTCGCGTCCCGAAGTCCGATGCCTCGTCGCAGTCCGGTGCCTCGTCGCGCCCGAGTCCGCCCCGCCCACCGCGCCCCGGATCAGGCCGGTTCGAGCCGCGCCGGCCGGTTCGTCGGCTCGGCGCCCAGTTCCTCCGGCCGGGCCGCGTCCTCCGGAGCCCCGCTGTCCGGCGGCTGGAAGAGGTACCGGACGAAGTCCCCGCCCGCCTCGTTCTCCTCCGACCCCGGCCACTGGCCGACGGAATCGACCCCGATGACCTCTCGGCCGCCTTCGTCCATCTCCTCCAGCAGCGCCCACACCGAAACCGGGTACGAGCGGGTGGTGTCCGGGTCGAGACGCCAGCGGGCGTACCAGCCGGGTCGGGCGGGGACGATCTCGACGATCCTCTTCATGGCGACGTTCCTTCCGGTAGCACGGAAGTCTCACCGGTCGACCTGATCCTGGACGCCGGTGGGGTGAGCGCCCCTCACCCCACCGAGATGAGCCACGAGGCGGTCCGGGGCCCAGCCCGGTCGACGATCGGGTCGACCTGGGCCGGTACGCCCGCGAGTTTCGGGGATCGCGGCACGGGAAGGCGGTTGATCTGGCTCCAACTCATGACGATGACGGGCGCACCGAGGAGGCGGCATGGGGAAGCAGATGGAGGGTGACAACCAACGACGTCGTACGTTGGCCCGGCAGGCCCGCGAGCAGGGCCGCCGGCCGAGCGAGGTCGGGGCCACCCTCGGGGCCGACAAGCAGCTCGAGAGCCTGGACCGGGGCCGCCGGAACGGGCCGCCGCCGGCCGGCGGCCGCAAGCCGAACGCCGAGCGGGGCGGCCCGGTCACCCCGCCACCCGCACCGGCCGAACGTCCCATGCCGCTGCCCGACGATTCCGGCAGCGCCGTCGGCACGGACGTCGCCGTCATCGCGTACCGGGATCTCGTCTCCGACGTCGGACGGCGGGCCGGCGTGGACTTCGAACAGGCCCGTGCCGCCGCCGGGGCCACGGTGACCGCGCTGGCCCGGGCACTGGACGAGGCGGACCGACAGCGTCTGCTGGACGCCGTACCCGGTCAGCTGTGCGACGAACGGTCGCTGGCCTCCGGAGACCGGCGCCGCGACCTGGCGGGATTCCTCGACGAGGTCGCCCGGCTCAGCCACCGCAGCCCGGAGCAGGCCCGTTACCAGGCCCAGGCGACCCTGAGCGCGCTCGCCGAGCAGGACCATCGGCTGGTCGAGTCGCTCGACCTGCCGGAGTACCTGCGTGACCTGCTCGGGCCGCCACCGGCCGGCGGAGGTCTCGTCGATCCGGCCGGTGCCACCGCCGCCCTGACCGACGAGGAACTGCGCGACGCGCTGTCCACGCTGCCGTACTGGTCCGGCGACCGACGCCGGCTGACCCGCACCATCGAACTGCCGGCGGAGAACCTGGACCGGGTGCTGGGCCGGCTGGCCCGGCTGCGCCCGGACACCGGCCGGGGCCCGATGGTGGGCCGGGAGACGCCGGAGACGGCGGTACTCACCGTCCGGACCCGGGCCCTGGACGCGGTCACCGCGCTCGACGTGGCGCTCGCCCACCAGATCGACGACGCGATCGACGAGGTCGGCGGCGGGATGGCCGCCGGCCCGGGACAGCCGCGCCCGCCGCGCCCGGGCCCGTAAGGCACCAGGTAGGGCCGCTGTCGTCCGCCGCTATCGTCGGGCCGGCAGCTCCGGCGACGCGCTCTCCAGCGGTACGGCGTTCGCCGGCACCAGACCGAGCTGTACGGACTGCCGGGTCAGCGCCGCGTCGAGCAGCCAGTCGGCGCTGACCCGGGCCCGGTTGGCCGGCAACGCCAGCAGGTGGTAGCCCCGGGTCACCGCCTTCGCCGGCAGTCCCGCCAGCGGCACGTGCAGCGGGTTCGCGGCCGCGTCGGTGCCGCCGAGATCCACCACGAACCCGAGGTCGTGGTGCCGGTACGGCCGGCGCCGGCCCTGCCCGTACGACGCGGCGACGTTGTGCGCGGCCAGTTTCCCCTGCCGCTGGGCGTGCTGCGCCGTCATCGCGGTCACCTGTCCCGGCCGGGTCAGGTCGGGTACGGCGGCGGCGTCCCCACAGGCGAAGACGTCCGGGAACCCGGGCACTCCGAGGAACTCGTCGACCACGAGCCGCCCCCGCTCGGTGCGCAGGCCGAGGTCGGCCACCAGTGGATCGGGGCGTACCCCGACGCACCAGATCAATGACCGGGTCGCGATGTACTCGCCGTCGCTGAGCCGTACGCCGTCGGCCATCGCCTCCTTGACCGTGGTGCCCATCCGGACGTCGACACCTCGGCCGTCGAGCACCCGCTTGGCCGTCTCCGACATCCGAAGGTCCAGCTCGGGCAGCACCCGCTCGGCGAGATCGAGCAGCAGCCACCTGGGCCGTACACCCAGCCGGGGATGCTGGGCGGCGAGCGCGTCCGTGAACAACTGACCGTGCGCCGCCACCTCCGTACCGGTGTAGCCGGCCCCGACGACCACGAACGTCGTACGCGCGTCCCGCTCGGCCGGGTCGTCGGTCGCCTCGGCCAACTCGACCTGGCTGACCACGTGGTCGTGCAGGTACAGCGCCTCCGGAAGACCCCGGAACCCGTGCGCGTGCTCGGTGACCCCCGGGATCGGCAACAGCTTGTTGACGCTGCCCACCGCGATGATCAGTCGGTCGTAACCGATATTGCCGGGCTCGCCCTCGGCACCGGTGTAGTCGACCCGCTTGGCGTTCAGGTCGATGTGGCTCGCCTCGCCGATGACGATCCGTACCCCGTCCAGCGTGCCGGCCAGGGAGACCGAGACCCGGCTCGGTTCCAGGATCCCGGCCGCCACCTCGGGCAGGAGCGGGAGGTACAGGAAGTAGTCGGTGGGGTTCAGTAGCACGATCTCGGCCTGACCACGGGCGATCCGGGACAGGCTCTTCGCCGCGTGGTAGCCGGCGAACCCGGCCCCGACGATCACAACGCGCGGTTTCGTCATGGCCCCGCCGTTCCCGGACATCGGCCCGGCAAACCCCGGTCCGACCGTTACCCGGTGGGACGGGCGTGAACCGGCGGGGACCGGCAGGACGGGCCCGAGAATCGCAAACCGGACGGCGAGAATGATCCTGTCCGTTGACATCCAGAGTGCGTATTGATGACGATGCCTGACATGACAGCCGATGAGCTCCGAGGCGACGGGCCCACGAAGTCCAGCCGCCGTACGTTCCTGTCCGCCGCCACCGTCACCGCAGCCGCCACGGTCGCCGCGCCGGTGGCCGTCGCCGGTTCCGCCGCCGCGGCGCCCGCCCACAGCGGCGGCTCGGGTCCGGGCCGCCCGGTCCGGCCGCAGTCCCCGGATCGCGAACTGCGGGAACTGCTCCGCGAGATCGACCAGCGCCGGATCGAGGCGATAGTGCGGCGGCTCGCCGCGTTCGGTACCCGGCACACCCTGTCGACCCAGGACGACCCGGAGCGCGGGATCGGCGCCGCCCGGGACTGGATCCACCAGCAGATGCAGGGCTACGCCGCACGGTCCGGCGGGCGGATGACGGTGGAACTCCAGTCGTACATCCAGGAGCCGGCGTCCCGGATCCCGGTGCCGACCCGGATCACGAACGTGGTGGCGACGTTGCGCGGAGAGTCGTCGCCGGACCGGATCTACGTGGTGACCGGACACTACGACTCCCGGTGCACCGACGTGATGGACGCGACCAGCGACGCGCCCGGCGCGGACGACGACGCGTCCGGAGTGGCGGTGCTGATGGAACTGGCCCGGGTGATGGCGACCCGGCGCAGCGAGGCGACCATCGTCTTCGCCGCCGTGGCCGGCGAGGAACAGGGCCTGTACGGGTCGGGGTACATGGCCCGGCAGTACAAGGCGGCCGGGGCGGACGTGCAGGGAATGTTCAGCGACGACATCGTCGGCAGCAGCACGGCGGACGACGGCACCCGGGACCGGCGCACCGTCCGGCTCTTCGCCGAGGGGGTGCCGACGGCCGAGACACCGGCGGAGGGGAACACGCGGCGGTCCGTCGGCGGGGAGAACGACTCGCCGAGCCGCCAGTTGGCCCGGTTCGTCGGCGACGTCGCGGACAACGACAGCACCGGGATGGAGGTCCGGGTGATCTACCGCCGGGACCGCTACCTGCGCGGCAGCGACCACATCTCGTTCCTGGAGCAGGGCTATCCGGCGGGCCGGTTCACCGAGCCGAACGAGGACTTCGCGCACCAGCACCAGGACGTCCGGGTGGTCGACGGCAAGCAGTACGGCGACCTGCCGGAGTTCTGCGACTTCGAGTACATCACCCGGGTGGCCAAGGTGAACGGCGCGGCGCTGTGGTCCCTCGCCCAGGCCCCGGGCACGCCGAAGGGCGCCATCATCGTCACGACCAACCTGACCAACGACACCGAACTGCGGTGGACCCGGGGTACCGAACCAGACCTGGCCGGCTACGAGATCGTCTGGCGGGAGACGACCGCGCCCGAGTGGACCCACGTGATCGGAGTCGGTGACGTCACCACGGCCACCATCGACCTGTCCAAGGACAACGTCTTCTTCGGGGTACGGGCCGTCGACACGACCGGGCACCGCAGTCCGGTGGCGTTCCCCCGCCCCGGCAGCTGAGCAACACCCGGTTGCCGCCCGCGTCCCGCCCCGGGAGATGCCGCTTTCCGGGGCGAGACGCGGGGGTCACTCAGCGCTCCTGGAGGTTCCAGCGCTGGTGGAGCCGCCGGAGCGGGGCGGGTGCCCACCAGTTGGCGTTCCCGGCGAGGCGCATCACGGCCGGGACGAGCAGCCCCCGGATGACGGTGGCGTCCATGATGATCGCCAACGCGAGGCCGATCCCCATCAGTTTGAGAAAGCTCATGCCGCTCGTGCCGAAGGCGACGAACGAGATCGCCAACACCAGGGCGGCGGCGGTGATGAGGCCGCCGGTCTTCTCCAGTCCGGCGGCGATCGACCGGGTGTTGTCGCCGGTGCGGTCGTACTCCTCCTTGATGCGGGACAGCAGGAACACCTCGTAGTCCATCGACAGGCCGAAGGCGACGCAGAACATCAGAATGGGCATCGACACGTCGAGTTGCCCGGTGGCCGTGAAGCCCAGGAGCCCGGACAGGTGGCCGTCCTGGAAGATCCAGACCATCGCGCCGAACGTGGCCGTGAGCGAGAGCAGGTTCAGCACGATCGCCTTGACGGGTACGAGAATGCTGCCGAACACGAGGAACAGCAGTACCGAGGTGGTCACCGCGATGATGGCCAACGCCAGCAACAGTCGACTGTGGATGGCGGCCTTCGCGTCGACGAGTTCCGCCGCGTCGCCTTCGACGCCGAACTCGAACGGCGGGTCCAGCGCCCGGATCTCCTTGACGAGCTTCTCGCCCTCGGCGGACCGCAGCACCACGGACGGCACGACGGTCAGCCACGAGCCCGCCGCCGCCGAGTGCACCACCACGTCGGTGACGCCGTCGACCGCGCCGATCTGGCGGGCGAAGGCCGTCACCGCGTCGGCGTCCGCGCCCTGGGCCTCGACGCCGGGCAGGACGACACCGAACTGCGCGGTCCGGTTCCCGGCGAACCCGGCGCTGATCGACTCGGCGACCTGCCGCGCCTCGTTGCCCGGAGGCAGCGCCTGGTACGACGGCAGTCCCGGGTTGACTCCGAGGAACGGGCTGCCCAACGCCAGGAGGAAGACGACGACACCGGTCGCGACCAGCACTGGCCGGCGCATCACGGCGTTGGCGAGCCGGTGCCAGAAACCGGTCCCGGCCCGACGAGCGGTACGCCGGGGAAGCCGGATCGACCAGGTGTTCACCCGGGGCCCGAGGGTCGCCAGCAGGGCCGGCAGGGTCAGCAGCGAGGCCGCTGCGGCACAGATGACCACCGCGACACCCGCGTAGGCGAAGGACCGCAGGAAGGACAGGGGAAAGACCAGGAGCGCCGACAGCGAGACCGCCACGGTGAGAGCCGAGAACGCGACGGTACGGCCGGCGGTCTCGACGGCGCGGACCACCGCCGCCTCCGTCGTACGGCCGGCGGCCAACTCCTCACGGAACCGGCTGAGGATGAAGAGCGAATAGTCGATCGCCAGCCCGAACCCGAGCCCGGTCATGAGGTTGATCGAGTAGACCGAGACGTCGGTGAGCTGTGCGATGCCGAGCAGGCCCAGGAGTGCGCCGACGACCGCGACCAGCGCGATGACCAGCGGCAGTCCCGCCGCGACGAGTCCGCCGAACACGAGGAGCAGCAGGACCAGCGTCGCCGGGACCGCCAGCAGTTCGGCGCTGACCAGGTCGGTGCTGAGCTGTTCGCCGATGGCGTTGTCGATCGCGTACCCGCCGCCCGCCCGGACGGTGACGGGGCCTCGGGTGCCGACGTAGCCGTCCTCGATGGCGGCGGCCGCCTCGTCGACCTGCTCCTCGGTGCCGGCGAGGTCGATCACCACCAGCGCCGACCGTCCGTCGGTCGACCGCAGTGCCCGCTCTCCACCCGTCGACCAGTAGGAGGTCACGGTGTCCACCGCGGGCACACCCGAGACGGCCCTGGTCAGCTCGTCGCCGGCCGCGCGTACGACCTGGTCGTCGACGCCGTTGCCGTCGTTCGCCTCGACCAGCAGGACCATCTCGGGGTTGGGAGCGCCGATCTCGGTCAGGAAGGCGCTGGCCCGGGTCGACTCGGCATCCGGATCCTCGAAACCACCGCCGCCGAGCTTGCCGAACACGCCGGCGCCGGCCGCACCGGCGGCGACGACGAAGAGGACGGTCAGGGCCAGCACCAGGCGGCGCCACCGGACGGTGAAACAACCGATTTTATTGAACACGAGAGGCTCCGATGTCCGCGAGAAAGGGGTGACTGCATCGTCTGTTCCGGGCCCTACCGCGCACATCGGACCGCCGACCGCAACAGACCAGGTCCAGGGCCGGGTCCGGGGCCGTACCGGAGGCCGGGGTCGGCAGGTACCTGGGTACGGGTCCCCCGGTCGCGAGCGGCGGTATTCTCCGATCATGGAAGCGACCGGGCTACGTGCATGGGGCGGCTCGTTCACCACCGGCCTGGCCTTCCCGATCGCGGCCCTGGCGGCGGCCCTGCTCGTGTTCGTGACGACCGACATCACCTTCGGTCTGGTCGGAACGCTCGTACTCGCGCTCGTCCCCTGGGCGCTGCTGGCGGGCCAGGTCCGGGTCGGGCCGTGGGTGATGGCCGTCGCGGGCGTCGGTATCCCGGCGGTCGTCAGCTTCTCCTACCGAGCGCCGGGCGCCATCTTCCTGGCACTGCTCGCGGTGGCGTGGCTGGCAGCCATGGGAACGTCGTGGCCGGCGGAGACGGCGGCGCTGGTCGGCGCGATCGTCAGCCCGGCGGCGGACATCCTCCGGTACGGGCAGTGGCGGGAGGACTACCCCGGCGTCGTCTTCTTCGGAACGGGCGCACTGTTGAGCTGGCTGATCGGCCGCATCCTCCGTCGGGAGCGCCAACTGATCGCGGCGCTGACCGAGGCACACGACCGGCTCGACGTCGCCGCCGCCGCGGCCGAGCGGCGACGGATCGCCCACGACGTCCATGACGCGGTCGGGCACGGTCTCAGCGTCGTCCTGCTCAACCTGGTCGGTGCCCGGCAGGTCCTCGACCGCGATCCCGCGGCGGCGGCCGAGGCGCTCGACCGCGCCGAGCAGGTGGGACGGGAGAGTCTGCAATCCGTACGGGCGATCGTCGGACTGCTGAGGGATCCCGGCGAGACCGGGGCGCAGCCACCGCTACCCGGCGCCCCGGACATCGTCGGCCTGCTGGAGTCCGTGGCCACGGCGGGCCTTCCGGTGCACAGCGAGGTCATCGGCGATCTCGATGCCGTCGACACGTACACCGGGCTTGCCGCCTTCCGGGTCGTGCAGGAGGCCGTCAGCAACGTGGAGCACCACGCACCGGGAGCCGAGATCGTCGTACGCGTCGTCCAGGACCCCGGACACCTCGTCGTCTCGGTACGCAACGGCGCCGCACGCCGGGCGCCCGTACCGCAACGCGGTCGGGGTGGCGGCACCGGCCTCGACGGCATGCGCCAGCGGGTCACCGCCCTCGGCGGAACGATGTCGGCCGGTCCCGACGGCGACGGCTGGCTGATCGAGGCGTCGCTCCCCCTGCGGCCCACCAGCGCGGCGGTCGGCCGATGATCCGCATCGTGCTGGTCGACGACCAGGAACTCGTCCGCGCGGGACTGCGACTGATCCTGTCCGCCCATGACGACCTCGCCATCGTCGCCGAGGCCGCCAACGGGCAGGCCGGGGTCGACGCCGCCCGGCTGCTGAGCCCGGATGTCGTCCTCATGGACATCCGGATGCCGGTCCTCGACGGGATCGAAGCGACGCGCCGGCTGGTCCAGGCCACCGCCGACGGGGGCACGCCGCAGCGCGTGCTGGCCCTCACCACGTTCGACGACGACGAGGTGCTGTGGGGAGTCATCGAGGCGGGCGCGGCCGGCTTCGTACTGAAGGACGCGCCCGCGGTCGATCTCGTCGGTGCCATCCGGGTCACCGCGCGGGGTGGAACCTGGCTCGATCCTCAGGTTGCGCAGCGGGTCCTCGGGTTGGTCCGGCAGCGGCGCGCGGCCACGCCCGCCCCGTCCGTCAGCGCGTTGACCGACCGTGAACTGGACGTGCTCCGCCTCGTCGCCTCGGGGGCGAACAACACCGAGATCGCCCAGTCGCTCCATCTCAGCGAACGGACCGTCAAGGGGCACATCTCGGCCATCTTTCTCAAGCTCGGCGTCCGCGACCGGGCCGGCGCCATCATCCACGCCTACGACGTCGGCATCGTGCCCGGCCGGTACGCCTGACGTCATCCCCATGTCGTCCGGTTAAGTCGATCGGGCCGGGGTAAGCGACCGCCCATGCTGCGTAGAACCGACCAGCCCGGGGTGGCGTGCCGTGTGTGCCGGTCGGATTGACGAATACGGTTATCTCGCCGACGGCCGGTCCGGGGCCCTGGTCGGCCGCGACGGTTCCGTGGACTGGTGGTGCCCGTCCCGGTTCGACGCGCCGTCGGTGTTCGGCCGCCTGCTCGGCGACGACGGCGGACACTGGTGGATCCGGCCTGCCGGTGAATACCAGGTCGAACGGAGCTACCTCGACGACACGCTCGTGCTGCGTACGGTCTTCAGCACCGAGGAAGGGTCCGTGGCGGTCACCGACGCCCTGGCCCTGGATGCGGAGGCCCGCGGACACGACATCGGCCGGAGCCCGCCCGGTCTTTTCCTCCGGCTCGTGGAAGGACTCTCCGGGCACGTTCCGATGGTGATGTCCTACGCACCCCGCTTCGAATACGGCCGGGTACGCGCCTACCTCGAACCGCACGGCGAGACCTCCATCGCGAGAGCCACCGGCAGCACGCTCGGGATGACCGCGACCGTGCCGGTGCAGCACTGGGAAACCGAAGCGACAGCGTCGTTCACGGTCGGTCCGGGCCAGCGGGAGACCTTCTCCCTGTCCCACTCGTCGACCTATCACGAGCGCGAGCCGATGCCGGTCGACGTGCCGGCGGTCCTTGCCGACACGGTCGAGGGGTGGCGCTCCTGGCTGGCGACGCACCCCTACACAGGCCTCTATCCGGACCTGGTGCGGCGGAGTGCGTTGATCCTCGAGGGGTTGACGTACCAGCGCAGCGGCGCGGTGGTCGCCGCCGCGACCACCTCGCTGCCGGTTCGGCCGGAGGGCCACGACAACTACGACTACCGCTATGTGTGGCTGCGCGACTTCAGCCTGACCCTGCGGGTCCTGTCGGTCGCGGCCTGTCCGGTGGAGGCGGAGCGGCTGTTCCGCTGGATCGCCGAGGCGATCGGCGACGTGGGCATCGAGCCCATCCCGATCGTGCTTGGCGTCGAGGGCGAACGCGACCTGTCCGAACGGGAACTCGGCGTGCTGACCGGCCACGTCGCCATCGGTCCCGTGCTGCTCGGCAACGACGCCTGGCGCCAGCGGCAACAGGACGCTCTCGGTCAGGTCCTCGACGCCGCGTGGCTGCTGCGTGAGCGCCTCGAACCCATGCCCGACGACGTACGACGGCTGCTGCGGTCCCTGACCGAGCAGGCGGCCGACACCTGGCGGCTGCCGGATTCGGGGATCTGGGAGCTGCGGGGCGAGGAGCGGCACCATGTCACGTCCAAGGTGGGGTGTTGGATGGCCTTGGACCGGGCCGTACGGTTCGGCGGTGTCCTCGGCAGTGCGGGGGACCTGAAGCGCTGGGCGGCGGTGCGCGACGAGATTCGCGCCGCGGTCCTGGAGCAGGGCTGGAATCCCCGGGTCGGTGCCATCACCGATGCCTTCGGATCCGACCGGCTCGACGCGTCGGTACTCATCCTCCCCCTCGTCGGTTTCATCGACGCGGCCGATCCACGGATGCGCGCCACCATCGGCCGGATCGATCAGGAGTTGACCACCGATGGGCTCGTCCGGCGATGGCCCGGCGACTCGGCCGGCTTCGTCATCTGCTCCTTCTGGTTGGTGGGGTGCCTGGCGCTGGCTGGCGAGCGGGACCGGGCAACCGCACTCTTCGAAAGCCTCACGAAACGCTCCAACGACCTGGGCCTCTTCGCCGAGCAGATCGACCTGGACACGGGTGAGCATTTGGGGAACCTGCCACAGGCGTTCTCGCACATCGGGTTGATCTCAGCCGCCTGGCGCCTGACCGCAGCCGCCACGGGCCGGCCGACACCGGTCAGCACGGCCATCTAGTCGCCGTCCCGCCCCGCGCCGCACCGTACCGCCAGATCCCTGGGCGGCGCGGCTACGTCGCCGCCACCACGAGCAGGGCCACGCCGACCCCGAGGTCGACGACCGCACAGAACTCCGACCACGGCCGGTTCACCACCTGGTTCACCTTGAAGTGGTACGCGTCCCAGACGCCGTGCGCGAGAAACCCGACACCGGCCAACGCGATGCCCAGCCGGGGCTGGACCGTCGCGCACAGCAGCGTGAGTGCGCCGAAGCCCACCATGCCGGCGGTCTGGATGGAGAACGTCCGGCCCTCGGTGAAGCGACGCCGCGCCACCGTCCACAACCACAGCAGGACCAGCACGACCGTCATGCCGACCGCCGGGTCGATCCCCAGCACCTGCCGGTTGTCGAGCACGTGGAGCACCGACACCACGGCGCTCAGCACGACAAAGGCCAGCCAGGCCGTCGACGGACGGCCGAGCGCATACGCCATCAGGTAGATGCCGGCCATCACGGCGATGCTCGGGCCGAACAGCTCCACCTCGCGATCGAGCAGGACCATCACCGCGACCGCGCCCGCCGTGGCCACGATCGCCAGGGCTGTCGGCCAACGGTCGGCAAGCTTCGTCCGCCGTGGCAATGCCGTATCCGTCATGGCACCGATCGTGCCCGGCACCCGCGACCCGACCCCGATCCGTGATCGTTCACGTCTGGATTTTTGCGCAACGGCGCCGGAATCCTGGGATCAACGAGTCTCGGACAGCTGATGCTCGAGCCGGTAGCGCGACGGTGGAACGGAATAGTGGGCGAGGAACGCCTGCCGCAGTGACTCGGTCGTGCCGAAGCCACACCGCCGCGCCACCGCGGCCACGGGCAACGCTGTCGACATCAACAGGTACGCCGCAGCCTCGGTCCGGGCCCGCCGCACGTACTGCGCGGGCGTCTCGTGTACGTAGGTCAGGAACAGCCGTGACAGGTGCCGCTCGCTGACCCCGGCGAGCCGGGCCAGGGTCGCGGTGCTCAGGTCTTCGCCGAGATGGCTCACGATGTGGTTGCTGGTCCGGCGGACGACGAGATCGTCCGTGGAGCAGCGGGTCAGGAACATGCTCAGTTGTGCCTGCGCCCCGGGGCGTTGCAGGTACGCGACCGTGCCCAGCGCGACACCACGGGCCAGGGCCATCCCGTGGTCCTCCTCGATGAAGGAGAGGGTCAGGTCGAGCGCACTGGTGACGCCGCCGGACGTCGCGAGCTTGCCATCGCGGATGTAGATCGGATCCGGATCGACCTGCACGGCGGGATAGCTGCGGGCGAGCTGGTCGGCGTACATCCAGTGCGTGGTGGCGCGGCGGTTCTCCAGCAGGCCGGCCTCGGCCAGCACGGTCGCCCCGGTGCAGACCGACGCGACCCGGCGAGCCAGCGTGGCCAGCCGTCGGACGTGCGCGACCAGGACCTGGCCCGCCGCGGCCTGGGCGTGCCCCAGACCACCGGAGACCAGCAGCGTGTCGAGCGGGCCGTTGAACCGCTCCAGGGCCGCCTGGGCATGCAACCGCAACCCCGAGTCGCACGTGATGCTGTGCCCACCGGGGGTGGCGAGCACGCTCCGGTACGGCGGGTCGGCGCCGATTCGGTTCGCGATGTCCAGGCTGGAGGTGACGCAGGCGATGTCGAGCAGTTCCGCGCCGTCGTAACCCACGACCAGGATCACCCTCTCCGACATGGCCCCACGCTAGTGCCAGCAGGCACAAGGTGGACATGGTGATCAGGCCCGGCCGCGCAGGCGGCCGAAGGTCGTCCCGTGGGGATTACTGTACCGGCCAGCCGGTACAGTGATCGGGTGACGGACACCCGGGACAAGCTGCTGGACGCTGCGGCGCTGGTGCTGCTGCGCGACGGCGCGCAGGCGCTCACCCTCGAAGCGATAGCCAAGCAGGCCCAGGTCAGCAAGGGTGCCCTCTTCTACCACTTCGCCAGTAAGCAGGCGCTGATCGCCGGCCTGGTCGACCGGTTGGTCGGCCAGTACGACGCCGCCCTCGACGCCGCCGGCGACGAACCCGGGGCGGCCACCCGCGCGTACCTGGCGGCCACCGTCAACCAGGCGACCTCCACGGCCGCCAACAGCGCCGCCGACCGGACCACGGTCGCGCTGTTCGCCGCCGCCCTCGTCGACCCCGCCGCCCTCGTCCCGCTCCGGACGGCCTACCAGAGATGGCAGCGGCGGCTGGAAGACGACGGCATCGATCCCGCCGTGGCCACCGTCGTGCGGCTGGCGGTCGACGGCTGGTGGCTCGCCCAGTTGGTCGACCTGGCACCGCCACCACCCGGACTCCACGAACGGGTGTACGCGACCCTGACCGCCCTGATCGAGGAGGTTCGCTGATGGCCTGGCTCCTGGTCGCCGTGGCGATCGTCTCGGAGGTCGCCGCGACGCTCGCGTTACGGGGTACCGCCGGTGGGATCCGCCCCCTGAACATCGCGGCGGTCGTCGTCGGCTACGTCGCCTCGTTCACGCTGATGGCGTACGCGCTGCGCACCCTCAACGTCGGCGTCGTGTACGCGGTCTGGTCCGGCGTCGGCACCGCCGGAGTCGCCGTCATCGCCGCCCTCGTCTACGGCGAACACCTCAACCTCACCGCGATCGGCGGGATCGTGCTGATCGTCGTCGGCGTCGTCGTGCTCACCACCTCGGGAGCCACCACGCACGGCTGACCGCCGAGAACGACCCGGTCAAGTACCCAATCTGCCGGCCGGCACGGTCCGGAATCTGCGGCTGACCGTGACCGCGAATCCATCGAGCGGCTCCGATGACGTCGACCAGCGACGGGGCGCCCCGGCTGTTACTCAGCACGATGTCCTCGATGCCGGCAGCGCCCAGGCGTACCGCGACCGCCTGGGCGATGGCGCCAGCGCCGATCAGCCCGACCTTCATGGTCCGTGTCCTCTCCTGCCTGCTCAAGCAGCGTAGCCACCGTCGACGTTGATCGTGGCGCCGGTGATGTAGGCCGCGTCCGGACCCGCGAGATAGGCGACCAGGCTGCCGACCTCGGCTGTGGTGCCGTAGCGGGCGGCGGCGATGTAGGGACGGGTGACCTCGGCGAAGGGCCCGTCGGCCGGGTTCATGTCGGTGTCGACGGGTCCGGGCTGCACCGTGTTCACGGTGATGCCCCGGCTGCTGACCTCCCGGGCGAGCGCCCGGGTCAACCCGGCGACGCCGGCCTTGGTCAGGGCGTAGACGCTGCCGCCGCCGAAATGGATCCGATCGGCGTTGATACTGCCGATCGTGATGATCCGCCCGCCATCGCCGAGATACCGCAATGCCTCCTGGCTGGCGACGAAGACCCCGGTGAGGTTGACGGCCAGGGCCTGGTCATAGTCGGCGTCGGTGACGGTGTCGATGGCACCGACGCCGCCCACGCCGGCGTTGTTGACAAGAATGTCGAGGCGGCCGAGCCTACCGACGATCTCCGCGATCCCCGTACGGACGGCCGACCGGTCCCCGGCGTCGACCCGCACCGCCAGCGCCGTCCCGCCCGCCTCCCGGACGGACTTCGCCACCAGCTCGGCCTGCTCCCCAGAGGAGTTGTAGGTGATCGCGACGGTCGCGCCCGCCGCCGCGAGCCGCCGCGCGATGCCCTCACCGATACCGCGCGACCCACCGGTGACGATCGCGACCTTACCGGACAAAGTATGAGTCATCTGATGTACCTCCATCATTATTGAGTGCTCATTCAAGATGTCATGCCCGGCCGGACGCGACAAGTGATATCTTGAACGGGTAGTCAAAAAGTGGGGGAGGCCACCATTGGCCATCGGCAGACCACGCGAGTTCGACGTCGAACGCGTCCTGGAGTCCGCGCTGCGCCTCTTCTGGACCAGGGGCTACGAGGGGACGACCATGGCCGACCTGTCGGCCGCGACGAACCTCAAGGCCGGCAGCATCTACGGCGCGTTCGGCTCCAAGGCGGGCCTGTTCAAGCAGGTCGTCGAGCGCTACAGCACCACGATCTTCGGCTACGGAGCGGCGGCACTGGAGGCCGACAGCGCTCGGGAAGTGGTGCGGCGGTGGCTGCTGGGGGCCGCCGACGCCACGACCGGGCCGGATACCCCGCCCGGCTGCCTACTGGTTCAAGGCGCGTTGGCAACTGGGGACGCCTCCACGGATGCCAAGATCGATCTGTGCGCCCGACGCCAAGCCGCCGAGGTCATGCTCACCGAACGGTTCACCCGCGCCCGGGAAGCCGGCGACCTTCCGCCCACCGTCGAGCCCCGGCACGCTGCGGCGTACGTCATCGCCCTGTCCCAGGGCATCGCGGTCCAGGCCGCCTCCGGCGCCAGCCGCGAAGACCTTCGACGCTTGGCCGAACTCGCCCTGCTCAGACTCCCCTGGGAATGAGGACGACCCGGACGCCCAGCGACACGAGTCGACGGAGCTAGCCTCCTCAGGAGGAAGCTCGGCAGATTGAAGACGGAGGAGGCCATGGCCCTGCGGTTCGAGCATCGCGACACCGAGATCGACGTGAGCCTCGTCGACCGCGTGTGGCGCACCCGCTCTGACGCGGAGGAGACGATGACGTCCGCAGCCCGCACCTGCTGGCATCTGATCCTCTCGCGGGCGCAGGGACGCCTACTCGCCAGCCTGCGCGGGCCGGAGACGAGGGCGACTACGGCACCGGTCCCGCCGGGCACCGAGTTCCTCGGGGTCCGGTTCGCATTCGGCGCGGTTCTTCGGCCGCATCCTGCCGCCTCGATCGTCGACGGGTACGTGCCGTTCCCAGTGACGGAATCGGGCAAAATCGTCATCGGCGGCGAGGGCTGGGAGGCGCCGACGTTCGAGAACGTCGAGCACTTCGTCCGGCGATTGCAGGACGCGGGTCTGCTGGTGCGATCGCATCTCGGGGACGAGGAGCAGGTCGCCGAGCATCCCGAAGCCAGCCCGACCGAGCGAACCCTGCAGCGTCGCTACCGAGCGATCATTGGTCTCTCGCGAACCGCCGTAAGGCAGATCGACCGCGCGAACGCCGCAGCCACGATGCTGCGCGACGGCCTTGACTGGCGCGCAGTCGTCGAGACGTTGGGGTACTTCGACCAAGCCCACCTCGCGCACGCGCTGCGTCGCTACGTCGGGTGCACCGCACGTGACCTGCAGGCGGGTCACTTTGCCGCGATGTCGTACCTGTACAAGACCCACCCTGGGCCCGGCAGCTAGCGTCCGTCTGCCAGCCAACCCTGGCCGGCTGTCCGCGACCCGAATTCAGGGGAGAACCGTGCTACTCAGCGTCAACACCTTCGTCAGTCTCGACGGCGTCATGCAAGGACCCGGAGCTCCCGACGAGGACCGCTCCGGCGGCTTCGACCGCGGCGGGTGGCTCGTCCCGCACGCCTCCACGCACACCAACGAGGTCGTCGAAAGCTGGTTCCGTGAGGCCGACGCGTTCCTCTTCGGCCGCACCAGCTTCGGCCTGCTCGGCGGGTACTGGCCGAAGGTCACCGAGCCTGACAACCTGATCGCCACCAAGCTCAACACGCTGCCGAAGTATGTCGTCAGCTCTACGCTGACCGACGACGAAGCCGATTGGAGCCCGACGACGGTCCTACGCGCTGACCTGGCCGACGAGGTACGCCGCCTCAAGGAGCTTCCCGGCAAGGAACTCCAGGTTCACGGAAGCTGGAAACTCGTGCAGGCGCTGCACCAGGCAGGACTCGTCGATGTCTACCGGCTGCTCCAATACCCGGTCATCGTCGGCACGGGGAAGCGCCTGTTCCCGGACGGATCGACGCCCGCGACGTTCGCAACCGTCGAAGAGAGCTCGCGCGTGCTGCCCGGCGGCGTCGTCTCGCTGACCCTCAACCCCACGAGCCTCGGCGCGATCTCCGCAGGCGCGTACACCGTGGACGAAGGGCGCTCGGCGACGGTCCTCGACTGACATCGGTGCCCGACCGGCTTCGAGGCCCTGATCCCCGGCCAGGACAACCCCTCAGCGGTCGTCTCCCGAGGACAAACCCCTCTAGCGGAGCTCCGCCTCCATCACACCTACCGACACGCCCTTGGCAACCAGCCAGAGTCCTCAACTACCCGGCATTGCGGCTACGGCGTGTTTTAGAAGTGTCGGTGGTGTGGGTGATAGTCGGTGGCCGTGGGGAGGTTCACGGCGTTTCGGTTCACGATCGACGCGTCAACGGCTCAGTCGGCCGTGCTGGCACGGCATGCCGGGGCGGCCCGGTTCGGGTTCAACCAGTGCCTGGCAATCGTGAAGCAGGCTCTGGACGCCCGGCGGGTCGACGGATCGGTGACGGTGCCGTGGTCGGGCTTTGACCTAATCAACGCCTTCAACCAGTGGAAACGGGGCGAGGATGCCGGCCGGGTCATCGTTGTCGACCGGCAAGGGTCGGCATCGGTCAAGGTGACCGGTCTGCGCTGGCGTACCCAGGTGTTCGAGGAAGCCGCGGTGGACCTGGGCCGGGCCGAGATCCGGTTCGTGACCGTGTCACACCGGGCCGGACGGTGGACGGTGTCAGTGACCGTACGGGCCGCCGACCTACACCCCAACCTCCAGCATCCCAACGACCAGCATCCCAACCTTGAGGGTCCGGGTGGGAATGGTGGTTGGGTGGGGGTGGACCGGGGCCTGACCGCGTTCGTCGTCGCCGCGACCACCACCGGCCGGCAAGTCCTCCGGATCACCCCACCCCGCCCACTACGCACCGGGCAGGCCCGACTGCGACACCTGTCGCGGGCGGTGACCCGGAAACGGAACGGGTCGACGAACCGGACCAGGGCCGCGGCTCGACTCGGTCGGGCCCACGACCGGATCCGTAACATCCGCCACGAGTTCCTGCACGAGGTCGCGAACCGGCTGGTCCAGACCCACGACCGGCTCGCGTTCGAAGACCTCCACATCACCGGGATGATGGCCAACCACCGGCTGGCCGCCGCGATCAGCGACGCCGGCTGGGGCCACCCGTACCGGATCGTCGGATACAAGCAGGCCTGGCGCCACGGGCACCTGACCCTGGTGGACCGGTTCTACCCGTCGACGAAGACCTGCCACCACTGCGGGCAGATCGCCACCGGCATGCCGCTGTCCACCCGCGTCTTCGACTGCCCCGGATGTGGGTGTCGGCTGGACCGGGACCTCAACGCGGCGATCAACCTCGCCATCTGGGCCGAGCGGCACCACGCCCAGATCCGGGACCCCGACGCACGGGGCCCGGTTACCAATGCCTCCCGAGAGGACGGCTCTGGCCCACGCGACCGCGCGGGCGAAACCAGCCTCGATGACGGAGGAACCCCACCTACGCCACACGGCGAGGTGAGGACGCCCGAGAAGGGCGGTGTGACATGACCCCATCAGGAGTTATGAAACACGCGGTAGCCCTCGGTGTCGTCGTCGGCCGGTTTGCCTCCGCTGATTGGTTCGAGCACGAAGACCGGGATCTGGCGGTCGGTCTTGCGCTGGTAGTCGGCATAGGGTGGATACGCGTCCACGGCCCGGCGCCACCAAAGGGCCTTCTCGTCCCCGAACACTTCGCGCGCCCGGTACACCCGGTTCACCACTCCGTCCTGAAGCTCGACGACCGGCTCGGCGACCAGGCTGGCGTACCACTGCGGGTTGGTCGGCTCACCACCCTTGGACGCGACGGCCGCGTAGGCACCCTCGTGCTCGACACGCATCACCGGCGTCTTGCGGACCTTGCCGGTCTTGGCGCCCCGGTAGGTCATCAGCACGATGGGCAGGTCCCTGATCGTGACGCCGTCGGTCGTGCCGGTACGCATGATCTGCTCGACCTGCTCGCGGACCCATCCCGACGGGCTCGGTTCGTACTCACCAGTCGACGCCATGCCCTGATCAACGAAGTCCATGAACTCTCCTCGACAGAGTTGGTTACGGACATAATGTTATGCGCGTAACTAACTCTACAGGAGGAGCCGGACGTGACCGTGGAGGTCGTGGCCGGCCCGTCCGGAGACGGCCTGCGACCCTCGGACTGACAGAATCAGAGAGTGAGGTGTCCGGCTGAGCATGCCGCGAACGATGGAGGATCCCTTGCCGCTGACCTCGGAGTCCTTGCGCAAACTGGGCTTCCTGACCATCGGGTTGTTTGACGCTGCCGATCCTCGCCAGGGCCACGAGTCGACGCTCGGGATCATCGAACTGGGCGAGCGGCTGGGATTCGACAGCGCCTGGGTACGGCACCGCCATCTCCAGTACGGCATCTCGTCCCCGATCGCCGTCCTGGCGGCGGCCTCGCAGCGCACCAGCCGCATCGAACTGGGCACCGCTGTCATTCCGCTCAGCTGGGAGAACCCGCTGCGCCTCGCCGAGGATCTGGCAACGGTGGACATCCTGTCCGGAGGACGGCTCAATCCCGGCGTCAGCGTCGGCCCGCCGATGCACTACGAGCGGGTGAAGGAGGCGCTGTACCCGGACACCTCCGACGTCGAGGACTTCAGCTACAACCGGGTGAAGCGACTGCTGGACTTCGTCCGTGGCGTACCGGCCAGCGACTTGCGCGGCATGGAGGGCTTCGAGGTGTTCTCCGACCGTGTCCAGCCGCACGCTCAGGGCCTGGGCCGCCGCATGTGGTACGGCGGCGGAAGCCTGCGGTCGGCTCAGTGGGCCGGCGAGCACGGGATGAACTTCCTGACCAGCAGCGTCGTGAAGGCGGAGGAGTCCGAGGACTTCACCGAGATCCAGCTCTCGCACATCCGGGCCTTCCGCGCCCACCACCCCGACGGCGACCGCGCCCGCGTCTCGCAGGGACTCGTCGTCATCCCCACCGACAGCGCCTCGCCCGAACAGCGTGCGAAATACCAGGAGTACGCCCGGAAGCGGACGCCCCGTACCGCCACACCGCAGGGACCTGCCCGGATGATGTTCGCGCCCGATCTTGTCGGGTCCGCCGAGGAGATCGCCGAACGGTTGTATGCGAACGCCGCGTTCCGCGAGATCGACGAAGTCGCGTTCGCACTGCCCTTCACGTTCGAGCATGACGACTACGTCCAGATCCTCACCGACATGGCCACCAAACTCGGTCCGGCCCTCGGCTGGAGCCCGACGAGCTGACCTGGCGCCAAGCGCTACGCCACAAGGTCAGTTGTTGCCACCGCCCACGGCACGACCACCCGTGCCCGGTTCAAGCTCGCGGGCGCTCTCCCACATCGTTTCGAACTGGCCCTTGAACAGGCCGTACCACCAGGCGTCGCGATCGGCGCGAAGGCCGAACGTCGGATTGGGTTCGAGGGTCCGATGCTGGTACATCTCCACGCGGATGCGCCCATGGACATCATCGGCGTCCACCAGGCACAACCCGAAGGTCGGTACGAACGGCAGGAGGCGGATCTGTAGGGCCGATTCACTCGTCCCCGAGGATGCGAGGACGCGCAGGAGGTCGAGAGTGGCCGACACCCGGTTCCGGTAGAACTCAGGCGTGTCAGCCTTCCTACTGCGCGCCACTGCCTCCACGTTGGCCCCGCTGTCCGTGTCGATCAGCACGACTCGAACCCGTGCACCGGCCCGCAGCCGGCGGTCCAACACCGGAAGCATGTCCCGGACGGTACGGGTCAGCGTTACGCCGACGATGGCGATGTCGGTCGCGGTCGCGATCTCCGTGTCGACGGCCGGCGGACGCGACGACAGGAAGCGTTCCGCCGCGACCTCCCCGGCCTCGTTGGCCGCGATTCGGTTGAGTGCCGTCCGGACACCGTCGACCTCGTGCCGACTGGCAAGTCCGGAGATCGCCATGACGGCAAGGACCGCGAGCGTGGAGGCCGCCAGGACTTTCGCGTCAACGACACCGAATACGCCGAGCGCGGCGATGACGACCGCGACCGCGACGGCGATGTAGAGATCGAGATTCCGGCCCTGCCGTAGGTCCTGCCGTAGGTCCTGCCGCAGCCGACCTGCAATGCCGGAGGAGGCTGTTGCTCTCGAACGCCCATCGATCCTGGGATCCGGCGAGGTCGACATGCATCGACTCTGACACATGGCGGCCAAGCCGCGACGTGGACCATCCGTACGGCTGCTCTGCACCGCCCTACGGAGTTGCTATGCGCTAACCGATCGACCCGATCTGCTTCGCGAGGTTGACGAACGCCTGCCAGCCCGCCGGCCGGAAGGCCAGGGTGCCGCCGTCACGGTCCTTGGTGTCGCGGACCAGCACGACGCCGGGCAGGTTGTCGGCTACCTCGACACACGCGCCACCGTTGGAGGTCGAGCGGGTCGACTTCCGCCACTGTGCGCCAGTCACGTCCATGACTTGGTCACTTCCTTCAAGAGATCCAGGGTCTGCGCGCGGGGCAGCGCATCGCCCTGTACGGAATCCCACGACACCCCAAGGCTAGCAACGTCTTCGCCGCGAGTGACGACTTGCGCCGTGAGTTGATTGTCCACGTAGCCGACTCGGCTCGTGTCGGGCAAGTCCGCGATGATGAACCCGCCGGCCATGCCCGAGTACAGGCCAAGGGAGGTCGAGACGATGTGCAGGTTGACGTTCGGCCGCTCGGCCAGGCTCAGCAGGTGCTCAACCTGCTCGGCAACCACCTGCCGACTGCCGCAGAGCCGGCGGATGACCATCTCGTCCAGCACCGCGAAGATCTGCGGCGGATCATCGCGGTCGAGGATGCCCTGTCGCTCCATCCGTGACACGACACGCTGTTCGACCTCGGCGGCAGACAGCCGGCCCAGCGCCAGCGCCGCACGGGCGTACGCCTCGGTCTGGAAGAGTCCCGGCACGAACGCCGGCTCGTACCAGCGGAGGCAGCATGCCTCGCGTTCGTACTCCAGCCACTCGCGCAGCCAGACGGGCGCCGCGTCGTCCTTGACCAGCTCGTCCCAGAGCGTTTCGAAGTAGCCACCGGTCTTCAGAGCCTTGTCCACCAGGCGCAGGTGCTTCAGCGTGGCCGGCGACGAGCCGGTCTCGATGGCGGATATCTGCGAGTCCGAGCAGAAACACTGCCCGCCCAACACTTCCTGTGACACGCCGGCCGCCTTGCGGCGCCGCCGCAGTTCCCGAAGCAAGTACTCCGAAGGTGAGATGCCCACGCCTTCCACGCCTCTCCAAGGTCATTTCGCCGATTTCAGAGCATCCAGAAGATCCACCCATTGCTCCGGAATGCGGCTTATCCACTGTCGACCGTAAGGATGCCACAGCAGAGTGTCACCAGCGGGACCGCTCAGGACCGGCCAGACCGCCAGGGCGGAACCGAGCGGGTCACCCCACTTCCCCCTGTAATGGGGTGACCCCCATCCAACGAACCGGCGAACGAGCAACAGGAGGGTGCAATGCGGAGGATCGACCGGCGGATTTCGACACCGCTCGTCGTACGTCACCGTCGTCACTGGCGCCGCTGGTGGCTCCACTGCCGGTGCGGGCTGTGGTGGCGTTCCTGTCCGAGCCGGGGCCGGTCGGTCCTGGTGCACCGGGTTCTACCGAGGCCCGACACTCCGCCCCAACTCGCGACAGCGGGCGGCCCTTCTCCTCGCCCCCGCCCGTACAACGGCAACCGCAACAACCGCTTCGGCGCAAACCCTCCGACGCTGATCGACGCCGAGGCCGCGTACACCGTGGGCCAGCGACGGCGCGGCGGACGGGCCGAGGTGACGGGCCGGTGAGCGCACCCGAGCCACGACCCGGGCCGCACACGGCGCTTCGTCCGCTCTGGTTGTGCCGGACCGACGGGCAACCCTGGCCGTGCGGGTCCGCGCGTCTCGCCCTGACCCGCGAGTACGCCGGCCAGCCCACGGCCCTGACCATCCACCTCGGCAGTTCGCTGGCCGAGGCGTTCCGGGACCTGCACGCGCTCAATCCCGGCGCGGCCCCCGAGGCACGCGATCTGAGCACGCGCTTCCTCGGCTGGGTCCGCAGCACCTCCCCCTGACCCGACTCGATCACCAACGGGAGGGCTCCGGCGACGCTGGCGGCAACCGGCACGGGCGCCGGAGCCCTTCCGTCACGTTCCGGATACCGCTGCATATTCCGGCTACGCCCCAAGTGGGTGTTGGCGCTCCGGTGCCACGACTGCCCAGGAGCCGACAGCGGCCACGGCGAGCGGGACCGCACACTCCGGAGCACATCGGATCACGCCAATTGGAGGCCAGATGCGACTCCGTCCCCGCATGCTCGCCATCACCCTGGTCGCCGCGCTGGCGGCCACCGTCCTGGGCCCGCCCGGCCCGAGCCAGGCCGCCGCCGCCGACCGGTACGGCTTCGCGTACGTCGACAACCCGATCATGCCCGTCTGGACCGTCCTCGACCCCACCCGCCAGTGGGGTAGCTGGAAGACCGCCTTCCCCGCCCTGTCCGCCGAGGGGATACGGCTCGCCCCGGGCCGGTACAACATCAGGTTTCCGCAGGTGGGTACCGGGTCACGCGGCAACGTGCACGTCACCCCGGTGAACCGGACCGGGCACTACTGCGAGATCGTCCGCTGGGGTCAGTCCGGCGCGGACGAGATCGTCGACGTCCAGTGCCACCGGCCGGGTGGCGGGCGGGACGACACCCAGTTCACCGTGCTCTGGACGTACAGTTCCGGGCTGGTCCCGACGACCGACGGCAGCCATGCCTGGCTCCAGTGGGGCGGGGCGGCGGTCGTGCAGTCGTACAACTCGACCGGTGGCGGGGTGAGCGTGCTGGCCGGCGGCGTCGGCCTGTACCAGGTCCGGCTCGGCGGGGTCGGCGTGGCCGGCGTGCTCGCCGGCAACCTCCAGGTGACGGCGGTGCAGCCGAACGCCGGTCCGCGCCGGTGCAAGGTGATCCGCTGGGGCAACAGCGGGCTCGACATCATCGCGTACGTCACCTGCTGGGACCAGGCCGGAGCGCCGGTCGCCAGCGAGTTCACCCTGTCCTACCACCGCGAGCGGGCGGTGTTCGGCTCGTTCGGCCCACCGAAGTACACCGGATACTTCTTCTCCCCCAACGTCGGCCAGACCAACTGGAACTACCCGGCCGGCGGGTTCGGCTTCAACTCCTCGACTCCGCTCGTCCCTGCCGGCCGTTACCTGGTCGAGTACCCGTTCCTCGGCGAGAAGGAGACGCACGCCCAGGTCACCGCCTACGGCTCGGGGTCGGAATACTGCCACCTGACGCAGCCGTGGAAGCTCACCGTGACCGCCGCCGAGGTCGACACGCTCTGCTTCGACAACACCGGCAGCCCGATACCGCACGACTTCTTCTCCACCTTCACCTCGCGGATCTGAGCCCGTCCTTCTCCAGACTCCAGATGTCCCATGAGACAACGCGCGCGCGGTGGTGGCGTTCACCCCGCGCGCGCCAGGACATGCCATGGCCGACGCCGAGTTCCCGGGTCCGTCACCCAACGACCCGCCGTACCAGTGTTACGAGGAACCGGGAGGGCACTTGGTGCTGGTATAGGGAACGTCGCCGAGATCGGGGAAGCCCGGCAGGTCGGCGGTGCCGGAGCGGCTCCCCTGCGTGTAGTCGACGGTGAAGCGGACCGGAATTGGCCCCGGACAGGGGACAAGGACATCGAAGGTGATCGTCAACCAGGTCGTGGCACCCGCGGGCAGGGGGTAGTTGTCGCCACTGGCCGCGGGTGGAAGTTGACCGCAACTACCCCACGTCGTTACCGACGGGCGGAGCCCGTGGAGAGGGAGGACCGCTTGCACCTGGCGCAGGGTCATGGTGGTCGTTGACTGGTTGATGATCTCTACGCCGAGTTGCAATCGATCTTTCAGCTGGACCGAGCATCGCTTGCTGGTCCCGGCTATCGGCTGGACAACGACCGGGGTGGTCGACGATGACGGTGTACCCGGCGTCGCAGTGGTAGCACGGTGCCGGTTGCCGAACAGGTAGCCCGTCATTGCGGCCGCGACGATGAGGACCAGTGCGAGACCAACCGCGATCCTCTGCGGCGGACGTGGTGGCCCGTCGGGCCCCGACTGGATGATGTCGGTGTTTCCTTGACCGAGCTGAACTGACGCGACCGCCACGTCGGGGTCCACGAGTCCTGGACCAGGCTGGTCGGCATCCCGCGCCTTCACAAATTTGATCATAGGCCGCCCCACCGGTGGTGTGGACGACCAGGTCGCTTCCCCCGAGGCAGGCACGACTGCCGGTCCGACTCCAGACGGACGTTGGTGGCCGCCTCCCGGGCCAGTACGAAGGGCGCCCGTCCAGCGGTCCGGATCAGGCCCAGCTCAGGCGCTGGCGCAGCAGGGATTGTTCGGCCGGGTTGGCGGTCATGGCGAGCGCCTTCTCGTCAGCGGCGTGCGCTTCGTCGAGGCGGTTCAGGTCGCGGAGGAGTTCGGCACGGGTGGCGTGGAACAGGTGGTAGCCGCCGAGGGCGTCGGCGAGGGTGTCGACGTCGTCGAGCGCGGCGGCCGGGCCGGTGACGTAGCGGTTGGCGACAGCCCGGTGCAGCCGGGTGACCGGGGACGGGGCCAGGTGCAGCAGCATGTCGTAGAGGACGAGGATCTGTGCCCAGTCGGTGTCCTCCCACCGGACGGCTTCGGCGTGACAGGCCACGATCGCCGCCTGGAGCTGGTACGGACCGGGCCGCCTGCGGGCGGCGGCGTTCGCGATGAGCATGCCGGCGTCGGCGATCGCCTGCTGGTTCCAGAGCGTCCGGTCCTGGTCGGGAAGTTGGATGATGCCGCCCTGCTTGTCGAACCGGGCGGCGGTGCGGGCCCGGTGCAGTCGGATCAGCGCGAGCAGCCCGGTCACCTCCGGCTCGGTGGGCATCAGGTTGTGCAGTGTCGCGGCGAGGAAATCGGCGTCGTCGGCCAGGTCCCGGTCCTGGGCGGGGACGGCGGTGCTGGGCAGGTACGCCTCGTTGAACAGCAGGTACACCACGGCCAGGACTTCGGCGAGCCGGTCGCCGAGTTCGTCGGCGGCGGGGACCCGGTACGGGATGCCGGCCTCGGCGATCTTCCGTTTCGCGCGGGTGATCCGCTGCCCCACCGTGCTCTCCGGGACCAGGAACGCCTTCGCGATCTGGCCGGTGGTCAACCCGCACACCACCCGCAGGGTGAGCGCGACCTGCGCGGTGCGCGGCAGCGCCGGATGGCAGCAGGTGAAGATCAGCCGGAGCTGGTCGGCCGGGTCCGGCTGGGTCGGCCACGCCACCAGGGCGAGCTTGCTGCGGTGCACGGCGTCCCGGCGCAGCAGGTCCAGGCCCCGCCGCCGGGCGACCGTGTAGAGCCAGGCGTCGGGCCGGTCCGGAATCCCGTCGGTGGGCCAGTGCCGCAGCGCCGCCTCCACCGCGTCCTGGACCAGGTCCTCGGCGGCGGTGAAGTCCCCGATCAGATGTACCAGTGACGCGGCGAGCCGGCCCGCGTGATCACGGACCACCCGGACCAGCTCACCATGCGGCACATCGGTCATCCGGCGATGGGCCGGATCTCGACCAGCGGACACGCCGGCCACGCCCGTACGATCGCCATCGCCTCGTCCAGGTCCGCGACATCGATCTCCGCGTAGCCGCTGATCACCTCCTTGCCCTCCACGAACGGCCCGTCAGAGATCAACGGTTCCCCGCGGTCGAGCCGCACCGTCGTCGCGGTGTCCGCCGGCAGCAGGTGGGCGTGATGCGTGATCTTGTCGCCGTGGTCGGCGAACCACTGCTGCACCCGTGCGTAGGCCCGCTCCCGCTCCGGCTCGTCCATCGCCCGCAGGTCAGCGGCGAACTGCTCGGTCTCGACGAACATCAGCACATACTTCATGCCCCAGCCCTCTCGCGGTTGTCCGGCAACGTGGCGTACAGGTCGATGCCGTTGCCGTCCGGGTCCAGCACCGTTGCGTACCGCATGCCCCAGAACGCGTCCCACGGCTCGCGCGACCCCCGGTGTCCAGCGTCGGTCAGCTCAGCGTAGGCGGCGTCCACCTCGGCCGGGCTGCCCAACTCCAACGCCATGAATGCCGCCGGACTCCCCGCACCCCGCGACCAACCCGGCCGGGCCATCCCCGCCAGCTTCTCCGTGTCCAACATCAGGTGCAGACCCCCCGGAAGGTCACAGGACGCGTGGTCGGGCATCCTCTCGTCGACCTGGAACTCCAGGCCGAGCATCCGGTAGAACGCAACGGACGCGGCCAAGTCCGACACGATCACGTCGATCGCGTTCATCGTCGCTTTCATCAACTGACTCCTTGTCGCTGCTCACCGCCCAGGCAGGCGGCTGTCGTCACCTCGTAGACGACCGGCAGGAGTCCGAATCCGACAGCCAACCAAGATTTCTGCTCTCGCCCCTCCTAACAAGGCCGGACCGCTGTCCAGATCTCGCCCACCGCCTCACATGTCCGAGCCTGCGATCGTGGGAACGAACACGCCGGCCAGCGCCCGTCATTGGGAGGGACGTCTACCGCGCGGTGCCCGTCCGGGGCGATCGCGTCTTCCAGGTCGTCGGTCGAGCCACACGCGTCAGCTGGTGGTCCTCGTTCAGGTGGTGAGCGGGGCCAGTTCGCGCCACTGGGGCAGTGGCATGCCCGGGCCGGCGCCCACGACATGCAGGCAGACATGGTCGGCGCCGGCCTGGTGGTGCGCCTGGATGCGCGCGCCGATCGTCTCCACGTCTCCCCAGGCCACGACGCTGTCGATGAGCCGGTCGCTTCCCCCGGCAGCGAGGTCCTCCTCGGCGAAGCCCTGGCGGCGCAGGCTTCGCGCGTAGTGGTCCATCCCGAGGAATGCGCTGAGGAAGTCGCGGGCTGCGGTGCGGGCTCGGTCGGGGTCGCGTTCGAGCACGACGGCCTGGTAGGGCGCCACAAGTCGCCCGTCACCCAACTGTTCCCTCGCCACCGCCGAGTACTCCGGCGTGACCATGAACGGATGGACGCCGGCGGTGCGTCGTCCTGCGAGTTCGGTCATCCTGGGGCCGAGTGCCGCCAGAAGTCGCTCCGCCTGGGGCACCGGCACGGGAGCCTGGTCGAGTTCGTCGAGGTAACCGCCCATGTCCGCCAGTGGCCGGTACGCCTGTCCCGCGTTCTTCGCGGCCGCGGGATCGCTGACGCCGAGGCCCAGCAGGTGCCGGCGGCCGTGGGCGTCCTGGAGACGTGCGTGCCCGGCCGCCATCTCGGCGGCTTGATGCCGCCAGATGCTCGCGACTCCGACGGCCACCTTCGCCGTGCGCGTCGCCCGCAACAGCCGCTCCGAGTCGCCGAGGATGTCGCCGCCGCCCAGACCCGGTATCCACAGGGTCCCCCAGCCCATCTCGTCCAGTTCGGTCGCGGCGTCGGCGATCTCGTACGGGTCGGCCACTCGCAGCTCGATACTCCAAATACCGGTCGATCCCAGGTGCATTGCTCGGGTCCTATCTGTGCGGGTTTCGCATTCGTTCGGGGATGTGGCGCGGTACGCGGACGGCGTCCTGACTCCTGCCAGGCCAGGCCAGGCCAGGCCAGGAGCCAGGACGGCTTGCCGTGGTTGCGACGGTCAGATCTGGTTACGGCCGCCGTCGACGAAGAGCTCGATGCCGGTGATGAAGCTGCTCTGCTCGGAGGCGAGGAAGAGAGCGGCGCTCGCCACCTCGTCGGGGCGCCCGATACGTCCCATCGGGATCGTGCTGGCCATGTATGACTTGAGCCGGTCGGCCTGCTCCTGGTCGGGGACGAGACCGTCGATACCGGGAGTGTCGATCGTGCCGGGGCTGATGGCGTTGACCCGGATCGAACGGCCCTTGAGTTCTGCCGCCCAGGTGCGGGCGAAGGAGCGTACGGCCGCCTTGGAGGCTGCGTACACGCCGAACGCCTCGTTGCCGAGTGTGCCGGCGTTGGAGGACTGCAGGATGACGGACGCACCGTCGTTCAGCAGCGGCAGTGCCTTCTGCACCGTGAACAGCAGCCCCTTTGTGTTGCGGCCGAACGTCTCGTCGAAGTGCTTCGCGGTGACCTGCTCAAGAGTGGAGAACTCGCCGCCACCCGCGTTGGCGTACAGCACGTCGATGCGCCGGTTCTGCTTGGCCACTTCCTCGTAGAGCCGGTCCAGGTCGGCCAGATCGGCGACGTCGCCGCGTACGCCGGTCGCATTGTGGCCGATCCTGGCCACCGCCGCGTCGAGTGCGTCCTGGCGGCGGCCGGTGACGTAGACGTGCGCGCCCTCTACCGCGAAGCGTTCCGCGGTGGCCAGGCCGATTCCGCTGGTGCCCCCGGTCACGATGGCTGTCTTGCCGTCAAGCTGTCCCATGCTGATTGCTCCCTTTGTCTTATATGAGGGCGTTCAAGCAGGCGCCGACGATCGTTTGTCGCCTTCACCCTGCCCCGACCCACTGCTCTCGCTGTTTTTTATCGAACACTAAAAAACTATCTCCGTCGAGGGCGAGTGTCAAATGGATGGGTCGCGGGTGTCGCTCTGACGGGGTCCCGCACCCGGGTTCCTGCCCGGCGGGCGGCCCGAATCAGGCGGCGAGGAACGGACGCGACGTTTGGCCCGTCATGCCGCGCACGACGACCCGTCGCCGGTTCCGGCTACGGCTACGGCCACGGCCACGGCCACGGCCACAGGAGGCCCCGTCACCGATGGCGAAGGGGCTCCGTCGAGGCCCGGGGGGTGGGGATCCGTGATGGCCGATCAGGCGTCTGCCCGCTGCGGCCATACGGTCATGGCCGTGTCCACGATCTCGTGCAGTTGCTTCCGGCTTGTTCCGCCGGCGGCCTGGACCGCGATGCCCTGATAGATGGTGGCGAAGTAGCTGGCAAGTCCGTCGGGATCGGTGCCGGCCGGTAGTTCCCCGTCGCTACGGGCCCGCTGCAACCGCTCACGCAGGGCCGCCTCGCCGGCCGCCCGGCGTGCCACCAACTCGTCGCGTACGGACTCCGCGCCCGGCGAGCATGCCAGAGCACCCTGCACCGTGATGCATCCGCGCGGGTGGTCAGGATCCGTCGTCGCGTCGGCGGCCCCGTGCAGGAGGCTCTCCACCGCCGCTCGTGCCGTCGGCTGGTCGAATGCCTCACGGATGTACCGGGCGGGGCCCTCGGCGTAGCGGTCGAGCACCTTTCTGAACAACTGCTCCTTGTTCCCGAAGGCGTTGTAGAGACTGGGCGCGTTGTTGATGCCCATTGCCCTGGTGAGGTCGGAGATTCCCGTGCCCTCGTAGCCCTGGCGCCAGAACACCTCCAGCGCCCGGTCGAGAGCCGTGTCGCTGTCAAAGGTGCGCGGTCGTCCTCCTGCCATGATCGCCTCCGAGCCCGGTCCGAATTTTAGTCATTACTAAAATACAACGGCCGCCGGCCACCGTCGAGGATGCGCTTCCTGATGAAATCACCAGACTTGCCCTGAACGCCCATGCCCCCGCTGGGCGCAATGCTGTCCCTCTAGACCGCCGGTTGCAGCTCATCGGCCCCACCTACTACCTGATCTGGCTACGGCTGCTGCGACTCCTGCTCGCCTTCGTCCCGGCGATCGTCGGCACCGTGGACGCCGTGCCCGGCGCGGCCACCGGGGACGTCGGGGTCGGCGGCGCGATCGGCTCCGGGATCGGCACCGCGATCGAGGTGGCGGTGCAGATAGCCTTCTGGCTCACCCCGACCTTCGCCATCCTGGAGCGGACCAAGCCCGTCCAGGGCCTGGGCGACTGGAACGTCGACCGGCTTCCCAACGTCCCGATCGACCGTGAGGTGTCCCTGGCGAGTACCGCGACGGCGGTCGCCTGGCTCCTGTTCGCCATCGCGTACCTGCCCCTCCAGCACTTCCAGTCGTGGATCGAGAGCGACAGCGGCGCCAATATCCCGATCATCGACCCGGCGCTGTGGTCGTCCTGGCTCCCGGTCCTCATTGCCGTGCTGGTCGGCAGTGTGGTCTTCGAGATCGTGAAGTACCGCGTCGGGCGCTGGACCTGGCCGCTGATCGGGGTCAACGTGGCGCTGCACCTGGCGTTCGCGGTGCCGGCCGCCTGGCTGATCCTCTCCGACCGGCTGCTCAGCCCGGAGTTCGTCCAGCGCTTCGAGTGGCTCCGCGAGGGTGACAACCTGGGAACGGTGGCCAACATCACCGCCGTGGTCCTGGCGGTGGTCGTGATCTGGGACGTGATCGACAGCGTCAGCGCGATCCGCCGCCGACGCGCCTGACCGAGCCTGACACACCAACTCTCGGGCCCGGCACGCTCCCCGCGTGCCGGGCCTCGGCCTGTGCGGCGGCGGTCAACGGCGGGCGCGCAACTGCGCCACGATCGACGCGTCGGTGATCCGGGTGTCGTCGGCCAGCAGGAACGCCTTGCTGAGGATCAACCCGAGCCGGTCCTCCTCGAAGGGCAGGAAGATGTCGCCGGTCGGGGTCCGCCGGGCCGGAACAATGCACAGGTACGTGTCGTCCGGCTCCATCAGGATGTTCGCGCTACCCAGATGGATCCTGTACGTCCGCAGCTCGCCCCGGACCACGAGATACCGGTCGGTCAGCGTGCAGCGGTCCGCGATCTTCGTACGGGGCAGGATCCGCTCCAGCGCGGTACGTCGTACCTGGGCCGTCGCCCCGAGTTCACGGCGGCTCTCGGCACGCCAGTAGTCGCCGTGCTCCGTCCGTCGGTCCGTCCAGTACGGGTCGGCGGCGATCGAGGTCACCGAGACGAAGAGGTCCACGTCCCGCATCGCCTCGCTGAACACCACCGGCGGCACCTCGGTCAACGGCGCGGCCCGCCAGGCTCCCTCGGTGGACCGCTCGAACCACACCTGGCCGGTGCTGGCGCACGCCACGCCCCCCTCGCCCTCCTCGCCGAGGTAGTCGTGGCGGAAGCCGATCCGCCACTCCCCCGACGCCAGCACCCGGTACGCCTCCGCGGCGTCGCCGCCGTCCCACGGTCCGAGCATCTGGGTCGTCCAGCCACGCGAGCGCAACAGCGGATACAACTGGCGGTAGTGCACGATGTGCGCGGCGAACCGGAGCGAATAGGTCCCGGTCGCCTCCTCGGCCGGCGTCAGCAGGTACACCTCACGGAACGCCTGTCGTACCGGCTGGCGCAGCCGCCGCTCGGTGAGCAGGTCCCGCCAGGCGCGGACCTCGTCGACCCCGGCCCGGATCGGGTGCCACAGTCGGAGCACGGCGTCCGGCTCGGGCCGGGCCACCGACCCGCCGGACGCGTCGACGAACCGCTCGTCGTCGGCGTCGCCGTCCGGAAGCACCGCCCGCCACTCCCCCGAGGATTGCCGGACCTCCCAGATCAGTCGCCGGGCGACCTGCCAGCCGAGGCCGTTCGCCGCCAACCCCGCACGCCACTGCCCGTACGGCTGCGCCGACGCCACCGGATATCCCGCCTCCAGGGTCCGGACGAGCGCCGCGACCTGGTCCCGGGCCTGCTTGACCCGACCGCGCAGTTCCTTGAGTTCGTCGGGATGGTCCCGCCGCACCGCCACCGGCACCGTCGCCGAGAGTGTCCCGTCCGCACGCCGCCACCGCAGTACGACCTCGTCCGACGCGACCAGCACCGCCCGATGGCCGCCGACCGCGACCACACACGTTCCGTCGGGGTCGAACCCGAGGTCAGGCAGCCGCAGCACCGTGTCGGGCCGCTCCGCGAGCGCCCGCTCGATCCGCTTGCACATCCGGTCGAGCTGCCTCGGCACGCCCTTGTGCCGGACCACGCCCCGCACGGCCACCAGCGCCGCCAGCGCCTCCGGGGTGGGAAAGTCCCCGGCCGCCCGGGCCACCTCGTACAGCAGTGCCTGCGACGGCAGCGTTCGGGCGCTGGTCGGGGCGACCGCCACCCCGAGCAGCAACGACCGGAGCAGCTCCGGCAGCCACGCCTCGTCGTGGCGCAGCGCGACCCGGACGGCCCGGCCCAGCACCTCGACCTCGTCCGGAGCGAACGCCTTGTCGGCGACGTACGGCACCTCGCCGGCCTGGATCGCCGCCACCCGGGTCCGCGCGGCGTCGAGCGCCCGACGGGCGAAGGCGGCGTACTCCGGGATGGCCGCCAGCCGCTGCCAGGCGTCGGGGAGCTGCGGCATAGACGGGTACGGCCGGTCCCGGCAGACCTCCGCCACCAGCGCCTGGGCCGGCACCCCGAGCTTCGCCAGCAGCTCCATCTCGTCCCGGGCGATCGGGGCGAGCGACCAGCGGAAGACCGCGTTCAGCGCGGTCCTGGTGAAACCGCCGGCAAGCCCGGCCAGCGCCACCATCGCGTACCGCTGCTCCGAGCGACCCCACGCGACCATTGCCCGGACGATGGCCCCGGCCGATTTCGCCGCGGTCGCCGGCCATTTCCCGTCGCAACGGAGCAGAACGCCGACGGCCAGCAGGGGACCGCCACTGGACCGATCCGCCTGGAATTCCTTCACCAGCGCCGCCAGCAGCGCGGCGCACGACTCGGGGGTGAAGCGTGGCTGTCGTTCCTGGACCGCTTCCGTCAGCGCCCAGTGGAGCTGGTGTCCGGGATGACGGGTGGGTAGTTCGCGGGCGGGTAGTTCACGGGCGACCGCGAGCAGCACCCCGAACTCCCGATCGTCGATCCGGGACAGGTCGACGACGTGTCGAACGGCCGGATCGGGCTCGTCCACCGGACCGGTCAACAGGCGCAGCAGCTCGGTCGCGTACGGCGACAACGGGACCGACATCACCGTCGTCGGCCGCGCCTCGGGCACCTCGGCGGTCACGTCCATCATGGCGCCGGAGTGTAGAGCCGCCATCCGACACCGACGGTGCGGCAGTCGCCAACGTCAACGCCCCAGGACGAAGTAACCCAGCCCCAGGACGCTCCGGTAGACAGCGACGTACTCCCGGAGCTGGGTGTCGAGTTCGTCCCGTAGGTCGTCGGCGCGGGGATCGTCGGGATGCTCCAGCAACCATTCCTGCCGGGCGGCCCGCCAGGTGCTCTCGAAGTCGTCCCACTCCCGCTGGTCTGCGGTGGAGAAGTGCAGGACCCGCCAGCCCGCGACCCGGATCTGTTCGATCAGGTCCGGCAGGGACATGGTCTGGTCGCCGAAGATTTCCACGGCCTCGGTCGACGGGGTCCGCTGCCAGTAGGCGTCACCGAAGAGGAGCCGCCCACCCGGCCGGACGAGCCCGCCGAGGATGTCGAGGGCGGGCACCGTTCCGCCGAGAACGTGCGACGAGCCGAGGCAGATGACGCGGTCGGCCGGCTTCTGCCAGGCGGTCGCCTCTTCCCGGACGAAGGTGACGTCGGGCAGCGACCGCTCGGCTGCGGCCAGCCGGCCCCGCTCCAGGGCGTCGGTGTCCGTGTCGACTCCGACCCCGGTGGCCCCGTCGCTGCCGGCGACCGCCCGGAGCAGCAGCTCACCCCAGCCGCAGCCGAGATCCAGCAGGGACGCCCCGGGCCGGATGTCGAGCCGCCTCAGCAGCATCTCGGCATGGTCTTCCGACAACGGGGTGTTCCAGCGCATCCGGGCGTACCGGACGGCTGCGGGATCGACTGGTTCTGCCATCGGCTGAGTGTGTCAGCCGACGCTCGGTTGGGCACATCCGATTACCCGGCTCTCAGAGCAGGCCGGCCAGCTTGTAAAGGACCAACGAACCCGCCACCGCGACGTTCAGGCTCAACCCGGTACCGACCATCGGGATCTCCACCGCCGCGTCGAGGGTGTCGAGCGCCTCCGCCGGAATGCCGGTGGCCTCGTGCCCGAGCACCACGATGGTCCGGCGCCGGGCGGGTGGCAGGTCGGCGAGTCGGACCGCCTCCTCGGCCAGTTCGACGCCGAGGATCCGCGCCCCGGCCGACCGTTCGGCGGCCAGCCAGCTCAGCGGGTTACCGACCCGGTGTACGCAGCTCGGCCGGCGCAACGTGTTGCCACGTGCCACGGCCTCGTCGACCCAGCGCCACGGTGGTACGGCCAGACAGGCACCGACGGCGTCGCAGGTCCGCAACAGGGTGCCGAGGTTGGCGCCGTGCATCGGCCACAGCGGCGCCGCGACGAGATGGCCCCAGCATCGGTGGGCCCGGGGACGGCGCGCGGCCCTCAACTCACGCCGGGGGCGGACCCGGATGGCCGGGCTCACGGGAGGACGGCGGCTCCGCCGCGGGAGGTGTCAGTCATTGGAGATGTGCTTCGCGGCGCACACGGGCCATCGACGGGAACCGTTCGGCTCAGTCTACCCGCCCGCCGAAGGCTTGCCGGGTCGTGGTCGGCCTGGGCTTGCCGGTCGCGGTCGGCCCCCGGTAGCGTCCGACGTTCGACGGCGACATCAGGAGGCTGATCATGAGCATTGCTCTCCTCGGCACGGTGCAGGTCTCCGCTCCGACGCGGAAGTCCACCACTCGCTGACGTCGCGCCCGGTCCTGCCGACCGGGCGCCCGGTCCTGGTCACCGACCGGGCCGGCACCATCCGTCCACCCCGGGCTTCCGCCTCGGAGCGATCCATCGGCCGCCGATCCCGACGGCCCGATTCCCGGCGCCCACATCCGGCGCCGCCTCATCGCCTCCGAGGAGACTTCCTTGTTCCCGTACGTCAACTCCGCGTGCCCGAGCACCCGGAGAGAGTGTTCCCGTCCGGCTGACCGGCGGTGGTACCGATGACCACCGCCGCCACACCGAACCAGTCCACGCCCGACGAATCCACGCCCGACCGCCCCACCCCGGACCGCGCTACCCCCGACCGACCGGTGCCCCGGCTCGGTCGGGAGTTCGGTAAGCTCTGGTCCGCCAGCGCGATCTCGAACATCGGTGACGGAGTCACGGCGGTGGCCGGACCGCTCCTGGTCGCCTCGCTGACCGACGACCCGGCCCTGATCGCCGGGGCGGCATTCGTTGGACAACTGCCCTGGCTGCTGTTCTCGCTTCCCGGCGGGGCGTTGGTGGACCGGCTCGACCGCCGCAGGGTGATGGTCGCGGTAGACCTGGGCCGGGCCGTCGCGCTCGGCACCCTCGCCGGCCTCGCACTGGCCGACGTCGTCACCGTGCCGACGGTGTACGTGGCCTTCTTCCTGCTCGGCGTCGGCGAGACGATGGCCGACACCGCCGCCGTGTCGGTGCTGCCCACCGTCGTCCCCGAGCAACGCCTGGAGCAGGCGTACGGGTGGTTGCAGGCGACCTTCGTGGTGGGCAACCAGTTCATCGCGAAACCCTTCGGCGCGTATCTCTTCGTGGTGGCGGTGGCGTGGCCGTTCGGGCTCAACGCGGTCACCTTCGTGCTCGCCGCGCTCCTGCTCACCACATTGCGTTGGCGGCCCGCACCGACGGAGCAGCCGACCGGCGGCCGGCGCGCGGGGCGGAGCCTTGGCGCGGAGATCGTCGTCGGCCTCCGGGCCATGTGGGAGTCGGCGGTGCTGCGGATGCTGGCGGTGTGCCTCTGCCTGATGAACGTGGTGTTCTGCGCCGCGTTCGCGGTCTTCGTCCTCTACTGCCGGGAGCGGCTCGGGCTGGACGAGATCGGTTTCGGCGTACTGCTGACCAGTTCCGCCGTCGGCGGACTGCTCGGCGCCTGGCTCAGCCCGCGACTGCGGAGGAGATTCGGTACCCCGGCCCTGTTGCGGGCGGGCCTGGTCGTCGAGATCGCCACCCACGCGGTGCTGGCGGCAACCCGCGAACCCTGGCTCGCGGCCGCGATCATGGCACTGTTCGGCGTGCACACCATGGTCTGGGGCGCGCTGGTGATGTCGTTGCGGGCCCGGCTCGTACCGGACGAGCTGCGCGGCCGGGTGAACAGCGTCTACTCGTTGCTCGACCTCGGTGGCGCCGCCGTCGGCACGCTGCTCGGCGGAATCCTGGCGGCGGGAACCGACAGCCTCACGGTGCCGTTCTGGGCAGCGGCGGCAGGGACGACGCTACTGCTGCTGGCCTTCTGGCGGCGGCTCGGCGCGACCGGCAGATTCGACCCAGGGCCGGCGGCGGCTACATCGCGACCGGCCCCGGCGTCGTGAACGACTCCGCCGGCATCGGAATCTGTAGGAAGGTCGAACCGCGTAGGTCCAACCAGGCGCTGTTCGGGGTACGGACCAGCCGGAGCATGACCTCGGTGCAGGACGGACAGCGGGCGACCACACCGGGTGCGTTCGAGTAGACCCGCAACGCGGCCACCGGCCCGGTCTGTCCACACGAGGCACACCGGCCGGTGGCCGTGGTCAGGTCCACGGCGAACACCTCCTGCAACGGACCGGCCAGCATGTTGCCGTCCACGTAGTCCATCCCCGGCCGCCCGGGATACACCTGCTCGGTCACGTCCACTCCTCGCTGCGCTCGTCGTTGCCGTCAGCCACCGGTCGGACCGAACCGCTCGGTCTTGACCCGGCGGGGCTCGTGACCGAGCGCGACCAGGATGTCGGACACGGCCTCCACGAACCCGGTCGGGCCGCAGACGAAGTTCGTCGGTTCGAGCTGTGGCGGCCAGCCGTGGGTGTTCAGGTCGGCGACCGCGATCCGGTGTGCCTGGGCGGGCGAAATCTCCGGCACCTCCCGGGTGTAGACGTAGGCGACGTCGAGCCCCTGGTCGTCCCGGGCCCGGCGGCGCAGTTCGTCGGCGAAGTAGATGTCGCGCTCGGTCCGGACCGAGTAGATCAGCCGGAACGGCACCCGGCTCCCGGCCGCCCGGCGGGCCCGGATCATCGCCATCAGCGGCGCGATGCCCGAGCCGCCCCCGACCAGCAGCACCGGTGCGGCGTCGGTCATCCGCCAGACGAAATAGCCGCCCAGCGGACCTTTGACCTCGATCTGGTCGCCGACCGACAGACCCTCGTTGAGGTACGGCGAGACCTCTCCGTCGGGCACCCGCTGGACGGTCACCTCGATCCGCTCACCGTCGGCCGGGGCGGACACCGAGTAGCTGCGGGCCGCCTGGTAGCCGTCCTCGGCGGTCAGCCGCAGGTCGACGTGCTGGCCCGGCAGGTGCCCGGGCCAGTCGGGAACCTCCAGCACCAGCGTGCAGGCGGTGGCGGTCTCCTCCCGGCGGTCGACCAGGCGGGCGACCCACCAGCCGGCCCGCTTGGTCAGTCGCCCTGGTATCGCTGTTCGCGCCATGGGTCACCGTAGTCGTGATAGCCGGCGGTCTCCCAGAAACCGGGCTCGTCGGTCAGGCCGAGGCGGATGCCGCGCACCCACTTGGCGGACTTCCAGAAGTAGAGGTGCGGCACCAGCAGCCGGGCCGGCCCGCCATGCTCGGCAGGCAGGTCGCCACCGTCGTACTGGTGGACGATCCAGGCCTGCCCGTCCCGCAGGTCGTCCAGCGGCAGATTGGTGGTGTAGCCGCCGTACGAGTGCACCAGGGCGTAGTCGGCGGCGGTGTCGACGCCGTCCAGCAGGGTGTCCACCGAGACGCCCCGCCAGTTCGTGCCGAGCTTCGACCAGTGGGTCACGCAGTGGATGTCCACCGTCGGCGTCTCCGTGGGCAGCGCCCACATCTCGTCCCAGGACCAGCGGAACTCGGCACCCGTCTCGGTGCTGAGCACGAACTCCCAGTCCGTCAGCGGCACCCGTGGGGTGGGGCCGGCGGAGAGCACCGGAAAGTCCTCGGTGAGGTACTGCCCGGGCGGCAGGTTCGGCTCGGCCGGTCGACGCCGACCCTGGAAGCCTGGAGACACGATGCCCACCCGCTAGTCCTACCACCTCATCGGGGGTCGCAGGTGACAACCTCGAATCTTACGGATCGGTTTCGCCCAGCACCTCGGCCGGCAGACCGGTCCAGCGGGCGTACGCGCTGTCGAGGAAGTAGGGCTCGCCGGGGTCCCAGGTGTGTCCGGCCGCCCGCCGGTGGTAGACGTAGCCGAGCGGGTGGGTCCGGTAGATGACGCCACCGTCCCGCCGCACCCGGTCGAGCAGTCCGAAGTCGACGGATCTGGGCACCGGACGCCAGCCGCCGACCGCCTCGAGATCCCCCTTGGCGATCAGCATCGTGCCGCCGGCCACCACCTCGCCGTCGGTCTCGGCCGCGCCCGACGGCCGTCGGATGGTGACGCCCAGCGTCTCCAGGTGCACGAACTCGGATCCCTTTCCCACCAGGGTCGCGCCCGAGTAGTGCCGGGCCAGCACCAGGTCCCAGACGTGTTCCGTGGCGTAGCTGTCGTCGTCGTCGAACTTGGTGACCAGGCTCCCCCGGGCCCGCCCGGTCGCGGCGCCCAGCGCCTCACCGAAACTGGCGGTGCCCGGCACCTGGACGATCTCGTACGGCCGACCGCACCGCGCCAGCGTGGCGCGTACCGGCTCCGGTAGTTCGACGCCGTGCAGGCAGAGGATGATCTCCAGCTCCGGATACGTCTGCTCGATGATCATCCGTAGCGCCGCCGGCAGCCGCTCGGGACGCCGGGTGGTCAGCAGCGCACTCACCGACGGGAAGGCGGGGAGCTGAGGAAAGACGGCCGAGGTGAGCCCCGGCAGCGCGAACGCTGTGCCGTGCCCCCGCAGCGCCGCCCGCCGCTGTCGTACGCTGCGCGCCTCCCGGGCCAGCGGCTCGGTCTCGGTCACCGCACTCGCCAGCAGGGTCCGCAGTTCCGGAACGATCAGGTCGGCCACCCGGTCCGGCAGGGTCGGGGCGGACACCACGGCCCCGGTCATCGCCACCTGGACCAGCAGCGCCGCCACCTCCACCGGCCCGGTGTCGGGAACGTCCGGACAGTCGACCACGCCTACCTGGCGCAGCATGGCGAGAACCGGAGCGGTCACCCCCGGCCCGTCGAGCTGCTGTGGTCTCGTCCGGGCACCGCCCCTGCGCCACCCCGGCGTCGGGGCGAACTCCAGCCGTACCCGGGGGGCGTCCGGCCGGTAGCAACCGGCCCGGTGGCCACGCGGATTGATCCGGCGCGCGTCCACCAGCACGGCCGGGCCACCGGCCAGGTACGGCCCGTGCCGGCCCGTCTCCCAACCCACCGCGTACGCCGCCGCGCCGGACGCCGATCCCGGCGAGCCCACCGCCCGCAGCACCACATCGTGGGCCCGGATCTCCGGGCTGTCCCGCAGCACGCCCCGGGCCACCGAGGCCGCCGGCTGGGTCGGCAGGTAGGCCGGCAGGGTGTCCTGGCCGGTCAGGTTCGGACCGGCCGGCGCCGGAAGCGGCCGGCTCGGCCCCAACGCGCGCAGCACCGCGGCGAGCACGTCGCGGAACTGCGCGGGCCGGGAGAGCCGGACGGTGACCGTGGCGACGCCCCGCCCCCGACCCGGCAACGCCACCCGGTGCCCCCGGAGGTGCGCCAACGGCCCGATGTCCCCGGACCAGCCCCGCCGGGGCGCCCGCCAGTACGCCACCACGATGGTCGCCGAACTGGTCGCTACCAGCGACACGGGCCGGGTCGACAGGTCCCGTAGCCGGTCCATCGACCCGGCGACGACCAGTATCCGTCGCGTCCCGGGGATCCGGAGCACCCGCAGTCCGACCAGTCGACCGAGCCGTTCGGCGCGGGTGGGCGGCGGGGCGCCGACCAGTCGCCAGTACCCGAGCCGCGCCGGCCGCCCGTCCTGACCGGCACGGCGCCCCGCACCAGCACCCGCACTGCCACCGGCACTGCCAAGGGCACTGTCGACGGCATCGCGACCGGTGCCACTGTGGCCCACCTCGCCCGTACGCATAGCGGTCGATCCGTTCTCTCCCGCCACGACCAGCGGCGTCTCCGCCGACGATAAGCCCTGCTGACCGCCCTGGTCGGCAAGCGCGCGGACGATGCCGCCGGAACCCGGCAGGCAGCATCCCGCGACGCGCGCCAACCGGCCGCCGGCGGAGGCCACCGGCTCGACCCGCGGACGGCGCTGTCCTATCGTGCACGGATGACCGCACCCCGACCGGCGGCCCTGGGCGGCCCACTGCACGGCGTCCGGATCGTCGAACTCGCCGGCATCGGTCCGGGCCCGTTCGCGGCGATGGTCCTCGCCGACCTGGGTGCCGACGTGGTCCGGATCGACCGGGTCGCCGAGGTCCGGCCGGAGCGGTTCGGCACCCCCCATCCCGATCTGCTGAACCGGGGACGACGATCACTGGCCGTCGACCTCAAGACAGCCGCCGGCCGGGAGGTGGTGCGCGACCTGGTCCGGGACGCCGACGTACTCGTCGAGGGGTTCCGGCCGGGTGTCACCGAGCGCCTCGGCCTGGGACCGGAGGACTGCCTGGCGATGAACCCCCGGCTGGTGTACGGCCGGATGACCGGCTGGGGCCAGGACGGCCCGAACGCCCCGTACGCCGGGCACGACATCGACTACCTGGCGCTGACCGGCGTACTGCACGGCATCGGTCGGGCCGGCGAGCCACCGGTGCCGCCGATGAACCTGGTCGGTGACTTCGGTGGCGGCGGAATGCTGCTGGCACTCGGCGTGGTCTGCGCGCTGTTCGACATCCGGGGCGGCGGGACCGGGCAGGTGGTGGACGCCGCCATGGTGGACGGGGTGGCGCTGCTCTCCACAATGATCCATTCCCTGCGCGGGATGGGGATGTGGCAGGACGCGCGCGGGGTCAACATGTTCGACGGCGGTGCACCGTTCTATGGCACCTACGAGTGTGCGGACGGGAAGTACCTGGCGGTGGGCGCCGTGGAGCCCCAGTTCTACGCCGAACTGGTCCGGCGGACCGGATTTCCGCTGCCCCCCGACGAGGCGCTCGACCGTACCGACCCCGCGAACTGGCCCGCGCTGCGGCAGGCGTGGGCGCGGCTGTTCCGGACCCGGAGTCGGGACGACTGGGCCGGCCTGCTGGAGCACACCGACGCCTGCGTGGTCCCGGTGCTCGACTGGCGGGAGGCACCCCGGCACCCGCACCTCGCCGCCCGGGGGGTGTTCGTCGCACACGCCGGGGCGGAGCAGCCGGCGCCGGCCCCCCGGTTCAGCCGTACCCCCGGGGCGATCCGCCGGCCGCCGCCACACCCCGGCGAGCACACCGACGAACTGCTGGCCGAACTCGGCCTCGACGCCGACCGGATCAGGCGACTCCGTGGCGACGGCGTCGTCGCCTGATCCGGCCGTCGACCGAGATCAGGACCGAAACGGGCCCCGAACCTCGTGGGTGATGCCGCCGGAGGACGATCCGCTGCTCCCCCGCTGCGAGGAGAAGTAGAGCCGGGTGCCGTCGGGCGAGAAGGCCGGCCCGGTGATCTCCGAACCACCGTGCCCGGCGATCCATCGGAGACCTCCACGCCACTCGTGAACGCCGATAGACCTAATTCGACCCGGTGACCAGCCGTATCGACGGAGATGAACGGTGGGCGACCTGCGTCGGACCATCGTCGGGGTGCAGCCAGCGCACCAGGTCCGGCGGTCCCAGCCCGGCCAGCCGGCGCCGGTAGTGTGCGACCTCGTCGGCGCTGAGCACCTCCCGCCCCGCACCCGAACTGCCCCGCCGGAAGAACGCCGACCGGTCCTTGAGTACGCCGGACCGGTCCGGCACCAGCCGGGCCGCCCTGGCCCGCATCTGCGCGAACGTGGCCGCCTCGACCAGATCGGGCCAGCGTCGCTCCGGCACCTCGATCCCGAGCCGCTCCGCGATCCGGCGCATCTCGCCCGGCAGATCGGTCGCCAGGTCGCCGTAGTGCACGAGCAGCACGTTCGGCTCGGCGCGTCGACCTGGTGATAGAGCGACACCGCCATGTCCAGTGGATCCCGGGCGACCACGATGTAGTCGACCCGGGTGTCGAGCGGGATCCCGTCGAGCGGGGTGTGTGTCTTGATGAACCGGCGGTGCGGCTGGGCGGCCAGCCGGGCGAAGAGTTCGTCCCGGGGTTCGACGAGCCAGTCGAGCCACGGCGACAACTCGGCCAGCGGCGCCGGCAGATCCGGGTCCTGGAAGACCAGGAGGGCACAGATCATCTGCATCCAGGTGGTGCCGCTCTTGGACCGGGTGCTGATCACCACGTCCCCCGGGCGGTGTGGGAAGCCGGTCCAGCGGCCACTGTCCTCGTCGGCTGACCGGTAACGGACGGGAACCTCAGGCATCCGGGCGAGGTTAGTCCCGCCGTGGCGGACTGGCGAGGCAAATATTCCGCAAGCCGGGCCGGGCCGCCCGCGATCGGGGTTCCGGTGGAGGCGTGAGTGTCCCCGCAACGGGTATCCGGCCGGCCGGTGAACCAGACAAACCGGCGAGGAGCAGGATCTCATGGTGACCAACGCGGACGTACTGCGGTACCTGGAGTCGATGGACTTTCCGGCGCCCAAGGAGGACATCGTCCGGGAGGCCGAACGCGCGGGAGCGCCGCGCGAGGTGCTCCAGGCGCTGCGCGGAATGCCGCCGGTGGACTACCACAACACCGAGGAGGTGGCCCGGTCGGCCGCGACCGACCTGGCCCCGGACGCCAGTCCCGCGGAACTCGCCGCGAAGGCGCGCAACCGTACCCACCAGCGGGTCGCCCGGCACATGCGGCAGCTCTGACAGCTTCCGCGGGGACGGGGCGGAAGCCGTGAACTCCCAGGGGGGCCGGCCACGACGCAAGCCTCGACGGGAGCCGCCCGCGGCGTCGGTGCAGGTGGCCGTCTTCACGGCCGTCGGGCTCTGCGTCGGCTTGCCGATTACGCTCCTGCACTCGGCGATCATGGGGCCGCTGATCGGCTGGGACGCGGCGGCGCTCACCTATCTGCTGTGGGCCTGGCGGGTGTTGTGGCCCCGGACCTGGCAGGAGACCGCCGAACTGGCCGTCCGGGAGGATCCGAGCCGGGCCATACGCGACGTGGTGCTGCTGACGGCGGGCCTGGCCAGCCTGCTGGCGATCGGGATCCTGCTGGCCACCGACCAGTCCGTCCGCGGCTTCGAACGGGACCTGCACATCGGACTGGGCATCATCAGCGTGCTGCTCTCCTGGACCGTGGTGCACACGGTCTTCACCGCCCGGTACGCCGTGCTGTACTACACCGGCGAGGACGGCGGGATCAACTTCCACGAGTCGGAGCCGCCCCGGTACACCGACTTCGCCTACGTGTCCTTCACGATCGGCATGACGTTCCAGGTCGCGGACACCGACCTGACCTCGAAGGCGATGCGGGCCACCGTGCTGCGGCACGCGCTGTTGTCGTACCTGTTCGGCGCGGTCATCATCGCGGCGACCATCAACCTGTTGGCCGGACTGGCCGAGTAACCCCACTGCCGGACGCGACCGAGGCACCGGACGAGGCGCCCCATTCGCGGTTGGACGCGAACCGGGCGCCACGTCCGACATTGCCCCGGCAAGGTCGACGTGTCCGAACCGGACACGGACCGCTGCCGGGCAGCGGCTGCCAGCCCGAACCGGGCGAGCAAGCGCCGCTGACCTATCTTATGATCTGGGATTGTCCAACCGGCCAGAATTCGTGAAAACTGTGCGCGAAAACACGCTGTTTAGCCACTCAACGGGCGATTTCGTCGTATGTGTTCTCCAGCTCGACCCTTGCCAGGGCACCTACCAACCAGGCCAGTTTCTCGGACTCGCCGCCACCGGCGAGTACGGCCAGGTCGGCAGCCGTCCTTCCGAGACGGAGCTTCCGGGCGGCGACCAGGGCACCCCGATCGGCGACCGGCGGGGTCTCCGACCACAGCGCCTGGACCTCACGCAGGAACAGCTCGACCACCTCGGCGTCCACTCCGGGCAGTTCGCGGAGCAGCGTCCGCTCGCGGGCGGGCTCATACCGCGCCGCGGCACGCAGTCGTCGCAGATCTCCCCGGTAGCGCTCGACCAGCGCGACGGCGAGATCGCCCAACGTGCCGGCGAGCCGGTCCGCGTCGCCGCGCCGGCCGTGGTCGCGGAGCACCCCGACCCGCGCCTCCGGTCGGGACCGGGCCATCCGGGCCGGACTCCCCCAACCCTGGTTGCGTAGCGCCAGCACCGGCTCCACCGCCCGGCGGGCGTCCGGGCTCCGGCGCAACAGGATCGACAGGCAGAGCACCTGGAAGAGACTCGCCGGGTTGTTGGTCACCTGGAGTCCGTACTCCTCGGCGAAGCCCCGGCTCCGCCCCACCAGAGCGCGGACGAGCCGCTTGCGGTCCTCGACGCTGGTCGTCGCAGTGGTCGCCATGCCGGCGACTACCCGCGACGGGTCGGACCAAAGCTGCCGGGCCCCGGAGGTTTCGCCGGACCGGCGCTCATCCGACGGTGCGACCGTGCCGATCACGGCTCTTCAGCCGGGTCGTCGGCATCTCCGGCGCCGGCAGCGGATCCGCGTCGTCGCCCCGCACCCGGCCGAACCGGGCGCTGCCGGCCATCCAGTCCGCGCGGGCCTCGGCGATCTCCTCGTGCGACCGCCCGACGAAGTTCCACCACATCACCAGGGACGCGTCGAACGGCTCGCCGCCGAGCAGCATCAGCCGGGTCGGACCGGCGGCCCGGACCGTCAGCTCCCGACGGCCGGGCCCGAGGTAGAGCAGCGAGCCCGGGGTCAGCGCGGTGTCGGCGACCTCGGCCGCGCCGGACATCACCAGCACGCCGTGCTCGAATCCGGCGGTCAGCGGCAGCCGGGCCGTCCCGCCGTCCGGTAGCCAGAGCTGCGCGCCGAGCAGCGGGGAGTGCACCACCGCCGGGGACCGGACGCCGCCGAACTCCCCCACCAGCACGGTCACCGACAGATTCGGCTCGGCCAGCACCGGCAGGTCCGGGTGGTGGGCGAACCCGGGCGGGCCCGAGCGGGCGGCGTCGGGCAGCGCCACCCAGAGCTGCAACCCGTGCAGGGTGGGCGGGTGGTCGGGAGGCGAGTACTCGGAGTGTGCGATCCCGTGCCCGGACGTCATCACGTTCAGCTGACCGGGCCGGATGAGCTGGTCGCTACCGAGGCTGTCCAGGTGCCGGATCTCGCCGTGCACCAGCCAGGTGACGGTCTGCAGTCCGGTGTGCGGATGCGGCCCGATGCCCATCCCGGGACGGTTGGCGACGTTGTCCGGACCGAAGTGGTCGACGAAACACCAGGCCCCGACGGTACGGAGCTGTCGCTGCGGCAACAGGCGACGCACGGTGGTGTAACGGCCCAGCGGCACGTCGTGGCCCGGCAGCAGCACGTTGGTCGGCTCGGCGACCGCCGCCGCCGTACCCGGTCGCAGGGTCTCCCCCGGCATCGGCTCCGCAGTACTCACCCCGCCGAGCCTACGCCGCCGGCCCGGCCGCCTGAGCAGCCCCGGCGACGGCAGCACCCATCCGTCCCGCGCGGGTACCAGCCGCCGCCGGACGGCCCGGGTGCCAGACTGGCGGACATGGGACAACCGGTCAGATTCGGCCTCAACGTGGATCCGAACGTCGGCGGGCTGGCCATCGCCGAGCGCATCGCCGCGATCGCCGACAACAACGGCATCGAGTACGTCGGGGTGCAGGACCACCCGTACAACGAGGGTTTCTTCGACACCTTCACGGTGCTGACCTGGCTGGCCGGCCGGACCAGTCGGGTACGGCTGTTCCCGAACGTGGCGAACCTCCCGTTGCGCCCTCCGGCGATGCTGGCCAAGCAGGCCGCCAGCATCGACGTCCTGAGCGGAGGCCGGTTCGAGCTGGGGCTGGGGGCGGGCGGATTCGTCGACGCGATCGCCGGGATGGGCGGGCCCCGCCGTACTCCGGGGGCGGCTCGGGCGGCACTGGACGAGGCGATCGACGTCATCCGGGCGAGCTGGGCCGGGAAGCCGTACGCACACCAGGGCCGGCACTACGTACTGGAGGAGGTCCGGCCCGGTCCTCGACCGGCACACGACATCGGGCTCTGGCTCGGTGTGGTCGGCCCCAAGGCGGTACGACTGGTCGGCGCGAAGGCCGACGGCTGGTCGGTCTCCGCGCCGTACGTGCCACCGGCACGGGTCGGCGAGCTGAACGAGATCATCGACGAGGCGGCCCGCTCCGCGGGTAGGGATCCGGACCGGCTCGTCCGGCTCTACAACGTAATGGGGCTGATCGGGCCGGCCGACAAGGACGCCTTCCACGGCCCGGTCGAACGGTGGGTGGAGACGTTGACCGGCCTTTACACCGCACAGCGCCTCAACACCTTCGTCTTCTGGCCCAACGGCGACCGGGAGCAGCAGTCCCGGATCTTCGCCGAAGAGGTGGTGCCGGCCGTCCGGGCGGCGCTCGGCTGATCGGGCCCGGCCGCCGCCCGGGACCACCTCCCGCGTCGGCGGGCCTCGGAGCCCGACTCCGGCGAAATACGGTTTCCGCCCTCCCCGCGGTTGACCTCGACCGAGGTTCAGGTTGTTGACTTGCGTCCGAGGTGCCGTCGAGCCGGGAGGGGCCGAGATGCGCGCGGTGTGGTTGACGGAGTTCGGCGGGCCGGAGGTGCTCGTCGCGACCGACCGGCCCGATCCGGTGGCCGGGCCCGGTCAGGTCGTGGTCGCGGTCGAATTCGCCAACATCACCTTCGTGGAAACGCAGCTCCGCGCCGGTGCTGGCCCCGGAGGGTTCAGACCGGAGCTGCCGGTGATTCCGGGCAACGGCGTCGGCGGCCTGGTCGACTCGGTCGGGCCGGGCGTCGACCCGGCGCTGGTCGGGCGGCGGGTGGTCAGCGGCACCGGGGGTTCGGGAGGCTATGCCGAGCGCGCGGTGGCGAAGGCCGAGGACCTGATCGAGGTGCCGGACGGGCTTCCGCTGGACAGCGCGGTGGCGTTGCTGGCCGACGGCCGTACCGCCACCCTGCTGATCCGGACGGCCCGGATCCGCACCGGAGAACGGATCCTGGTCGAGGCCGCGGCGGGTGGCGTCGGAAGTCTGCTGGTCCAGCTCGGCACGGCGGCCGGCGCCACGGTCGTCGCGGCGACGGGCGGCGGGCGAAAGGGCGAGCTGGCCCGCGAACTGGGCGCCGACGTGGCGGTCGACTACCAGGCTCCGGGTTGGACGGACCGGGTACGCGGTGCCGTCGGCGCGGTCGACGTCGTCTTCGACGGTGTCGGCGGCACCGTGGGGCGGGCGGCGTTCGAGTTGCTCGACCGGAACGGCCGGATGGTCAGTTTCGGTCTGGCCAGTGGAACGTGGACGGACATCCCGGACGAGGTCGCGAGGCAACGGGGGGCGACCATCGTCCGGGTTCCCCGGTCCGATCCCGCCGAGCTGCGGGAGCTCACCCGGGCAGCGCTGGCCGAGGCCCGGGCCGGGCGGTTGCGTCCGGTGATCGGGCAGCGGTTTCCGCTGGAGCGGGCGGCCGACGCACACGCGGCGATCGAATCGCGGGCCACGGTGGGCAAGACGCTACTGGCGATCTGACCCGCGCCCGACGACGCGTACCGACCGAAGCGGGCCCCGCCACCACGACGCGCCTGCCGGACGGGTGGACCCGTCCGGCAGGCGCGTTGTCCAGGGACCCGGTCGGCGGCGACATCGCCGACCCGGCCCGGCGGCGAAGGTCAGCCGACCGGGGTCAGCTGCCGCGACCGTCCGGTACGACGGCTCCGGCTCCGCCAGACCACGGCCACCAGTACGAGCAGCGCACCGGCGATCAACAGCATGGTGCCGACCGCGATCTGTGATCCGGTCTCGCTACCGGTGACCGGGAGCGGTGGCTGCGCCTGGACGATGGTGACGGTGGTGCTCGCCACCCGCCCGGTGGTGAGGCCGGTCGCGGTGATGGTCAGGGTGCCGGTCCGGGTGAACCGGACCCGGACCGAGAACTCACCGGTCACGTTGGCCCGTACGGTGATGCTGGTCGGATTGGTGTACACCTGCGCCGCCTGGCGCGCGACCGGCAGCATGGCGCCGACCCCGCCGGTGTCCGCCGCCGTCTGGGCACCCAGGGCCAGTGGCCCGAGCGCGAAGTCGAGCCGGACGAGTTCGTTGCCGCCGAACCCCGAGCCGAACACGGTGAACGTTGTCCCCACCTCCACCGTGGGGTCGCTGACCGTCAGCGACGGCGGTACCGGCGGATAGGGCGGTTGGGGTAGTGGTTGGGCCGCCGCGGGCATCCCCGCGATGGCGAACGCGCCCACCGTGGCGAGTGTCGCCACGACCGAGCCGATGATGCGGGATAGCCGCATGATGGTTCCTCTCTCTACTGATCGCATGCCGTTCACTTCGGAGCGGATGACGTTCTGCTGATGCGGCGATCTACTGATCGCACGCGGGTGCGGGACTGACACGGGTGGTCCAGGGCCGCGAGCCGGGGGTCAGCCACAGCTCCGCCGCGCCGCTGGCTTTTTCCTGGGTAAGCAGGCTGACCTCCAGCACGCGGGTACGTCCGGGTTTGATGTCGACGGCGAGTACGCCGACCCGGCGCCCCCGCTCCATGCCGCCGCCCACCGGTGCCGGCTTGCCGTCCAGCCGGGCACCACGCGGTGATCCGCGCAGCGGGCTGAACACGTAGACCAGGACCCTCATCGTGTAGGGATCACCGGACATCGCCAGGCCCCGGACCGACTGGCTGAGCCCGGAGGAGGGCGCGGTCGAGCGCAGGGTGAGGCGTAGATGTAGTTCGCGTCGACCGTCGGGGCGGCAGTCGCCGACGGTCAGTTCGGCGGCGCCGTTCAGGTAGTAGCCGAGCTTGGCGCCGCTGCCGTCGTTGATGAAGACGCCGACGTTGTTCACCGTCTCCCGGTCCGGCAGCACACCGGCCAGCCGGGTGTCGACGAGTTCCCGCTGCTCGGCCGGGCGGGCACTCCAGAACAGGATCCGGCGCTCGGCGACGGCCGCGCCGAGGGCCTCCGCCACGGCCCGCGGATTGACCGCGCGGTTCAGCAACGCGTTGAAGACCGCCTTGGCCGACGCGGCGAAGTAGTCGTCCTGCTCTGCCGGCGCGTCGATCCGGCGATAGGTGTCCGACAGCAGGGTCCGGACCACCGTGGGCGCGGTGAGGGTCGGATGCCCCGGCACCGGTACCGGACCGACGGCCCGGAGCAGGTAGGACAGCGCCACCGGATCGGTGGCGAGTACGCCGTCAACGGTGCCGCCGCCGGCTCGCCGGTACATCTCCCGGAAGAGCGTGGCCGCGGTGGGGAAGTGCGGGGTGAGGTTCACGTCCGCGGGGTAGATCCCGAGCAGGTCGGTGTAGAGCGCCCGGTGTTCCCGGGACAGCGGCAACACCGGCCGGGCGAAGCTCCTCAGTTCGCTGGCCGCCCCCTGCTTGACGATCTTCACCTGGCCGCCGTTGGCCTGGATGACGGCGTAGGCGCCGAAGATCCCGCCGGTCGCCCGGGGCTCGGCGAGGTTCTGGAAGAGCGCCAGGTATGTCCTGGTCCCGCTGCCGCCAAGCAGCACCGGAAGGAGGGTGCCGCTGCGCCGGACGGCGGAGGTGAGGGTGACCAGCCGATCCAGTTCGGTACGCAGCAGCCGTACCGCCTCCTGGACCGAGGGCTGGAGCCCGTCGGTGGGTACGGTCCTGATCTGCTCCCGGACCTCCTGCGCGGCGGTGTCCGCCGCACCGACGGCGGGCATCGCGGTCCGCAGCGCGGCCAGGTCCAGCCGCCCGGTGCTGGGCAGCAGCGTGCTCAGGTCGAGTTCCACCAGCGGGGGGAACGCCCGGCGGGCGAGTTCGTCGATGCCCACCGCGAGGGCCCGTACGGCGGACAGGGTCGAGCCGCCGTACGGGGTGTTTCCGGCCGCCCGCCAGCCGAGATCGCCGGTACGGGACCGGGCGGCCGCCGTCTGCTGTTGCAGGGCGGCGAGGGTGCGGCGGGCCTGGACGGTCTCGCCGTCGAGCACCTGCTGGCTCAACTCGCGGGCCAGGCTCGCGGCGTTGTCCAGGTTTCCCCTCGCCTGCCAGCCGCGCAGCCCGAGCCAGCCGCCCACCAGGCCGAGCAGGCAGACGACCACCAGGGTGGTGAGCAGGGCCCGACGCAGGTTGCGTCGGAACGCTCGACGGCGGGCCGATTGCCGCCGCCGCCCCGGGGAAACATCCCCCACTTCCACCACCGCTCTCGACTAATTGGAATGAATCGGACAGAATGTCGTTTGTGTCCTATATCTCTATAGCACGCCTAACAGCCCCTCGTAGGTATTTCAAGGCCCTTCAAGGCTGTTTTATGTCTTTGTAGTGAGAAAAGCTCATAAAACGGTCGGACGGCGCCCGGCGGCCGGATTGACCGCCGGGCCACCGATTACCGCCGACGCCGGCTCGCCGCCGCCTCGGCCAACATCTGCTCGATCTGGTCGACCCCGGTCCGTAGGGACATCCGCGCCAGGTAGCTGTCTCTCGCCCGCTGCGCCATCTCCGCCCGTGCCGTACCGGGAATCACCGCGGCCAGGGCGAACCGGTCCGCCAGGGCCTGCCAGTCCTCCGCCGGGCAGGAGAGGCCGGCACGGGCCCGTTCCACCAGGTCGACCGTGTCGCCCCCGGCGGACGCGACGACCGGCGCTCCGGCCGACAACGCGGCCTGCAACTTGGCCGGCACGGCCCCGTGCAACGCCGGCAGATCCCGCAACAGCACGAGCTGGTACTCGGCGGCGGCGTACAGGTCGGCCATCTCGGCGGGCGGGTGCCAGCCGAGGAACCGGATGTTGGTCGCGCCGAGTTCCTCGGCGAGCTGCCGGCTCTGCCGCTCCTCCGGCCCCGACCCGACCAGCACCAGGTCCAGGTCCACCTTTCCGTCGACCGCCGCCGCGGCCCGGACGGCCGTGTCGACCCGCTGGAACGGACCCATCGTGCCGGCGTGCATGACCGTGGTGTGACCACGATGGCCGATCGCCCGACGGGCCGCCGGAGTGGTCCCGATCGGCCGGAACAGCCGCTCGTCGGTCCAGTTGAGCACCACCCGCACCTTGTCCGGATCGCCTCCCCGCTCGATCACCACGTCGCGCATCGACGGCGCGATCACCGCGATCCCGGCCGCCGACCGGTAGATGCCACGCATGGTGCGGCTGAGCAGCCCGTGCATCATCCCGCCGGACTCCGCTCGACCCTCGGTGGCCGGCTCCGTCACCGCCTCCGGCCAGACGTCCTGGACGTGCACCACGGCCGGGACCCGGCGCAGCAGCCGGAGCAGCGCCGCCGCCGCGTAGGCGCCGGCCGGCGGGAAGTAGACGTAGAGCGCGTCGACTCCGGCCAGGTAGCCGGGCGCGGCCAGCGCACTGGTCATCGCGTACGAGAGCTGCCGGGCGGCTCGTCGCGCCGAACTGCCGTCATGGCTCGCGTACATCGGGACCCGCCGGATGGTGACCCCGCCCTCCTCGGTCTGCTCCCGCCAGCGTTGCCGGTAACCCGGATAGATCCGTCCGGTCGGATAGTTCGGGAATCCCGTGAGTACCCGGACCTCGTGCCCACGGGCCGCCAACTCCTCAGCCAGACAGCCCGGTATGAAGGCCGGCTCCGGCGGAAACCAGTACGAGATGACTCCGATCTTCATGTCCCATCCCCCGATCACCAGACAGCCGGCACCGCGTCATCGCGGCACCCGGCTGAGTTCCGCGGTGTCCTCCGGTATCCGGACACCGTTGCTGTGCGGGGGGAGCCGCGTGGGGTCGGTGATCTCGATCTGCTCGCCGCGCACCATCGGAGGCTTCTCGACCGGTGTGCCCTTCCGGTACGCCCGGTACTGCTCGACGTCGATCTTGTTTTCCTTGGACATGTTCAGCACGCAGCCCAGCACCCGGGCCGCCACCGCGTGCAACGCCTGGGCGGCGGCGGCGGTCTGCGCGCTCGGGGTCTTCCCCTGCCGGGTGACCAGCAGGGCACCGTCGGCCTGCACCGCGACCACCACCCCGTCGGTGAACGCCAGCAGCGGCGGGGTGTCGATGATGACGATGTCGGTCAGCTCGCGCAGCGAGAGCAGCAGGTCCGCCATGGCCTTCGAACCGAGCAGCTCACTCGGATTCGGCGGGACCGAGCCGCCGGGAAGTACCAGCAGCGACCTGTCGCCCCACGGTTGCAACACGTCCTCCACCGCGACCTCGCCGATCAGCACGTCGGTCAGGCCGGCTCCGGAGCCGAGTCCGAGGTAGTTCGCCACCCGTGGGTGCCGCAGGTCGGCGTCGACGAGCAGCACCTGCCAGCCCGCCTCCGCCAGCGTGATCGCCAGGTTGCAGGCCAGGGTGGACTTGCCCTCCGCCTGGACGGCACTGGTGACCGCGATGACCCGGGCCGGCTCCTGGGCGTCCACGAACCTGAGATTCGTCCGCAGTTTGCGCATCGCCTCGGCCCGGGCCGACTGGCCGGCGGCGCCGACGATCAACGGGCTCGACCGGGCCTGGCTGTCGTACGGAATGCTGCCGAGCAGCGGCGCCGAGGTGGCCGCCTGGAGCGCCTCGCCGTCCCGGAACGTGGTGTCGGTCAGCCCGCGCAGCACGGACAGCCCGACACCGAGGACGAGTCCGAACACTCCGGCGAGGACGAGGTTGCGGACCGGCCGGGGCGAGACCGGTTCGGCGTCGACCCGTGGGCCGCCGACCACCTCGATCTTGATCGGGGCCTCCTTGGCGCCCGGCGGCGTCTCGATGGTGTGGACAAGCTTGACGAAGTGCGCGGCGACCGCCTCGGTGAGCCGCAACGCCCGGGCCTGGTCGGTATCCGTGACGGTGGCGGAGAGCAGGACGGTGTCCGCCTCCACCCGCGCGGTGATCCGGGACCGCACCTCGTCGGCGGTCAGCCCCACCTGCTCCTCCCCCGCGATCGTCTGCGCCAACCGGTCGCTGGTCAGCAGGTCGACGTACGACTTGACCCGCTGCTGGAGGAAGAGACCACCCTGGTACGCGTCGGACATCCCCTGGCCGGGGGACGTGACGAAGAAGGTCACCGAGGAGGCGTACTGGGGCGTGGCCCGGACCGTGACGAATCCGGTGATCCCCAGCGCGACCATGATGGTCGCGAGTACCACCCACCAGCGTTGGCGCAGCGCGCGCAGGTAGTTGTGCAGATCCATCAGCCAGGCCTCCCGTCTCAGCACCAACCGGTCGCGGGGTGCTAAAGACCTCTAGTCATTACAAAAAATGCAACAGTATGAAAAGTTCACACTTGTCACTCGACAGTTCCTACCGAATGTAGATGATTGAGCGCCCTCAGTAGTCATACTCGGCGCAACACGGCGCGAGAAGTACCAGACACGGCGACCGGGTCGATAACTCTGCACCCGGCAGCGGTCGGTGGACAGGGGTAAGGTGATCACCAGGTGCGCCGGGAAGTCTGGTCGGCAGGTCCATCGACACTGCCCAGATCGAGGTGACCCCGCCGGATGACCGACCGCCAGCGCCCCGTCCAGCCGCCCGGTGCCGTCCGGCGGTTCTTCCAGCGCGGCTCCTGGCCAGAGGCCAGATTCGTCGCCGACGTGCTGCGTACCGAGACGGTCGGGGGCGGGCTGCTGCTGTTCGGAGCGGTGATCGCACTCGGCTGGGCGAACTCGCCGTGGTCCGACAGCTATCTCGCCCTGGGCCGGTACGTCCCCTGGAGCGACGGCGACGTCGTGCACCTCGACCTCAGCCTCGCCGGATGGGCGGCGGACGGGCTGCTGGCGATCTTCTTCTTCGTGGTCGGCCTGGAACTCAAGCGCGAATTCGTCGTCGGGGACCTGCGTGATCCACGCCGAGCCGTAGTACCCGTGCTGGCCGCCCTGGGGGGAATGGCGCTGCCCGCGCTGATCTACGTCGCGGTGATCGCGGCCTCCGGAAGCGGGGCGTACGCCGGCTGGGCGGTCCCGATGGCCACCGACATCGCGTTCGCGCTGGCGGTGCTCGCCGTCATCGGCTCCCACCTACCGCACGGGCTGCGCGCCTTCCTGCTCACCCTGGCGGTGGTCGACGATCTGATCGCGATCCTGGTCATCGCGCTGTTCTACACGGACCAGCTCAGCCTGCCCCCGCTGCTCGGCGCGCTGGTCACGATCGGCGTCTTCGGACTGCTGGTGCAGCGGCGCCTGACCCGGTGGTGGGTTCTGCTGCCGCTCGGCGTACTGAGCTGGGTGCTGATGCACGCGTCCGGAGTGCATGCGACCGTCGCCGGAGTACTGCTCGGCTTCACCGTTCCGGTGCTGACCCGTCCGGGCGAGCGCCGTCGGCCGGCCGAGCACCTCGAGCACCGCTGGCGTCCGGTGTCGGCCGGGGCCGCGGTTCCGATCTTCGCGTTCTTCGCCGCCGGGGTCGCGCTGCGCGGCACCGACCTGGGCGGACTGATCCGCGAGCCGGTGGTGCTCGGCGTCGCGGCCGGGTTGATCGTCGGCAAGACGCTCGGCATCTTCGGCACCACCTACCTGCTGTCCCGATTCACCCGAGCCGAGTTGGACGAGGGCATCGGCTGGCCGGACCTGTTCGGCGTCGCGCTGCTCGCCGGAATCGGATTCACCGTCTCACTGCTGATCGGCGAACTCGCCTTCGGCAGCGGTGGCGAGGAGGACAGGTTCGTCAAGGCCGCCGTGCTGGCCGGGTCCCTGATCTCGGCCGTACTGGCGTCGCTCGTGCTGACCCTGCGGAACGCGAAACATCGGCGGCTGTCCGAGGCGGAGAGCCGGGACGAGGACGCGGACGGGGTGCCGGACGTCTACCAGCGGCCGGAGCCCGGCGACCGGCGCTCCGGGGCGGCGGACTGATTTTGTCCGAGGCCGGGCCTACATCGGCCTCGGTCGGTCGCCCGGCGCCGGGTCGTCGTCCGCGTCCTCGTAGTGGTCCGAGTCGGCGAGTGCCTCCTGGAACTCGCGGGACAGATCCGAACCCGGCACCGCGGTCTCCTCCGCCTCCTCCGCGACCACGTCCCGCTTGTGCGGCGGTTCCGGCTCGGGGGCGGTCCCCTCACCGGCGAATCCGTACTCGTTCGGCTCATCGTGCCTGGTCATGCAGTGATCCTCCGTTCCAGCCACGAGCCGGGTCCGCCGACCCGTCGGCCACCGAAACGGCTACCCACAACCCGCCGTCCCACACGGGATCGGTCAGGTCAGTTGCCGGATCCCGTCCAGCAGCAGCCACAGGCCGCAGATCGCGAAGAGCGTGCTGGCGCCGTACCGGATGGCCTTGTCCGGCAGTCGGCGACCGAGTGCCCGGCCGACGCCGATGGCCAGCGCGTCGGCGGCGACCATGCCGACGGTGGAGCCCAACCAGGTGCCGAACCAGCCGTGCTGGGTGGCCAGGGTGACCGTCGCGAGCATCGTCTTGTCGCCGAGTTCGGCCAGGAAGAAGGCGATCGAGACGGCGATGATCGCGGATCTGGTGGTCCGCTCCGCCTTGCGCCGTTCCTCGTCGGTCAGCTTGTCCCCGCGCAGGGTCCAGGCACCGAAGCCCAGGAACGCCAGCCCGGCGACCAGGGCGATCCAGCCGGTGGGCAGCGCCGAGCCGAGCCCCACCCCGAGGGCCACCGAGGCCAGGTGCACGACCGAGGTCGCCACGGTGATGCCGATGATGACCGGCAACGCCTTGAACCGGGTGGCGAAGGTCAGCGCCATCAGCTGCGACTTGTCGCCCAGCTCGGCGACGAAGATGACGCCGAAGCTGATCGCCAAGGCCGTGTTGAAGTCCTCCATGACACCCTTCCCGGTTGTACCGGGCCGGGGGCATGGGCGACCTCGACCCGGCATTTCTGCCTGAGTCGAAGGTCTCGCCCGCCCCACCTGGGTGAGGCCGCGTGGCCGGGCGCGGAACGCGCCAGTGTGTCGACCACGACATTGGGAGCTACTCCCCTTCGCTGCGGACGACCCTACCCGATCAAGATCGGCGGCGCCGGGGACACCCCGGAGGTGCGAGGGAGGTCACGGAACGCGCAGCGCCCCCAGCATCCGGGTCAGCGCGGCCAGGGTGTCCGCCATGTCCTGCGGGCGCCCCGACGCCGCCAGCCAGAGCGCCGCCTCGTTCATCGCGCCGGAGAGCAGCCGGGTCAGCGGCGCGACCGGCTGCGGCGCGAGGACTCCGGCCTCGATCAGCGCGGTGAGCGCGTCGGTGAGGTGGCGGGCCGATCCGGCCTCGTCCAGGGCCCGCCACTGTGCCCAGCCCAGCACGGCCGGGCCGTCGACGAGCATGATCCGCTGCACCTGCGGGTCGGTGCTGGCGGTGAGGAACGCCTGGCAGCCGGCGGTGAACTGGGTCCACGGATCGTCCTGGGCGTCGGCGGTCGCGGCGACCCGCCGCGCGACCTCCTCCTGCACCTGCGCCAGTACGGCGTGGAACAGCGCGGCCTTGCTGTCGAAGTGGTGGTAGAGCGCTCCCTTGGTCACCCCGGCCGCCGCGACGATCTCCGAGAGCCCGACCGCGGCGTAGCCCTGGGTCGCGAACAGGCGTCGGCCCTCGCGCAGCAGGGTGCGCCTGGTCTGCTCCCGCTGCTGCTCGCGGCTGAGGTTCGGCATCGCACTCCGTCCGTTGACATACCGATGGTACGTCAGTAGCTTACCTTTCACATACCGACGGTATGCGAAAGGGGCACTCATGGAGCTGACCAGCTTCTATCCGGTCATCTGCACCTCCCGACTGGCGGAAACCCGCGACTTCTACACCCGACTGCTCGGCTTCGAGACGACCTTCGAGGCCGACTGGTACGTCAGCCTCCGGCGACCCGGTCCACCGGCGTACGAACTCGCACTGCTCGACCACGACCACCCGACGTTGCCCGAGGCGTACCGCCGGCCGGTGCGGGGCCTGCTGCTCAACTTCGAGGTCACCGACGTCGACGCGCAGTGGCAACGCCTCGTCGTCGCCGAGGGTCTGCCGGCCGAGTTGGCGCTGCGCAGCGAGGACTTCGGGCAGCGCCACTTCATCGTGGCCGACCCCAACGGGGTGCTGCTCGACGTGATCACCCCGATCCCGCCCACCGGCGCCTACGCGGAGCAGTACGTGAACGGCTGACCGCGATTCGCGGTGCCGGGGATGTCGTCAGACGGCCTGGGCGAGGGTCACGGCGAAGAGGCCCTCGTCGTCGGTCCACCGGGCCCGGACGGCGAATTCCGCGGCGGTCAACTCCTCGTCGACGTCCGCCGGCCGGAACTTCGCCGAGATCTCGGTCCGCAACTCCTCCCCCTCGGCGAAGGTGAGATCGAGGTCGAGCACCCGTACCCGCATCGGGCGCCGGGCCCGCAGCCGCATCTCGATCCACCGCCGGTCGGCGTCCCACGTCGCGACGTGCGCGAACGCCGCCACGTCGAAGTTCGCGTCCAGCTCACGGTTGAGCACCCGCAACACGTTCCGGTTGAACTCGGCGGTCACCCCGGCGGCGTCGTCGTAGGCCGGGACCAGCACCCCGGGATCCTTCACCAGGTCGGTGCCGAGCAGCAGCCAGTCGCCCCGCTCCAGCGCGGCCCGCATCGCGGCCAGGAAACCGGACCGCTCCACCGGCAGGAGGTTGCCGATCGTGCCACCGAGGAACGCCACCAGCCGCCGACCCCCGGTGGGCAGCCGGTCCAGGTGCCGGGTGAAGTCGCCGACGATACCCCGGACCCGCAGGCCCGGATACGCGGCGGCGATCTCGGCCGTCGACTGGCGCAACGCGCTGACCGAGACGTCCAGCGGCACGAAGGTGCCCAGGCTGCCGTGTGCGGTCAGCGCGTCGAGCAGCAGGCGGGTCTTCTCCGACGAGCCGGAACCCAGCTCGATCAGGGTCTTGGCGTCGGTGAGCCGGGCGATCTCGGCGGCGTGCGCCGCGAGGACGGCCCGCTCGGCCCGGGTCGGGTAGTACTCGGGCAGTCGGGTGATCTGTTCGAACAGCTCACTGCCCCGGGCGTCGTAGAACCACTTCGGCGGCAGCCATCTGGGTACGGCGGTGAGCCCGGCCCGGACGTCCGCCCGCAACGCCCGAGCCAGGTCCTGTTCCTCCAGATAGATCTCCAACGGATCCGCGCTCACGCGTTATCTCCCTCCGGTCGACACCCGCCGCCCGTGCGGTGGCGGCCCCTGGTCAGTGCGGGACGCGCCGCGCTCAGGGGGCCGGTCCCGTCGATCCGCCGTCCCGGCGTAGCGGTTGATGCCGATCTTCGATGCGCTCAAGCCGTCCCCGCCCCGGCGCACCGGCACCCTCGATCGGGCGCAGTTCGAGGAGGCCGGCGGTGGCCAGCACGAGGGTCCCGTCCGGAACGGGCCGCCAGCCGGGCTCGTCGTCCAGCGGTTCGGAACAGAGCAGTGCCGACTCTTCGGTGGCCCGCGCCGACAACGCGTGCCCGGCCGCCGTGGCCACCAGCAGATGCCCGTCGGTGAGCAGCAGGTTCAGCCGCGAGCCGGGCGCGGCGGCGGCGACCTCCCGGACGGTCTCGGCGACCGCCTCCGGCGCGGCGGCCCCGGCACGCAACCGGTGCCGCACCAGCGCCCAGAGCAGGGCGGCGTCGGTCGGCGCGTCCAGGGTGAGCAGGTCCCGGGTGGGCAGTCGACCGGCCAGTTCCGCGACCGAGTCCGGCCAGCCGCGGATCAGGCCGTTCAGGCTGAACAGCCAGGGTCCCTCGGCAAACGGTGCCGCCGCGGTCTCCACCACCGGCATGCCGACGGTCGCCGAGCGCACCGCCGCCAGCACCGCACCGGAGACCGTCGACGCGGCCAGCGCCGGCAGGGTGAGGTCGGTCCAGATCGGATCGGCCCGGCGGTAGCGCACCGGTTCGGCGGCAGCGCCGTACCAGCCGACACCGAAGCCGTCGGCGTTGACCGTGCCCCCGCCGCGCATGTCGCGCGGTGCCCAGGACTGCCGGGCCAGCGAGTGCGGCGGGTCGAAGACCAGTGCGCCGAGCGGCACGGGTGGGCCGAGATAGGCCAGATGGCGACACATCAGTCCTCCGGTGCCCGCTCGCGACGGCAGTCCTGCAATGCGAGCGCGCAACGGACGTCCGGCGCGGGCGCGCCACGGCCCGGTCGGCTCACGCGACCTCGTCCGGCCGGGCGTCCCGCGCGCAGCGGAAGCCGCTGAAGATCTGCCGACGGATCGGCAGGTCCCAGTTCCGGAAGGTGCCCCGGCAGGCCACCGGGTCGGTACCGAACGACCCGCCACGCAGCACCCGGTGGTCCGAACCGAAGAAGACCTCGGAGTACTCCCGGTACGGGAACGCCGTGAACCCGGGATAGCCCTGGAACGGGCTCGACGTCCACTCCCAGACGTCACCGATCAACTGGTGTACGCCGAGCGGCGAGGCACCCGCCGGGTACGCCCCGACCGGTGCCGGCGCCAGGTGCCGCTGGCCGAGATTGGCATGCTCCGGCGTCGGGTCCTCGTCGCCCCAGGGGTAGCGGCGGGACCGCCCGCTGACCGGGTCCCACCGGGCCGCCTTCTCCCACTCGGCCTCGGTGGGCAGCCGCTTCCCGGCCCACGCCGCGTACGCCTCGGCCTCGTGGTAGCCGACGTGTACCACCGGCTCGTCCGGCACCAGCGGGGCGAACCGACCGAATCGCCGGTAACCCCAGTCGCCGCCGTCCCGTTGCCAGTGCATCGGTGCCGAGAGTCCTTCGGCCGACCGGTACCGCCACCCCGGCCCGCTCCACCAGCGCGGCTCGGCGTAGCCACCGTCGGCGACGAAGGCCAGGTACTCCGCATTGGTCACCGGCGCCGCGTCCAGCACGTACGCCGGAAGGTCCACCAGGTGGCCGGGCCGCTCGTTGTCCAGCGCCCACGGATCGGTCGAGGTGCCCATCACGAACGGCCCGGCCGGAATCAGCACCTCGCCGGTCACCGGTACGACGGCGGCCGGCGGCGGGGGCGCGGAGAGCACCGGCGGCCCCGCCCGGAGCTGGTGGGTGGCGAGCATCGTCTCGTCGTGCTGCTGCTCGTGCTGGGCGATCATGCCGAACGCGAATCCGTCGGCGACCAGTCGGCGCCCGTCGAACCGGAACCCGTCGAGCAGGTCGAACACCTTGTCCCGGACCGTCGCCACATAGGACCGCGCCTCCACCGGGCCCAGCAGCGGCAGTGCCGGACGGTCCTTGCGGGGGTGCTTGAACGCGTCGTACAGCTCGTCGATGTCGCGCCGTACGGGATCCCGACCGCCGACGTCGCGGACCAGCCACAACTCCTCCTGGTTGCCCACGTGGGCGAGGTCCCAGACCAGTGGGGACATGATCGGCGAGTGTTGCCGTACCAGATCGTCGTCGTCGACTGCCTCGGTGAGCCGGATGCTGCGGTCGCGGGCCCGGCCGAGCACGGCGGCGATCCGGTCCCGCAACACCTCCGTCGGCTCGCTCTCCTGACTGAGGTGGGTCATGACGGTCCTCCCCGCGCGACAGCGAGCCGCCGCGCCACTATCCGGGTGATGTCCTCGCGGGTCGACGGCGGCAGGCCGGTGTGGTCCAACGCCCGGAGCGCCAGGTCCAGCACGGTCTCGGCCGCCCGGGCCAGCAGTGGGTCACCTAGCCCGCGCCGGGCCGCCTCGGTCCACCGTCCGGCGACCGGTTCACACGCCTGGAGGGCCGCCGACCGGGTCCGGTCGGTGCCGAGCAGGGCGCTGAGCACCCCGACCGGGGCGATCCACTCCCCCGCCGGTTGGGCGTCGAGATAGCGGATCTCCAGATAGCCCCGGGGACGTACCGGCGGGAACAGGGTGCTGAGGTGGTAGTCGAGATCGTCGGTGTTCGGCCGTTGGGGCAGGGCTCCGGCGATCCAGTCCCGAAAGGTGATCCCCGGCGGGACGCTCCAGTCGGCGCCGTCCCGGCGTACGCAGAGCAGCGGTGCCGCCAGCGCGTAGCCGACCCAGGCGGCGACCGGGTCGACCGCGCCTCGGTCCGGGGTCCAGACCGGTCGGGTCCGGGCCGGATCGATCCGCTGCCAGGCGGCCATCCGGGCGGATGCCCGGCCGGTGTCCCGACCGGCGTGCCGCCGGGCGGTGGCGAAGGCGGCGAGCAACGCGGGCCCGACCGCGTGCGCCGTGGCCCAGCGCTCCGAATACTCGCCGGTCGTACCGGCGTCGAGGCAGACCTGGAGCCCGGCCGTGCTGTACATCATCGTCCGGCCAGCCGGATTGAGCCGGTCGAACGCACAACGCATCGCGCGGTATCTGGGGGTGTCCACCACCGGGGCCGGCGGGCGGTACGGATCGATGCCGGTGTCGCCGAGCACGAGCCCGGCGCTGCCGAGCAGGCCGTCGAGGTGGGCGATGTCCGAGGTGGTGCTCTCGTGCAGTTCGCCGAGCGAGCGACGCGGGGCGGTGGAGATCTCCACCTGACCTCCGGGCTCGACGCTGACCGTGCCGGAACTGGGCAACGGTGCGGCGGGACTGTCCGGGTCGATAGTGGGCGGGGCGTGGGGTCCGAGGGCGGTCCGGAGCCGGTCCGGCTCGATCGGCCGGTTCGGCGAGGCCGCGTCGTGAACGGTCCATTCCAGTTCTACGCCGTGCAGCGTGGGTGGTCCGGTCTTGAAGCAGATCTTCGCGATGTATCCCTCGGCGTCATCCACGGCGTTCAAGATCGTGCCGCTGTCCAGATCCGACGACATCACCTGTGGTGCCTCCCTCCGCCACGATCGTTGTGCCTTACCCCGTTTGCCGGTACACAACCGTCACCGGCCGCTGGAGAAACATTGGTTACATAACTTGCTCGGCATATTACCGAGTTGGTATGTTCATCGCCGTGGCCACCCCGTTCGAGGTACTCGCCGAGCCGACCCGCCGCCGGATCCTGGACCTGCTCCGGGAACGCCCACGCTCGGTCAACGAACTGACCGAGCAGCTGGGGCTCACCCAGCCGGGCACCTCGAAGCACCTGCGGGTGTTGCGCGACGCCGGACTCGTGCGGGTCCGGCCGGACGCGCAACGTCGCTGGTACGAACTCTGTCCCGAACCCCTCGCCGAACTCGACGCCTGGCTCGCACCGTATCGGTGGATGTGGGCCGGTCGGCTGGACACGCTTGAACAACACCTGAACACCATGCCAAACGGGTCCGACAGTTCCGGCGATCACACAGCGCCGGGACAGCTCGACGGCACGAAATCGGAGGACCGCTGATGAACGAGAGCCTGGACAGCGTGGACGGGCGCCAACGGCTACGCATCGAGCGGCGGCTGGCGCACCCGCCGGAGAAGGTCTGGCCGGCCGTCACGGAACCCGAGCACCTCAGCCAGTGGTTCCCGGCCGAGGTACGCCTGGAGCCACGGGTGGGCGGACGGATCACGTTCAGTTTCGGTCCGGGCGGTGCCGAGACCGTCGGCTCCGTCAGCGCGTACGACCCGCCCCGGCTGTTCGCCTTCGACTGGGACGGCGACCTGTTCCGGATCGAGTTGCGCGCCGACGGCCCGGGATGCCTGCTGGTGTTCAGCCACACGTTCGACGACCGGCCGGCGGCGGCGAGCTACGCCTCCGGCTGGCGCAACTGCCTGGACGGGCTCGAACGGCTGGTGGACGGCCGACCGACCGGACCGCTCGAACGCCCCTCGGGACGGCTGCACGAGTCGTACGTCGAGGCGTTCGGGCTGGCCGACGGCATCGCCGAGGCCACTGCGGACGGCTGGCGGGTACGCTTCGAGCGGCAACTGACCCAGCCGATCGAGGCGGTCTGGGGCACCCTCGCCGGCGCGGATCCGGGAGCGGCGGCCACGGTCGGTGCGATCCCGCCGCCCGGGTTCACCACCGACGAGTTCCCGGCCGGAGTGATCACCGAACTGGACGCACCGTCCCTGCTGGAGTACGCCTGGCAGCCCGCCGGGCAATCGATCGGACGGATCCGCTGGGAACTGTCCGCCGGAACCGGGCACGGCGCCCGCCTCGTCCTCGTCCACACCGGTCCGCCCGGTACGGCCGGAGAGCAGGCAACGGCGCTGACCGTCTGGCGGGACCGGATCGAGCCACTCGCCCGACGACTCGCCGAGGAGGCGGACCGGAACGCCGACTGAGCATCTCCTCGACTTGACACCACGCTTGCGAATATGTGCACTTGTGACACTCCGCACAAGCCGGCGATGGTGCCCGCAGCAGGCGACCGGGCCGGCCCGCCACCGCACGGGGAGGCACGATGGCACCACACGCAGGCTCAGGCACCCTAGACCTCAGGCTCGACCGTCGCCGACTGCTCGGCCTCGGCCTCGCCGCCGGAGCCGCTCCGCTCCTCGCCGCCTGCGGCGGGGCCTCGACCACCGGCTCGGACGCCGAAGGTGCGATCACCTTCATCTCCACCCAGTTCACTCCGGTGGAGGAGCGGCAACGGTTCGAGCAGATCCTCCGCGACCGGGTGAAGTCCGGCGCGGTCGCCTACAACACGGTCGAGCCGAACGTCTTCTCCTCCACCATCACCTCGCAGGTGGCGGCGGGCCGGGTCCAGGTGAGCCTCGCCGGTGGCCTGCACGGGGACTTCGCCCCGCACGCCGACAAGTTCGAGAACCTCGACGACCTGGCCGCGAAGCTCGCCGACCGCCAGTTCCCGCCGGAGATCGCGAACCTCGGCAAGCTGGCCGGCGGCGCCACGACGTACCTGCCGTGGATGCAGGCGTCGTACGTGCTCGCCGTCAACAAGCGGGCCCTGGAGTGGCTGCCCAGCGGGGCCGACGTACAGAACCTGACCTACGACCAGCTGCTGGCCTGGATCACCGCCGCCCGGCGGGGCAACGGCAACAAGCCGGTCTTCGGCCTACCCTGCGGCCCGAAGGGCCTCTACCACCGGTTCTTCCAGGGCTACCTGCTGCCGAGCTTCACCGGCGGTCAGATGACCACGTTCCGCAGCCCGGAGGCGGCCGCCGCCTGGCAGTACATGAAGGAGCTGTGGGCACAGACCGCCCCGGCGTCGACCAACTTCGACAACATGCAGGAGCCGCTGCAACGCGGTGAGGTGCTGATCGCCTGGGACCACGTCGCCCGGCTGGTCAACGCCCCGGCCGACAAGCCGGACGACTGGGTGATGGCACCGGCGCCGCGCGGCCCGAAGGGCCTCGGCTACATGCTGGTCGTCGCCGGCCTGGCGATCCCGCGCGGCGCGCCGGAGGCGGACCGGGCACGCCAGGTGATCGAGGCGCTGACCACCCCGGACGTGCAGCTCGAGGTGCTGCGCCGGAACGCGTTCTTCCCGGTCGTCAACGCCCAGCTTCCGGCCGACCTGCCGCCCGCCGTCGCGCTGGAGGCCGAGGCGGTACGCCGGCAGCAGAGCGCCGAGGGTGCCATCCTCGCGCTGCCGCCGGTCGGGTTGGGCGCCAAGGACGGAGAGGTCTCGCAGATCTTCAAGAACTGCTTCAAGGAGATCTGCCTGGACGGCCGGCCCGTGCAGCAGGTCCTGGACCGCCAGGCCCAGCAGTTGAACGCCATCCTGGACGAGGCGAAGGTGCCGTGCTGGCGCCCGGACCCGGTCGCGGCGGGGCAGACGTGCCGGGTGCAGTGACGACGGCGCCCGACCCGGCCCCGTCGGAACCGGCGTCGGCGGCGACCCCGCCCCGGGCGGCCCGTCGACGACGGCGGTCCCGGGTGCCGACCGCCGCCCTGCTCGTCGCACCCTCCGTCGTCTTCCTGGCCGCGCTGTTCCTCTGGCCGATCGCGGTCGGCGTCGGGCAGGCGTTCACCGGTGCGGACGGGCCCACGCTGGCCCACCTGCGCCGGATGGTCGACGATCCGTACTTCTGGACCGCCACCCGGAACACCGCCCTGCTGATCGTTGTGCTCATCCCGCTGCAGTTCGGGTTCGCGCTGACCATGGCGCTGCTGCTGCGGGAACGTCCCCGGCTGTCGTCGTTCTACTTCTACGTCTGGTGCGTGCCCCTGGCGATCAGCGATCTCGCGGCGGGCCTGGTCTGGCTGTCGATCTTCGCCGACCGGGGGTACCTCAACTCGACCCTGGCCCGACTCGGGCTCGGTGACGGCTTCGCCTGGCTGTCGTACGACAACCAGACCAGCATGTTCGTCGCGGTGCTGCTGGCCGAGCTGTGGCGGGCCACCTCGCTGGTCCTGGTGATCGTGGTCGCGGGGCTGCAGAACATCCCGCGCGACTACGACGAGGCGGCGGCGGTCTTCGGCGCGACGTACTGGCAGCGGCTGCGGCACGTCATCCTGCCCCAGTTGCGGCCGAGCCTCCAGGTCGCGCTGATCCTCCGGACGATCCTCGGACTCCAGACCTTCGCCGTCGCCCAGGCACTCACCGGTCGGAGCTTCCCGCTGCTGGTCGGCGAGACCTACCAGTGGTACGTGACGCTCCAGAACGAGCACGTCTCGGCGGCCATCGCGCTGGTCATTCTCCTGATGTCGCTCGGCACCGCCGTCGTCTACCTGCGGGTGCTGCGCGACCCGTCGACCGGCGGCGTCCGGTGAGCCGGCGGAGCGCGGTGCGGCGCCGCACCGTCGGAATCCACCTCGCCTGTGTCGCCGTCACCCTCTTCATGGGCGTACCGATCTACCTGATCGCGCTGGCCGCACTCTCCAGCCGCGAGTCGCTGAACCGTTTCCCGCTCTCCCTGCTGCCCGGTGACCTGTCGACCGAGACGATGCGGGTCTTCCTGGACAGCACCGGGGTGATCGGCGGTTTCCAGAACTCCGTCGAGGTCGGCCTGCTCAGCCTGGTCCTGTCGCTGGCCCTCGGCGTGCCGGCCGGATACGCCGTCGCCCGGTACGCGTTCCGGGGGCGGGAACCGTACCAACTCTTCCTGCTGCTCACCCGGGCCCTGCCGATCGTCGTGCTCTCGGTGCCACTGGCCCGGGTGTTCCTGGCCAGCGGGCTCTACGACACGACGTACGCGGTGGCACTGCTGCACACCGCACTCGCCCTGCCGACCACCGTACTGATCACGTCGGCGATCTTCGTCGCGGTGCCGGTCGAGCACGAGGAGGCGGCGATGGTGTTCGGGGCCAGCGCTCCGAAGGCCTTCGCCCGGGTGGTGCTGCCGCAGGCGTTGCCCGGGATCGCCGCCGCCGCCATCTTCACCTTCGTCACCTCCTGGAACGAGGTGCTGGGTGCGGCGGTGCTCACCCTCAACCGCCGTACCCTGCCGGCCCAGGTGCTCTCGACCCTCGCCGACTCACCACTGGCCTTCCGGTTCGCCGGCGGTTTCGCGCTCGTCGTACCGGCCCTGGTCTTCATCGCGTTCATGCGCCGGTACCTGTTGAACATGTGGGGAACCACGATCCGCTGACGTCGCCGGGAACGGCACCGAGGAAAGGGACGAGCGTTGGCCGAGATCGTGCTGCGGAATTTGGCAAAGACCTATCCGGGAACCAGGACGCCCGCCACCGACGACATCAGCCTGGACGTACGCGACGGCGAGTTCCTGGTGCTCGTCGGACCCAGTGGCTGCGGCAAGACGACCCTGCTCCGGATGATCGCCGGGTTGGAGTCGCCGGACGAGGGCACCGTGCACATCGGTGACCGGGACGTGACCGACCTGCCGGCCCGCCAGCGCGGGCTCTCCATGGTCTTCCAGTCGTACGCCATCTTTCCGCACCTGCGGGTCCGGCAGAACATCGCGTTCGGGCTGACCATGCGGAAGACCCCGAAGGCGGAGGTCGACCGGCGGGTCGGCGAGGCGGCCGAACTGCTGCACCTGACCGAGTACCTCGACCGCTATCCGGCCCAGCTCTCCGGGGGCCAGCGCCAACGGGTCGCGGTGGCCCGGGCAATCGTGGTGGACGCCGACGTGCTGCTGATGGACGAGCCGCTGTCCAACCTGGACGCGCTGCTCCGGATGGAGTTCCGTACCGAGCTGAAGCGGATCGTCGGCAAGCTCGGCACCACCACCGTCTACGTGACGCACGACCAGGCCGAGGCGCTCTCCCTCGGCGACCGGGTCGCGGTGCTCCGGGAGGGCCGGATCGCCCAGGTCGGACCGCCGCTCGAGGTGTACGACGCTCCCGCCGACGAGTTCGTCGGCGGGTTCCTCGGCGCCCCGCCGATGAACTTCCTTCCGGCGCGGCTGGACCGCTCGGACGACCGGCTCGGGTTGCGGTTCGGCGACCAGCGGATCACGGCCCCGGTGGCGCTGGCCGACCATCCGTCCGAGGAGCTGACCGTGGGCGTGCGGGCGGAGAACATCGAGGTCTTCGACGCCGACGGTCCGGACCGGCTCGCCGCCCGGGTCGAGGTGGTCGAGCCGACCGGAGCCGCGATCCTGCTCACGGTGGATCTGGAGGGTCGGCAGCTCAAGGTGCAGACCCCGCCGAGCTTCCGGATCGGTCCCGGTAGCCCGGTCTGGCTCCGGGTCGACCCGGAGCGGATGCGCTTCTACCGGGCCGAGGACTCGACCGCGATCCGGCTCGCGGGGTAGGCCGCACCGCCCGCCCGGGCCGGTGATCCGACCGCCGGGCGGGCGGGACCCCGTTGCGTCCGCGGGCGACGCCGGTCGGTAAGGTGGGCCGCGCGACCGTCGGTGCGTCTCGCGGAAGAGGCCGCCGCGATTGGGTACGAGATCCACTCGCTGGGTACGGTGAGCACGTGCTGGAATCCGGAGTCGTGCTGGGCGGGCGGTACCGTCTCGATGACCGTGTCGCCACCGGTGGTATGGGTGACGTGTGGCGCGGCACCGACGTGGTGCTCGGTCGCCGGGTCGCGGTGAAGGTGCTGTTGCCGGCCCTGCTGGCCGACCCCGATTTCATCGCCAGGTTCCGCGCCGAGGCGCGGATGCTGGCCACCCTGCACCACCCCGGCATCGTCCAGGTCTACGACTACGGCGAGGACGAGCTGCCTTCCGGTCGGACCGACTACCTGGTCATGGAGTACGCCGACGGTGAGCCGCTGTCGGCGCGGATCCGCGAGGCGGGCCGGCTCGGTGTCGCCGAGACTCTCCGGGTGGTGGCGCAGGTCGCGCACGCCCTGCACGCCGCGCACCGGGGCGGGATCGTGCACCGGGACGTCAAGCCGAGCAACCTGCTGGTCCAGACCGACGGCCGGGTGCGGCTGCTGGACTTCGGTGTTGCCCGCTCGGTCAACATCACCAGCATCACCAGCGCCAACGCGGTGCCGGGCACGGCGCTCTACATGGCTCCCGAGCAGGCCGCCGGCCGACCCGTCTCGGCGGCCACCGACATCTACGCGCTCGGCACGGTCGCGTACCAGTGCATCGTCGGGGAGCCGCCGTTCACCGGCGACAATCCGCTTCAGGTGGCGGTGAAGCACCTGCACGAGGAGGCGCCGCCGCTGCCCGACGACGTACCCGCGTCGGTCGCGGCGTTGATCGAGCGGACGCTGGCCAAGGATCCGGGCGACCGTTATCCGGATGCCGCCGCGCTGGCGGCGG
>NZ_JBHSPR010000008.1:362943-483577 GCF_042658085.1 Plantactinospora solaniradicis | reverse complement strand
GGGCCGCCGCGCGCGACCCGGAGGTCGCTGCCGCGGACGCGGCGGACGACGGGGAGGGCGGCCCCCGGAAGGCGGCGGTCGCCGGCGCCACCCGGATCGGTTCGGCCCGCCGGGGATCCGGTGGCGGCACCCTCGCCGACAATCCCGTCGTGCCGTCGGAAGACCAGTCCCGTGAACCCAGCCTCGGCGTCCTGGCCCTGGCCGGGATCGCCGCCGTCGTCGGGCTGACGGCGGCGGCCGTGACGGCCCTGATCGCCTTCCGGGCGGACGACCGGTCGCCGGCGACCGGCGCGACGCCCTCCCCGACCGTCAGCGTGAGCGCGACCGTCGAACCGAGCGTGCCGGAGGAGACGGCCACCACCCCGAGCGGCGGCGGGAACGTTCCGCCACCCCGGCCGAGGGACACTCCCCGGCCGACACCGTCCGCGACGCCGAGTCCGGAGCCCGAGCCGGACACCGAACCGACGGCCGAGCCCACCGGCTCGGCAGAGCCCACCAACCCGGTGCCGACGACTCCCCCGGACGGACCCGACGACCCGCCGACCGGCGGCCCGGTCGATCCGGACGGGGGCTGACCCGCCCGGCAACCCCGGCCCTGTCCTTCACCATTGGTAGCGCCTCCACCACCCGTAGTTCTTCCCTGGCTGGAAGAGCACGAAATACTTACCTTTATGCCCGTTTCAACAGTGATCAACGATAAATCGCCCTAAGGTGTGCAGCACGTCGATTCTGTACGGTGGGGGCCCGCATGAGCAGGGAAAAGCTGGTTGTCGTTGGTCAGGGGTACGTCGGTCTCCCGCTCGCGGTCTCCGCGGTGGAGGCGGGCCTGGATGTCGTCGGGCTCGACCTCGACACCACCCGGATCAAGCGACTCGGCATCGGGGAGTCCTTTGTCGAGGACATCTCCGACCTCCGGCTCGGTCAGGCGCTGGCGACCGGGCGCTACCTGCCGACCAGCGACTACGCCGACGCCACGGACTTCGACGTCTGCGTGATCAGCGTGCCGACCCCGCTGCGGGACGGCGTGCCGGACCTCAGCCATGTCGAGCAGGCCGGCACCGCGCTGGCCCCGCACCTCCGGCCCGGCGCCACGGTGATCCTGGAATCGACGACCTATCCCGGCACCACCGAGGAACTGCTGCTGCCGCTGTTGGAACAGGGCAGCGGGCTGCGCAGCCCGGGTGACTTCCACCTCGGCTACAGCCCCGAACGGATCGATCCCGGCAACCCGACCTGGCGCCTGGACAACACCCCGAAGGTGGTTTCCGGGATGGACCCGGCGGCACTGGCCCGGGTCGACGCCTTCTACCGCCGGATCGTGCGGCGGACCGTGCCGGTCGACTCGACCCGGGTCGCCGAACTCACCAAGCTGATCGAGAACACCTTCCGCCAGGTCAACATCGCGCTGGTCAACGAACTGGCGGTGTTCAGCCACCAACTGGGCATCGACATCTGGCAGGCCATCGACGCGGCGGCCACCAAGCCGTTCGGCTTCATGTCGTTCACACCTGGACCCGGGACCGGTGGGCACTGCCTGCCGATCGACCCCTGCTACCTCTCCTGGCAGGTCAAGCGGCGGCTGGGCCGACAGTTCCGGTTCATCGAGCTGGCCAGCGACATCAACCACACCATGCCCGAATACGTGGCCCAGCGGGTGATGGCCGGTCTCAACACCCGAGGTCGGCCGTTGAACGGCGCCACCCTGCTGATGATCGGCCTCGCGTACAAGAAGAACACCGGTGACCTACGGGACTCGCCCGCGGTCGACCTGGCCAATCGGCTGCACGCCCTCGGCGCGCGGGTCAGGGCGGTCGAACCCCACGCCGACCCGCAGCAGATCCCGGCCTGGGTGACGGTCGTGGAGCCGACCGAGCCGGAGGTCCGGGCCGCCGATGCGGTCATCGTGGTCACCGACCACGACGGCGTCGACTACGAGTCGATCACCCGCACCGCCTCCTACGTCTTCGACAGCCGCAACCGGTGCACCGGCCCGAACGTCGAACGGCTCTGAGCCGACGGTCCCGCACCTCCAACGGCGGCGCTGCACCAGCGGTCCCGAAGCTCGAACGGCGGCGCCGCACCAGCGGTCCCGCAGCTCGAACGGCGGCGTCGAGTCAACGGGCGCGGGCGAGCGTGACCACCGGTTCGACGTGCTCGGTCGGCCAGCAGCCCCGGGCCATGGCGAGCCGGTGGTAGAGGTCGCGGGTAGCCGCGACGAGCCGGGGCGTGCCGAACGCCTCCCGGGTCTCGGCCAGCGCCGCCCGCCCCATCGTGGCACGCAGCTCGTCGTCACCCAGCAGCCGTAGCACCGCCTGGGACAGTCCGTCGTAGTCCCGGCGATCACACAGCAGTCCGGTCCGACCGTGCCGGACCACCTCCGCGGTGCCGCCGACGTCGGTGGCGACGACGGGCCGACCGGCCTGCCCGGCCTCGATCAGTGCCAGTGGGGATCCCTCCTGGTCCGAGGTCAGCAGGACCAGGTCGGCCGCCGCGTAGACGGTCTCCATGTCCGGCCGCCAGGGCAGGAACGTGATGTCGAGCCCGTCGGCCAGCGCCTGGGCCGTCGTCTCGGCCAACCGGTCACCGTCGCCGCAGACCACGAACCGGACGCCGGACATGGTGCGCCGGACCGTCCGGGCCACTGCCAGGATCCGGTCGAGCCGCTTGACCGCGGTGACCGGTCCGACGTACGCCACCACCGGCCCGGCCCCGTCCAGCCCGAGCACCCGCCGGGCCCGGTCCCGGTCCGGTACGGGCGACAGGCTCGCCCCCGGCGGAATCACGGTGTACTGGTGTGGTCGTCCGATCCGGGCGGCGAGCAGGTCGTCACGTACCCGGGCACCCACCGCGACCAGGGCGTGGCTGGTCCAGGCCAGGGTCGCCTCGGCACCGCCGACGAGCCGGGCGAGCCCTCGCGGCGACAGCGGGCCGGGCAGCGGATGACCATGGAAACTGTGCACCCGGATCGGCACCCGGCAGGTCGCCGCCGCTACTCGGCCCAGCACCCCGCTGCGCAGGTCGTGGGTGTGCACGAGGTCCGGCTGGAACTGGCGGATCGCCGCGACCAGGGCGGTCAGGGCCCGGAGGTTGTCCACCGGCCGGACCGAGCGCCGGAGCGCGGGGAGCACCCGGACCGGCACGTCGGCGGCACCCAGCCGCCGGTAGTCCCGCTCATCCGCCTCAACCGGGCCGGCGTAGAGACGCTGCTCGAAACGGTCCGGGTCCAGGCCGCGCATCAACGCGCTGACCTGCGGCGCAGCCTCACCGACGCTCATCCGGGAGATGATTCGCAGCACCCGAAGCGGTCGCATGGTCGAGCCTTTCGCGAGTCGCGGCACGCCGAGGACCGGCCGTGCCGGAATTTCAGTGTTGGTCCCGTTATACCGCCATTCATGCTGGTGCGCCGACGGTCCGGAAAATCGGGACGGCGGGACCGTCCAAAGATGAGACCGTTTAGGAGATGGGACCGTCCAGGCAGATGAGACCGTCTAGAAGGGTGCGTCGGCCGGCAACCGGCGAACCTGGGTGAGGTAGGCGTCGAGTTCACCGGTCTCGAACCGACAGGTGCCGATCGCGTGCCAGAACTGGCCGGCGGCGTCACCTTCCAACTTGTACCGCCCGTCCGGGCTCAGCGCCGCCCAGCCCTCCGGCAGCCCGAGCAGGGTCAGCCGGGGCTGCGCGTGCTCCGGATCGGCCACGTCCCAGAGCCGTACGCTGCCGTCGTCCGCGGCACTGGCCAGGAGCGTACTGTCCGGACTGAACGCCACCGACCAGACCCGCCGACTGTGCCCGCCCAGCGAACCGTGCCGACGTCCGGTACGGGGATCCCACAACCGGATCGCCAGGTCGTCACCGGCGGTGGCCAGCAGCTTGCCGTCCGGGCTGAACGCCGCCGACCAGAGCCGACCGGTGTGCTCGGTGAACACCCGCACCCGGGCACCGGTCCCGGTGTCCCAGAGCGCGGCGGTGCCGTCGTTGCTCGCACTGACCAGCAGGCCACCGTCCGGGCTGAACACCACCGCGTAGACCCGGTCGGTGTGGTGCTCCAGGGTGTGCCGGCAGGTGCCGGTCGCGGCGTCCCAGAGCCGCACCAGCCGATCGTCGCAACCGGTCGCGATCGTCGAACCGTCCGGGCTGAACGCGACCGAGCGGACCCGGCCCCGGTGTGGACTCAACGTGCCGATCTGCCGGCCGGTGGTGCGGTACCACAGTCGCACCGTGTCGTCGTCGTTGGCGGTCGCCATCACGTCCCCGTCCGGGCTGAACGCCTCGGCCCAGACATGGTCGGTGTCCACGTCGAGTTCGCGCTCGTCGACACCGGTCTCCACGTTCCACAGGTGCACGCCACCGTCACCGCTGGCGGCGGCGAGAATCGGGGTACCGGGGCAGAAGACGGCCGAGATCAACCGGTCCGACGTACCCGCGATCTCCCGGACGCAGCGCCCTCCCCGCGGGTCCCACAACCGGACGACGCCGTCGTTGCCGCAACTGGCCAGCATCGACCCGTCCTCCCGGAACGCCACCGAGGTGACCCGCCGGCCGTGCCCGCGCAGCGTGTGCTGGCACTGACCGGAGCGCACGTCCCACAGCCGGGTGGTGCCGTCGTTGCTGCTGGTCACCAACTGGTCCTCGGTGGGGTGGAACGCGACCGGCCACACCGAACCCCGGTGCCGGCTCAACTCGTGCCGGAGCTGCCCGGTCGGTACGTCCCACAGCCGTACCCCGCCGTCGCTGGAGGCGGCGGCCAGCGTCTCACCGGCACCGTTGAACCGGACGCTGTAGATCGCCCCGGTCTGCCGGGCGAGGGTCCGGACCGCCCGGCCGGTCCCCGGATCCCAGAGCCGTACCGATCCCTGGATGTCGCCGGAGGCCAGCAGCGCCCCGGTCGGGTCGAAGTCCAGCGCGTAGACGTCCGCCTCGTGGCCGCGCAGCACCAACCGGTCCTCGCCGGTACGGGTGTCGCTGATCCGGATCCGGCCGCCCTGCCCGGCGACGGCCAGCAGGGCACCGTCCGGGCTGATCCGCACCCGGTACCCGACCTCCGGGTCACGCTTGGCGTAACGCAGCTCGCCGGTGCCGAGGTCCCAACCCCGGACCACCCCGGCGCTGTCCCCCACCAGCAGCAGCGTTCCGTCGGGACTGAACGAGGCGGTCCAGATCGGCGGGACGTGACCGGTCAACTCGTATCGGGGCTCGGCGGTGTCGGTGTCGAAGACCCGGACCGTGCCCGCCGCGTCGCCGACCGCCAGCGTGCCCCGGGACCGGTCCACCGTCACCGGCCAGACCCAGTCCCGGAAGCCCTCCAGCACGTGCCGCAGGTCGCCGTGGTCCGCGTCCCAGAGCCGGACGGTCAGGTCGGCCGAGGCGGTCACCAACTGGTGCCCGGTGATGTCGTAGTCCACCAGGTACACCCGGCCGCGGTGGCCCTGGAGGGTCCGGACCGGCAGCCCCGAGGCGGTGTCACAGATCAGCACGCCGCCGTCGTCGCTGCCGATCGCGAGCGTCGTGCCGTCCGGGCCGTACGCGACCGGGTCCGGAATGCGTCCGACCTCGAAGCCGTACGCGACGCCGACGGCCGGCGGGGCCAACCCGGGCACCACCGGTCGGCCGGGTGCCAGCACCGCGCCGCGCAGTTCCGGGGCGATCAGCAGCGGCCGGTCGGCCTGCACGTCGATCAGCGACGCCCGGTGCCAACTGCTGCCCAGCACCGCGACCCCGCGCAGGTCGGCCCGGAGGAACCGGGCACCGGTCAGGTCCGCGCCGCGCAGGTCGGCGTCGACCAGGTTGGTCTGGTCCAGCCGGGCGCCGACCAGCCGGGCACCGCGCAGGTTGGCACCGCGCAGGTTGGTGGCGACCAGCCGGGCGTCGCTGAGGTCCGCCTCGCTCAGGTCCGCGCCGGCCAGTTCCCGATGTGAGAGATCCTCCCCGCGCAGTGACGCGCCACGCAGGTCGGCCCGGGACGGCAGCCGCAACCGGGCGCTGAGCCGGAGCGCGTTCGCCCGCGCCGTCTCGTTGGCGGTCTCGTCGCCGAGGATCCGGCCAGCCCACTGCTCGCAGCGCGCCGCGTTCGCCAGATCGGAGAGGAAGTCCACGGTGAGTTGGGACAACGGCCGGCGGGTCAGGGCCTGCGGCGACTCGCCCCGGTTCAGCCGCTCGGCCAGGTCGTTCGCGACGAGCCACTCCACCACCGAGGCGTGAATGAAGCCGAACAACCCCTCGTCGGTACGGACCAGCAGGCTGCCGGCGCCCACCGCGTGCGTCGCCTGCTGCCGGGACAGCCGGAACTCGGCGAGGTCGGTCAGCGTCTCGGCGACCTCCGCGATCTCCGCCAGTCGCAGGTAGGACTCACCGCTCTCCCAGAGCCGCAGCGCGAGCCGGGTCACCGCGACCAGGAGTTCCGCCCGGCCGAGGCTGACCGGCGCGCCCGGCACCCCCTGGGTCCGCCGTTCCTCGAAGTCGAGCCAGGACTGGAGGATCTCCCGGTACAGCGCCGCCGCACTGAACGTGGCACTCGTCCCGGCGACCGCCGCGAGCCGACGGTCGTCCAGGTTGGCGATGAACCCGAGCATCCGCGGGTTGCGGGAGAGCCCGAGCAGGTCCTGTACGCCGCGCAGCAGGTCCATCCGCTCCTGGGCGGCCTGCTCGTCGCCGCCGTAGCGGTGCCGCAGGTAGGTACGGATCTGCCCCGGCGTGAAGTCCTCGATGTTGAGCACCCGGCGGTGCGGCAACAGCCCGACCCGTTCGCCGAGTGCGGTGAGCACCTGTGAGTTGGTCTTGAAGTGCTGGGTACGGCTGCTGACCACGACCTTGGCGTTGCCGTCGGCCGCCTGGAGCAGCGCCTCCAGGTGGTCCGCCGCGCGATCGTAGGTGACCCGGGCGACCAGTTCGTCGAAGCCGTCGAAGAGCAGCACGATCCGCCCCTGCCGGAGCATGAACCGGAACGCCTTGAGGTCGATCACCTGCTCGCCGTGGTTGGCCAGGTGGGCGGCGACCAGCCCGTCGACCGAGTGCGCCTTGTCCAGCGCGCGCAGCTCCACCAGGATCGGGATCAGGTCCGGCGCGGCCGTCGGCAGCCGTCGGGCCAGCTCACGCAACGCGAAGGTCTTGCCCCGGCCGAAATCGCCGAGCACCAGGGCGAACCGGCCGTCCGGGGCGGTCATCATCCCCAGCAGTTCCTCGACCACGTCCTCCTGGACGCCCTGCTCCCCGCCGACGAGATGGCGGTAGCGCTGCGGCACGTACAGGCCGGGTGGGTAGAGCTGGTCGGCCTGCAACCGGGCGGTCTGCGCCGCGACGTAGTCGCGCAGGTCCAGCAGACCCTGGAACTCGGTCAGGTTCAGCACCCGGACACCCCGGCGCAGCGCGTCGTCGTACTGGGCGCGGGGCAACCGGGGGCCGTCGTAGACCAGCTCCGAGCTGATCTCCGGGTTCGCGGCGTGCACCCGCCGGGCGAAGGCGTCGACCTCGGCCGGGGTCGGCTGGCCGAGACTCACCCCGACCCGCTGCTGCCGGACCACGCCGTCCTCGCGGTAGGTCAGGAACAGGTGCGGCAGGTCACCGGCCCGCTCGCCGTTCGACTGTCCGCCGGTCCGCTGCCCGCCGACCCGCCGGATCAACACCCGGTCGTGCCGCGCCTCGCAGACCTCGGCGATCCGGTCGAGCAGTTCCTCGGCCGGGTCGGGCCGCTGGTCCGGGCCGTCCACCCCGAACTCCGCCCGGTCGTCGCCGCCCTGACCCGGACCGGTTGGCCCGGACCCCTGGGCCGGGCCCTCGTCGACCCCCGACACCCGCTGGCCGGGTACCTGGGCCGGACCGGTGGTACCGAAGGTCGCCTCGACCCGGGACCAGCGGCGCGGGATCTCCTCGCCGGCGTCGTACCGGTCGTGCCGGCCGAGCACCCAGCGGGTCAGGCCGGTCGGACCGAGCCGGAGCACCTGTGCGCGTCCGTCCGTGACCGGCGGCGCGACCGGCACCGCCGTGTCGGCCGCGCCACCGGACGGCGCGGCCCCGGACATCAGCAGGTTCAGCATCGGCGCGACCAGCCGGCCGAAGGTGGCGCCGTCGCGCAGCGGCGACTCCGGGCCGGTGAGCAGACCTCCGGCGTACGGCCCGGCGTCGCCGGGGTCGTGTGCCATCACCCCGAGCCGCAGCCAGCCGGTCTGCTGGTACGGGCGCAGCCACTGGGCGAACCAGCTGGCCTGGGCCTCGCCGAGGTGTCCGTAGTGGTCCTCGTCGCGGTGACTGTCCGCGACGGTGGAGTTGAGCCCCGCCACCACCACCTGGAGGTCCGGTACGGCGTACAGGGTCCAGGGCTGTTCACTGTCGAAGATCGGTTCTTCCAGCCCCTGGTAGATCTCGTCGAACAGCCGGGCATAGTGCCGCCACTTCGGCCAGTACGGCGGCTGCGGGTCGATGTCGTCGGCCTCGCAGGTGGCGAAGTAGGCCCGACTCGCGGCCCGGGTGATGTCCCGGGCGCCGGGGACCACCGCCAGCCGGTGCGGCTCCAGCCCGACCAGTACCCGCAGTCCGGTGAGGAAGCTCAGCGCGTCCTCGAACTCCCGGGCGCTACCCGACTCGGTGAGGTTGCCGGCCACGACGATCAGGTCGGGTCGGGGCACGCCGTCGTTCATCAGCAGGGTCAGCTCGCCCATGATGTTCTCTTGCAGCTCGCCGGGGGTGACCGGGGCGCCGGGCTCGATCACCCCCCGACCGAACCGGGGACCGGCCACCTGGAGCACGGTCAGCGCGTTGCGGGTACCCGGCCCGGAGCCGGCGGCCGGCGGGAACTGCGGCGGGTTGATCGGCGTACGCCGGGACCGTGGTCGGCGTCCGAGCCCGGCCGCGACCGGCTCCGGCAGTTGGCCGGCTCCGGTCGTCGCCGACCGGGGCTGCGGAAAGACCGGCTGCTGGTCCGGCTTGGCCCGGCCGTCGAGCGCCTGCCGGATCCGGTCCAGTACCCGCCCCCGGGCCTGGGCGGGATCGGCGACGCCGACCAGGTCCACGTAGGTGATGGTGGCCAGCAGCCCGTCCAGTGGACAGTCCTCGATCCGGACCGTCACCAGCTTGTTGCCGGTGCCGCTCGGGTCGGCCCGGAGCGCGGCCTGCCACTCCAGTTTGCCGTAGGTGGACCGCAGGTACCGTTCGGAGAGGACGGCGACCACCACCGCCGCCTCCCGGACACCCCGGTCCATGAAGTCGATGAAGTTGGTGCCGGGCACGAAGTCCCAGGCCTGCAACATCGTCCGGTATCCGGCGGCCTCGAACTCCCAGGCGAGCCAGGTTGCCCAGCGCTCGTCGGCCGGGGAGTAGCTGATGAAGAAATCGATGGACCGCTCGGCCCGGCCTGGCTGCACGCGACCTACCACCCGGACAGTATGCCGGCCGACGGCTCTCCGTCCGTACCTCTGGAACCGGTAGATCGTGCTCGGCCTTCGGTCCCCGGCGGCACGGTGTGCGAAGATCCTGCCCTGTGGGCATCGATCCGGGCAGCCCGCCCCCCTCCGCCAGCCGCCGCCGGTCGAGTCCGTCCGCCGGCCTGCCCACGTCACCGGCGGGTGCCGGCTCACTCGCCGCCGGGATGCCGGGGTCGGCCGACGCCGCAGCGGATCCCGACGCCACGCCGGAGACGGCCGACGCCGTGCCGGATCCCGCCGGGATGCCGGCGCCGAACGACGGCACGCCGAGGTGGCGGCGGTGGCTGGGCCGGCTCGGCGTGCTCGACTGGATCTCGGTCGGGTTGCTGGCCGTCGGGCTGCTCTGTGTCCTGACCGGTCTCCTGCCGGCGCCGGAGGCGGACGACACGATGGCCAGGATCATGCCGATCCTGCTCTTCCTCGGCACGATCGTGATCGTTGCCGAACTGACCGCGACCGCCGGGGTGTTCGACGTGATCGCCGGCCGGCTGGCCAGTGTCGCCCGGGGCAGCTACCTTGCGCTGTTCCTGCTCTGCGTACTCTTCGCGTCGGTCACCACGATCGCGCTGAACCTCGACACCACGGCGGTGCTGCTCACCCCGGTGATGCTGGCGCTGGCCGTCCGGCTGGGCATCCCGGCGGTGCCGCTGGCGATGACCACGGTCTGGCTGGCCAACACGGCGAGCCTGCTGCTGCCGGTGTCGAACCTGACGAACATCCTCGCCGCCTGGCGGGTCAGGCTGGAGCCGATACCGTTCGCCGCCCGGATGTGGCTGCCCCAGCTCGTCGCGATCACGGTCACCATGGTGGCGTTGTGGATCTGGTACTGGCGGCGGGGGCAGCGCGGGGCCGACCGGTTCGAGCCGCCGACGCCGCAGCCCCCGGCCGATCTGGCGCTCTACCGTACGGCCTTCGCGGCCTGCCTGCTCTTCGTCGCCGGCATCCTGTTCGGGGTGGAGATCGGGCTCGCCTCGGCGGTGGCCGCCGCCATCGTCATCCTCGGCTTCGCGGTACGCGCCCGCGAGCGGCTGGGGCTGGCCCTGGTCCCGTGGCGGCTGCTGGTCTTCGTCACCGGCCTGTTCCTGGTGCTCCAGACCGTCGGCCGGTACGGCCTGAACGACCTGGTCGGCGCGCTGGTCGGCACGGACCCCGGCGCGGCCGGCGCGTTCCGGGCCGGTGCCACCGGCGCCGTCCTGTCCAATGTGGTCAACAACCTTCCCGCCTACGTCGCCGGCGAGGCCGTCGTGCCGTTCGCCAACCACACCCAGTTGCTCGCGCTGCTGATCGGCACCAACGTCGGTCCGCTGGCCACCCCGTGGGCCTCGCTGGCGACCCTGATCTGGTACGAGCGCTGCGCCGCCTACGGCGTACGGGTGCCACTGGGCAAGTTCATGGCGACCGGACTGGTACTGGCGGTCTGCTGCACCACCGCCACCGTCGGCGCCCTGCTGCTCGTCTCCTGAGCGGCCCCGGCCCGGTCCCGCCGTCACGACGCGTCCGGCGCCACCCCCTGGTACGGCACCCGCCGGGTGGGCTCCGGCGACCGGTCCGGGGCGGTTCCCGCGTCGTCGCCCCGCCGCAGCGCGGTCACCTCGGCCCGCAGGTGTCGGATCTCCGTCAGCAGGGCCGCCACATCGGCCTTGGTCGCCTCGGTCGAACTCTCGGTGGTGGAGATCCGCTCGACGATCCAGGTGGCCAGCGATCCGGTGACGAACCCGATCAGGCCGATCCCGCCGATCATCAGACTCATCGCGACCAGCCGACCCGAGGCCGTCGTCGGATAGAAGTCGCCGTACCCGACGGTGGTGATGGTGACGACACCCCACCAGAGCGCGTCCGGGTAGCTCGAGATGTTGCCGTCCGGGCTGCCCCGCTCCGCGTCGAGGATCGCCAGCGCCCCGACGCCGACGAGCAGCACGGTGGTGGCGCCGACGTAGACGGCGAGGCGGCCCCGGGTCCATGCCTCCGTCCGACGGTTGAGCACCAGCAGCGCGGTCACCAGGCGCAACATCCGCAGCGGTCGCAGCACGGGCAGGACCAGGACGGCGAGGTCGAAGAGGTGGGACCGGAGGAATCGCCAGCGGTCGACGCTGAGCGCGAGCCGGACGAGGTAGTCGACGCCGAACAGGCCCCAGATGACCGCGTCGGCCACCTCGCAGGCCACCCGCCAGCCGCCGGGCAGGTCCGGCTCGAGGATCGGCACCGCGTACGCCACGATGAACAGCACGGCGAGCGTGGTCAGTACGCCGGCCGTCCGGCGTTCCCACCGGTCCACCCGGGTCCCGGAAGCAGTAGCCATGACACCGAGCATGCCCGAGTGCCGCCACCGCGCCCCGGAGCCCCGACGTCGTCCCCCACGGGCCGGCGCGCCCGGCGGTAGTGTGGTCCGCCATGACATCGTCACGTCGGGCCGAGCCGGGTCCGATCGCCGTACGCGCCGGTCGACCGCGATGACCGTGCTGCGGGTACGCGGCCGCGCCCTGCCCGACGGCGAGTGGGTCGACCTGTTCGCCGACGGGGACCGCTGGACCACCGACCCGGTCCGGGGTGCCGAGCTGGTCGCCGAGGGCTGGCTGCTGCCCGGCCTGGTCGACGCGCACACCCATCCGGGAGCCGAGCTTCCCGGCCAGCCGCTGGACGAGAAGCTGCTGCGCGAGGACCTGCGCCGGCACACGGAGTCCGGGGTGGCACTGATCCGGTCGCCCGGTCTCGCCGGGCAGCCACCGGACTGGTTCGGTGTCGATCCGGAGCTGCCGCGTGCCGTACACGCCGGACCGTGGATCGCCCAGCACGGTCAGTTCTTCGATGACTGGGGCCACCGGGTCGACCACGCGGAGCTGCCCGGGGTCGCCGCGGCACAGGCCGCCCGGACCGGATGGGCCAAGATCATCGGTGACTGGGCGCCGGGTGACGAACCGGTGCCGGTACCGGTGCTGCGCGCCGTCGTGGACGCGGTGCACACCGTCGGGGGCCGGGTCGCCGTGCACGCCACCCAGCCGGAGGGCGCCGCGGGAGCGGTGGCCGCCGGGGTGGACTCGCTGGAACACGGCCTGTGCCTCGACCCGGCACTCCTGGCCCGGATGGCCGCCCAGGGCACCGCGTTGACGCCGACGCTCGCCGCGGTCAACGCGGCACTGGGTCGGATGCGCGCGGCGCCGGACAGCCCGCACCGCCGCTGGTACGTCGGCGGCGCCACCGCACACGGTCCGCTGGTGGCCGCCGCCGCCGAGACCGGAGTCACCCTGCTCGCCGGCACCGACACCCGGCCACACGGACGGATAGCCGACGAGATCCGCGCCATGGTCGTCGCAGGCGTACGCCCACACGACGCCCTCGGCGCGGCATCCTGGACCGCCCGCGCCTATCTCGGCCTACCCGGTCTCACCCCCGGCGCCCCCGCCGACATCACCGTCTACGCCGAGGACCCCCGCGCCGACCTCCACCAACTCGACACTCCCCGCGCCGTCGTCCTGCGCGGCAGAGCTGTAAGGAAGGGCCCCTTCTTATCGTTTTCTGTATAAGAAGGGCCCCTTCCTAACACCCCTGGGGCAGGCGAGGCGACGAGGCGGTTACTTTTCGTCGGTGCGGGTGTCCCCCGGCGGATTCGGCGGCCAGCCGGAGCCGGACTCCGGTTGCCAGCGGGATTCTGGGACCGCCGAGATCTTCCTACCGTGATCGACGGCCCTGGTTCGCAGGGCGAGTCGGCTTCGGAGGGAACCCACCAGATGAGTGCACACAGTCGCCGAGACGTCCTGCTGCGCGCGGCCGCGGTGACGGCCGCCGGCCTGACCGTCCAGCAGGGACTCTCCCCTCGGCCCGCGATCGCCGGCCCGTCGATCGCCGGCGGCCCGCCGCCGCTGGGTCCGGTGCGGGTCGGTCCGGACGATCCGCGCTATCCGGATCTGACCCGACGCGGAAACCGGCGCTTCGTGGGCACCCCGGACGAGATCCGGGTGGTGGGCTCGACCGAGCAGGTGGTCGCCGCCGTGCAGGACGCCGTACGGACCGGGCGTCGGGTCGCGGTCCGGAGCGGCGGCCACTGCTTCGAGGACTTCGTGGACAGTCCGGCGGTCCGGCTGGTGATCGACCTGTCCGGGATGACCGGGGTCTACTACGACCCGCTCCGCACCGCGTTCGCGGTGGAGGCCGGTGCCACTCTGGGCGAGGTGTACCGCCGCCTGTATCTCGGCTGGGGCGTGACGGTGCCCGGCGGCTCGTGCCCGGGAGTGGGCGCGGGCGGGCACGTCGCGGGCGGCGGCTACGGCCCGCTGTCCCGGCTGCACGGACTCGTCGTCGACCATCTGTACGCCGTCGAAGTGGTGACGGTGGACCGGTCGGGTACCGCCCGTACGGTCTTCGCCAGCCGGGAACCGGCCGACCCGAACCGGGAGCTGTGGTGGGCGCACACCGGTGGCGGCGGCGGCAACTTCGGCATCGTGACCCGGTACTGGTTCCGGTCGCCGGGCGTACCCGGGAACGACCCGGCCCGGCTGCTGCCCCGGCCACCCGGGTCGGTGCTCAGCTTCACGGTCCAGTGGCCGTGGGAGGGCATGGACGAACGGGGTTTCCGCCGGCTGGCCCGGAACTTCGGTACCTGGTGCGAACGTCACGGCGGTCCGGGCACGGCCCAGGCCAGGCTGTACAGCGAACTGGTGCTGTCCCGTCGCCCGGCCGGCAACCACTCGCTGATCGGCCAGGTCGCCGGAGCCCCGGATGCCGTGCGGCTGCTCGACGAGCACGTCACCGCCCTGGGCGAGGGCGTCGGTGTCGCGCCGGTCCGCACCCAGGAGAACCTGCCGTGGCTCGCCTCGGCGCTGCGGGGCAACGGCGACGACGGCAGGCGATGGCGGCTGAAGACCAAGGCGGGTTACCTGCGCCGGGGCTTCACCGACCGGCAACTCGCCGCCGCCTACCACCACCTGACCCGCGCCGACTACGCCAACCCGGCCGGTTCAGTCAGCCTCAACACCTACGGCGGGCAGATCAACACCGTCGCCTCGGCGGCGACCGCCACCGCCCAGCGCAACTCGGTGATGAAACTGTTCTACCTCGCGGGCTGGGCCGATCCGGCCGAGGACACCGCGCATCTGGCCTGGATCCGCGAGTTCTACCGGGACATGTACGCCGACACCGGTGGGGTGCCCACACCGGACGACGCGAACGACGGTTCCTACATCAACTATCCGGACGTCGACCTGGCGGACCCGGCCTGGAACACCTCCGGGGTGCCGTGGTCCGAGCTGTACTACCGGGCCAACTACCCCCGGCTGCAACGGGTGAAGGCCCGCTGGGATCCCCGGAACATCTTCCGGCACGCCCTCTCCGTCCAGCCCGGATAGCACGGGCCCCCGGTACGCGGTCGGCCTGGCATCATCAGCGGATGAGTTCGATCATCGAGTTCTTCGTCGCTCCGGACGACGCGGTTGCCACCAGTGTCGCGAAGGACGGTCCCGGGCCAGACCTGAAGCCGGCCACCTACGGCAACTTCGATGTCTGGTCGACGCTCGCGGAGTGGGAGAGCATTCTGCTGGACCGGGACCTCGACGAAGTCATCGACGCCGGGGGCCCGGACGTGCTGAGCGACGGCGACGGACCTCTGGTTCTGCTCGTCCCTCCCCCACTCACGAAGGCGTTGGCGCAGTTGCGGGACGACACGCTCGCCAACGTCGTCGAGCGGTGGATCGCGCTACGGGCCGAGGACGACGAGGAGATCGAGGACGAGCTGGCCCACGACCTCATCGGTGAGCTGGCAGCTCTGTCGGCGGACGCGGAACGCACCAGGGGCGCGCTCTACTGCTGGATCTGCTGACCCGGACGCCACCACCGGATCCCGTTGCCCGGCGCCCAGCTCGGATCGGCGACGTCACACGAGCGACGGTCGGGCCGGGTCCAGCAGCTCGCTGACTCCGCCCCGATCGAGCGCCGAGATCAGCGCGTCCGTGCCCTGCGACACCTTGAGTGCCACCTCGGCGGGATGCAGCGGGATCAGCGCGAGCAGTTCGATACGCGTCCCGTCCGCGACGTCGATGGTCCGCGCCTCGGGCTGTACGTTGAGCATCGGCGTGACGACCACTCCGGCGAATGGCGTACCGGGCGCGTACGGCAGTGCGGGATCCCCGTTGGGTACGGAGTGCCACTCGCCGATCCACGTCCCGTACTCGTGTGGCAGCCGCGCCACCTGCTTCAGCACCCGAATCGGCCAGCCCGTCCGCTCGTCGTGGAGCGCCGCCTGGGTCAGCGGCCAGTCCGCCGGCAGGCACAGCATCAGCTCCGCGTACGGACTGATTCCACGCCCCGGGGGTACCGTCATCGGCCGCTCACTCATCCCCGAGGTGACCAGCGTCTGGTACGGGCGTTCCGCAGTGGGTCCGATCACGTGAACGTGCACCCCGACCAGGTGCGAGGCGAACTCGTGCAGGACGAACGCGATCGGTCCGAAGTGCGTGGCGAGGTGCCGGTCGATCGCCTCGGCCACCTCCTGCCGCTGACCGGGAGCCGCCACGAATCCGTCGTATCGCGGCTCGTGCCGCAGGAGCCCCGCCCCAGACACCTCATCCATGACCACGCAGCCTAGAACAACCGGTCGTCCGGGATCTGTACGAGGTGGATCACCTCGTGGGCGTCGGCGGGCCGTCGTCCGAACTGGCGACGGTCACCAGCCGACGCTGGAGAGGCTGACCGGGGTCAGTCGACGTACCTCGGGTTCGATCCACTGCGCGGCGGTGACGAGTTTGACCAGCCGGTCGATGCTCTCCGGTGGGCCGGCGACGAAGCTGCGCCGGTCCGCCGGGTTGCCGATCCGGGGGTCGAACTCCGTGCCGTCGAGGCTGCGCACCACCATGCCGGACTCGACCGCGAGCAGCACCCCGGCCGGCAGGTCCACCGCCTCCGGCCGGTAGCCGATGATCCCGTCGATGTCGCCCCGGGCCAGCATCACCCAGGAGAGCAGCGGCGCCCAGAGTTGGAGTACCCGCCGGGCGGTGCTGTCCAGCACCACCTTCAGCGCGCGCAGGGTGCTGTCGTCCCGGCGTACCTCGTGTCCCTGGGTCCAGGCCAGCACCGGGGCCGCCGGCACCGGGCGGTGCGGCACCCGCAGCGGTACCGGACCGACCGAACCGGAATGTACGGAGACGCCGTGGCCGTGCACCGCCGACCAGGTCCGCCCGGACACGGGATCGTGCACCACGCCGAGCACCGGGACACGGTCCGCGCAGAGCGCCAGCCCCACGACGTACGCGGGCAGGCCGATCGCGATGTTGTTGGTGCCGTCGAGCGGGTCGACCAGCCAGGTCCAGGCACCGTCCTCGGCGGCGTACCGGCCGCCCTCCTCGGCGAATATCTCGTGGTCGGGAAACCGTCGCCGGATCCGGTCCACGATCAGCCGTTCCGCCGCGAGGTCCAGATCGGTGACCAGGTCGCCGGCGGTGCCCTTCTCGCGGATGTTGAGGTCGCCCCGGGAGCCCTCCCAGAGCAACCGGCCCGCCGCCTCGGCCGCCTCGACGGCGAACCGCTGCGCCTCCCGAAGGTCGAGCGAGGTCCCCGCCACGGTCCACGTGCGCTCCATCGCCAGTCCTCCAGCTCTCCGCGGTCGTTACCGGTCGTCACCTGTCATGCGTGTGCCGCCACCCGTTCGGCGATCGACCGGGCCGCCCGGGCGGTCTCGGCCGCGTCGCAGCGTTCCCGCCGGGTCTGCTCGGTGCGCCCCCGCAGCGGCCCGAGGCTGAGGTCCCAGGCGCCCGGCGCGGTCCGGCCGAGCGCGACGGTGACGGCCTCCCGCCCGTCGGGCACCTCGGAGGTGTGGAACCTGCCGGCCTCCAGGGCGTAGGTGGCACCGGCGGCGTGCCGCTCCACGGTGCCGACAGCGGCCCGGACCAGCCGGGCGGTCGGCCGGATCTCGTCCAGGTCGCCCCGGCTGTGCACCTCGTGGACGCGGTGCGTCGGTTCGGCGGTGGTGTCGGCCACGTCGATGATCTCGTTGCGTACCTCGCCGTAGAGCACCTGACTGAGCAGGTCCCAGCTGTGTGAGTGGATGGCCGAGGTGACGGGGTGCACGGCCGGGCGGTCCGCCGCCCACAGGTGTACGCAGATCCCGTCGTCGCCGCTGCGATCGACCGGCAGACAGGTGAACCCGAGCGGATGGCGTACCGCCCTGAGCTGGTGCCGGCCTTCGGCGATCTCGGTCAGTACGTCGATCACCCAGGTGTGCACCAGGCCGCTCCCGGTACCACGACCGATCTCCCGGTAGAGCTCGGGATAGTTCATCATTCGTACGGATTCCTCGCCTGGATCGCCTTGACGATGATGTCCGATACCTCCCGATCGCCGTAGGCTCGCGGTAGGGGGACACCAAGTGCCATGAAGAGCCTCCGGGTCTGCTCGACCGACGGCTCGTCGTCCAGCGGCACCTGCTTAGCCTGCTCGATCGGGACCCGACGGCTCTGCTCGCGGCTGTACTGCAACTCAATGCTATAACGATGGTAGTAGATTTCGCGGCGATCTATCCGGAGTGCCGGAGTCTGCGGATTCTCCTGGGTGATGATGACGCAACTCGACGACAGGTCGAACCGGAACGTACTCATCTGACTGGACAGTCGTACGTCGATGTTGAGCAGGCCGGACCGTTGCTGGTGCCAGCACGCGGCGAGCACGGTGGCGAAGGCTTCCTTCCGGGTCCGGTCCACCGTCCACCGCTCGCCGGTGGCGTCGGGCCGAGGCGACAGGCTGCGCCGGAACTGCGCGTAGCGCTCGCACACCTGCTCGTCGGTGGGGTCGATGATCTCGATGCCGAAGTCGAGGGTGCCGTTGCGCCGCCGGGCGTGCTCGATGCACTCCGGCAGGGTGACCGCCCGGGTGAAGGTGCCGGTGCCGCCCTTGAACTGCCACCGGTCGGTCTGGGACCGCGCCTCTGCGTGCGCGTGTCCGACCTCGGCGCCGTTGAGCACCCGTACCATCGAGACGCTGTCGATCGCGGTCCGGGCCCGGGCGAGCACGCCGTCGTCCGCGGAGATCGCGGCGAGGTGCGGCAGCAGCGCGTCCATCCGGGCGGCGCTCTCGGCCAGCATCTTCCGGGTCGCCTTCTCGGCGGTGTCCCGTCGCCACCGCTCCCGCAGCAGGGCCTGCGCGAGCAGTGCCAGGATCAGCAGGATCGCGCTGTTGACGACGTCCTCACTGGCGTCGTCGGTCAGCCCGAGAATGCTGACGGTGATCGCGACGACCAACCCGAAGAAGGCGTCGAGATTGCTGGCGACCCAGCTGAGAAGGCGCGCCATTTCAACTCCCGGCCGACGGCGATTTGCTCATAATAGCCCTTTGTAGATGTCGGACCCGCCAATGTGGATCGAGGACGACCTCACCGCGGTCGTGCCGCGATCACCAACGAGCCACCCAGCCCCGGCAACAGCCGGGCCAGGGTACGCGACTTCACCCAGCGGCCCCCGCGCAGCCGCCACCCGACGTAGTTGGACCGCACCCGGACCGGCTCCAGGTCGGCCCGGCGCAACACCTCACGGAGCAGCGAGACCGTGAACGGTCTGATGTGCAGCCAGAGGTAGGGGTGCAGCGGATTCACCTGCCGTGGCGCCCGGCCGGCCAGGAAGCCGACCCGGTCCTGCAGGGCCGCGAGGTTCGGCGTGGTCAGCACCAGCAGGCCGGACGGAACGAGCACCCGCCGGCACTCCCGCAGCAACGCGACCGGATCGTAGACGTGCTCGATCAGTTCACCCATCAGCACGCCACGGAGCGAGCGGTCCCGGAACGGCAGCGGCCGGGTCGCGTCCAGACAGAGGATTCCGACCGACGGCCGCCGGGCCAGGCCCAACGCGTCGATTGCCAGGTCCGCGACGACGATCGGCCCGGGTGGATCGGGTACGTCCGCCAGCATGCTCTCCGATCCGCAGCCCAGTTCCAGCAGCGCCGGGCGACCCGCCGACGGTCCCCGCCCGCCAGGACCGGACGGGGCCGCCCGGTGCGTCGGGGCGACCCCGTCGAGCAGCATCCGCACGGCGATCTCCCGGCGGATCCGGTGGTACGGATCGGCGACGTACCGCCGTACCTCGGCCCCGTCGCCGTAGCGGTGCCGATTGACCGCCCGCCCGTACGCCTCCGCGGTCGCCGGGGCGGATCCGGAAGGTGGACCGTCCATCGCACCTCCCCTGTCTCCGCCGGCTCGACAGCCCCGGCGCGCCCGCCTGGGTTCATCGAAACACGGGGAGCGGCCGTGGCGGCGGATCGACTCAGGTGCGCTCCAGCAGCACCACCGGAATCTGTCGGGGCGCCTTGGCGGCGTACGTCTCGTACATCGGGAAGATCCCCGCCATGAGCTGCCAGAGCCGGGGGCGTTCGCCGGGTTCGGCGAGTCGGGCCCGGGCGTTGAACCGGTCGGCCCTGACCTGCACCCGTACCTCGGGATCCGTCGTCAGGTTCAGGTACCACTGCGGGTTGTGGACGGCGGCGCCGTTCGAGGCCACCACGACGTACCGGTCGTCGTCCCGGCCGTAGATCAGCGCGGTCCTGCGCGGCGTGCCGGTCTTCCGGCCCCGGGTGGTGAGCAGCAGCGTCGGAAAGCCGTTGTAGTCGTGCCCGTCGCGGCCGTCGCTCTCCAGATACCGACGGATGTGCGCCGAGACCCAGCCGGTCGGACTGTCCCGTACCTCGTCCTCGATCATCTAATCTCCTCTTCCCTGCTGTCCGAGCATGCGCGGCGGGTCGAAGTAGTGCACCTCTTCCCGGGCAATCAGTCCACCGCTCACCGTGTAGAGCGACATCTTGCTGGTCGTGCCGCGTACCCCGGTCGGCAGGTGCGTCTCGTCGAAGGTGAACCTGACGGCGAACCGGTCGCCGTCCAGGAACGGACCGGCCACCTCGACCCGGTGCATCTCGGTGTCGGCGTTCAGTCGCCGGCTGTTGTCCATGATCGACGCCATTCCGCGCAGCTCGACCGGCGCTCCCCCGGTCTCCATCGGCGCGATCCGCAGCACGTCCGGCGCCATCAGCTGGCCGACGAGGTCGAACCGGCCCTTACGGATCAAGGACACGTACCGGTCCGCGATCTGCCGGACGGAAAGCGGCCGGAACTCGTCGGCGTGGTCGACGGCCCAGTCCCGGAAGGTCCGCGCCGGCACCCCGGTGACCTCCTCGACCGTCCGGGTCACCGGCTCGGGATCGGTGACCAGCGTCGCCCAGTACCCGAACGCTCCGTCCACGAAGTCGGCATTCGCCCACGTGTCGACGAGGATCTGTCGCGCCTGCGCCACCGGGATCTCCACCCAGCGCACCGGACGACCGATCACCTCGCCGATGATCCGCACCTGCTCCTCCTGGGTCAGCACCTCCGGGCCGGTGAGGACGTACCGCGCCCCGATGTGCGCCGGCTCGGTGAGCGCCCGGACCGCCACCTCCGCGATGTCGCGCTCGTGGATCAACGACCGGCCGGCGCCGCCGTACACCCAGCGGACCGTTCCGTCGGCGCGGATCTGGCCCGCCCACTCCAGCGTGTTCGTGGCGAAGCCTCCGGGGCGGAGGAAGGTCCAGGTCAGCCCCGACTTCTCGATCAGTTGCTCGATCTCGCCCCAGACGCCGTTCGCGGCCGGCTCCTGGTCGTCCCGGATGGACATCGAGGAGACGTAGACGACGTGTCGGGCGTGCGCGGCGATCACGTCCAGGAGCATCGCGGCGCCCTCGGCGGTGGGGAACGGCCAGAGCAGGAACACCGTGTCGACGCCGGCCAGCGCCCCGGCCAGTTCCTCCGGGCGGGTCAGGTCGCCGCGTACCGCCTCCGCGCCGTCGGGCAGGCCGGCACCCTCGGGATCGCGCACCACCGCCCGTACGGCGACACCCGCCGCCAGCAGTCCGCGCACCACATGCCGGCCGATGTTGCCGGTCGCCCCGGTGACCAGGATCGTGCCTCGTTCGGTCGTCACTGTTCCTCCCCCTGTGGAAACGGTGCCGGTTCTTCTGTCGCCGGCTGGTTCCGGCGGAACCGCCTCCAAGGCTCGGACTTAAACAAAGGTTCAAGTCAAGCTAGCCTGGGTCGGTGGCGGGAATCTCCTGGCAGGCGGAAGAGATCACGATCGGTGAACTGGCCGAGCGCAGCGGCGTACCCGCGTCGGCCCTCCGGTTCTACGAACGGCAGGGGCTGATCAACAGCCGGCGTACCTCCGGCAACCAACGGCGCTACCACCGCACCACGCTGCGCAAGGTCGCCTTCATCCGGGCGTCGCAGAGCGTGGGCATCCCGCTCTCGGTCATCGGAGAGGTCCTCGGCTTCCTTCCCGCCGACGTCGCACCCACCCGCGAGTTCTGGCTCCGCGCCTCCGAGTGCTGGAGCACCGAACTCAACGACCGGATCGCCCGGCTGGAACGGATGCGCGACCTGTTCACCGAGTGCATCGGCTGCGGCTGCCTGTCGTTCGAGCAGTGCAGGCTGGTCAACCCCCGGGACGTGCTCGGCGCGGAGGGGGCCGGACCGCACCGGCTCCGCTGAGCCAGGCCGGACGGCGTTTGCGTGTGATCCGGGAATGGGTATCAGGATCCTCGAACCCGGTGGATCCCCACGCCGGGCTCGATCCCATTCCCTAGCTGGGAGGCTCTCATGCGGTACGGATCGATAGGCGGCGTCATCGTACTGATCTGGCTGATCATCGGCGCGATCGCGGCCGGACAACGCGGATACTTCGACCGGAACAACGACAACTGCGCCGAGGTCGGGACCACCATCGTGACGGTCATCGCGGGCCCACTGAACTACATCGGCCTGAACCCGGAACTCGAGTGTGACGTGCCCGAACCGTCGAAGTGACCCCGTGCCGCTCCGGCTCCGACTACGGCGATTCGAGATCGAGCTGCACGGTGGCGATCTCCCAGGCCCGTAGCGGCAGCCGCACCGCGCCGTCGGCACCGATCGGCAGGATCGCGCCGGGCCGGCCCAACAGGTCGGCCCGGCGCGCGGCCCGGACCCGGCGGCCGGCACCGATGATCGCCGTGGTGTCCCGGGGACGCTCTGCGACCATCCGTACCTCGACCAGCCCGTCCCGGTCCCGGACGCTGGTCAGCACCACCCCGTCGCCGTCGCACCACAGGCCCGCGCGGTCCGGCGGCAGTGCCCCGCCCGCCGGCCCGGCACCGGCGAACGCCAGCACCTCGTGCCGGTAGGCCTCGGCCGCCGCCGACACGCCCGCGGTGTGCCAGCTGCCCCGGAACGGCAGCAGCGCGAACTCGGCGGTCCGCTCACCCCGGCACTGCGCCAACGGGGTCGGTAGCTGCGGCCCGGCCGGCTCGTCCCGCATCGCGTTCCGGTTCCGGGACAGCATGCCGATCGACCGCAGCAGGGTCAGCGCCAGTTCGCGTCCGCCGTCGACCAGCTCGTACTCGCTCGGCTGGGTCAACAGCACCGCCAGCGAGCCGTCCGCACCGCCGGCCGCCACGAACCCGGCCGCCGGGTAGGTCGGCAACGGCACCTCACCACAGCCGCCCTCGCTGGTCAGGCCGCGCGCGACGACCGCGAACTGCCCCTGGGCGTACGACGTGTCGGCCCGGGACGGCAGCGGCAGGTGCACCCGGACCCGATGGTCCTCCGACCGGTTGTCGAAACTCGTCGCCACCCGCAGGAACGGCTCACCGGCCCGCAGTTCCAGCCGGGTGGCCACGGTGACCGACTCGGTACGCACCGACCGGCTCCCCGCCGCCAGCTCCGCGCCCACCGGCCACCGGTAGGTACGCAGCACGTCCAGCACCGCGACGACCGGGCCCTCGTGCAGGATGGCGGTCCGGACCGACTGCGGCTTGTCGATCGACGAGTCCGTCGCCGGTGGGGCGTAGTTGTAGCTGTCTCCGACGTCGCCGCCGTCCACGATCCGGCCGATCCCGCCGACCCGCAGCCCGGCCGGCGTGTGCAGCAGCAACGTGCCGTCGTCGGCCACGTCGACTCGGAGCAGTCCGTTGTCCAGCATCCGCCCCCGGGCGACCACCGACGACGGTGAGACGATGCTCGGTGCGGGCACCGGCACCGGCCGCACGCTGGTCCAGCCCAACGCGGGCACCTCGACCAGCGCGGCGACCGCCGCCCGCGGCTCGGCGAGGATCCGTACCCGCCACCGCCGGTCCCGGTCGGGGACACCGCCGTCCGGGCCGGACGCCTCGTCCCGGCCGCCGCCGTTCGGAGCGGCCGTGACGGCGGCCAGTGCCGCGCGCACCTCGGCGACGTCGAACGTCGGATCGCCGTGGCTGGCGACGTGGAAGGTGAGCGTTCCGGACCGGGGCGGGCGGCCACTCGACGAGGCGGACGACGCCGGGCTGCCGGCGGGAACCTCCTCCGGCGGCGACACCGACCATCTGGTGATCTCCTGTCCGTACAGCTCGACGCCGTGCACCCGGGCCAGCACCATCGGCAGGTCCGTCTCGTCGCACGAGTCGTCGGCGAGCACCGTGGGCGTCACCCCGAGCCGCTGGGTGGGAACGACCACGCCGGCCCCGGTCTCCAGCGCCACGGGCGTACCGGCGGAGGGCAGCGCGACGTCCAGCCGGACCAGGACGGTCCGGGGCCGGGGCGTCGGATTGAACACCACGTGGCCGTCCCGGGGCGTCTCCGCCGCACGTCGGGCGCCGACCAGGTCGTGCACCGCCCGGCCGAGCTGTTCCGCCTCGGCGATCCGGGTAGCCACCTGCTCGGCCGTCTCGTCGCACCCGCAGCCGGTCACCGAGTCGTGGCAGCTCGCCTCGATCAGCCGGATCCAGGCCATGTCCAGGAAGCGCTGCGCGGAGCGGTCGTACCAGAGTGCGGCGAGTGGTTCCGCGTACCGCTCGACACACCGCTCGGCCCGGCCCATCGCCTGCTTCAGATGCGCCCGGACCGAGTAGACCCCGGGCAGGATGTTCGCCCGGGCGTGCGAGCGCAGCTCGCCGTGTACCTCCGGCAGGCCGGTGACCTCCGTCGGCTGGTCCGCGAAGTACTCGGACAGGGTGCCGACGCGCAGTCGCAGGCCGGTCTGCTCGGCCGCCCCGGCCAGCAGGTCGGGGGTGTTCGCCGCCGGGGCGCCGTGGTCGGCACCGTACATGGCCAGCATCGGGGTTCCCGGCCCGTCGTCGGACCGCCAGCCCGCCAGCCGCTCGGCCAGTTCGGCGGCCCGCCGCGGCACCAGCGCCGGGTTGTCCACCAGGCCCGCGGCGTTGCCGTAGCCGCCGTGCAGGTACTCGGTCCGGATCGCCGTGCCGTCCGGCGAGATCCAGGCGAAGGCGGAGGTACGGACCCGCTCCGGAACGCCTCGCCAGACGCAGGCGTGGGCCAGCCCGGCGCCGGCCAGGATCTGCGGCATCTGGGCCACGTGACCGAACATGTCGGGCAGGTAGCCGACCGGCATGGCGCCGCCGAACCCGGCCGACCGGCGCAACCCGAGCTCCAGGTTGCGGACGATGTTCTCGCCGGAGCAGAGGAACTCGTCCAGCAGGATCTGCCACGGTCCGACCGCCAACCGGCCGTCGGCGACCAGTGCGGCGACCTGGTCGCGCCGCTCCGGACGTACCTCCAGGTAGTCGTCGACCGCGGCCAGCTGCCCGTCCAGGGTGAACCGCTGGCGCGGGTCGCGTTCCATCCGCTCGAACACCTCGTCGAGGAGGGCGACCAGCCGGAGCCGGAAGCGCTGGAACGGCTCGTACCACTCCCGGTCCCAATGGGTGTGCGGCACCACCACGATGGTCCGCTCGTCCGCCGTCGCCCGTCCGTCCGCCGTCATCCGGTCGCCGCCTCTCCGCCCACCGCCGCTGGAGTCAGTTCCCCGAACCGGCGGACTACCTGCTGACTCGTTGCGATGTCGACCGCGCCACCGGCCACGCCGGTCCGGGGTGGTGTACCGGCCGTCACCATCTTGTGGAAGGCGACCAACTCCCGCTCGAACCCCGAGGTCGTGCCCTGGTATCCGGACCGGCGCCGCCCACCGTCGAATCCGTCCCGCACCGTCAGTGTGGTCGGCAGGTCAAACCGGTACGGCGTACCGAAGACCAGTTCGGCCGAGCCGCTGGCGTGGTGCACGGTAACCGTCTCCCGGTACTCCGGATGGTCCGGCAGGTACAGCCAGCGGATGCCGTACCGCCCGCCGGCCGGCAGCCGACCGCTGATCTCGACCGACGGCTCCTGTCCCGGCGCCGGCTCGGCCGGCCAGAGCGCCACGTGGTCCACCGTCGACGGTGGGCCGGTGAGTAGCCGGAGCAGCGACAGGTCGTGCGAGATACTGTTGATCATGATCTGGTAGAGCGCCCGGGCGGACGGATCCGTCCCGACCGCGGCCCGCAACAGCCCGTCGGCGGCGTCGCGGAGCGCCCGGACCCGGTCCGGATCCACGTCGGCCGGCGACGGCGGCAGCCGGCGGTAGCCGAGCTGCCGCTCGCCGCTCGGATGCAGCACGGTCACCTCGACGGAGTGCACCGCCGCCGGCCCGCCGAGGTCGTTGAGCCGGCGCGCCAGCTCGGACACGGCCGGGTCGTACTGCTTCATGTACCCGACCATCAGTCCGGGTGGCCCGGGGCGGCCGGCGGGGGCCGCCGGGTCGGTCAGGGCCGCCAACTCGATCGTCTCGGCCCGGGTGTACGCGAGCGGCTTCTCACAGCACACCGGTACGCCCCGACGCAGCGCCGCCGCGACGAGTGCACCGTGTGAGCCCGAGGTGAGCAGGAGCAACCCGTCGAACCCACCGGCGTCGAGCAGTTCGGCGCCGTCCCGGTAGCGGCGATGTTCCGGTACGCCGTACCGCTGGCCCAGCTCACGGGTGCGCTCCGGCGACAGGTCGGCGACGGCCACCAGGTCGAACAGGTCGCGGCGGCGTTCCAGCAGTGGCAGGTGCACCGTACGGGCGATCACGCCCAGCCCGGCCACCGCCACCCTGATCCGCTCCGCCGAGGTCATGGCAGACCCAGCCCGCGCAGGTACGCCCGGTTGGCCCGCTGCTCGGCCAGCATCGCGGAGACGTCGGAACGCCCGGCCGGGGCGTCCTGCTCCACCACCAGCCAACCCGTGTAGCCGACCTCGCGGAGTGCCGCGAGCACCCCGGCGACGTCCACCCCGCCCGCGCCCAACCGGCAGAACCCGCCGGCAGCTACCACCTCGGCCAGTCCGCCGCCGGCCCCCCGGACCCGGCCGTGCGTGGTCAGGTCCGCGTCCTTCACGTGCACCTGGCGGATCCGCGCGCCCCAGCGGCGTACCGCCGCGACCGGGTCGCCCCCGGCCAGCCAGAGGTGGCCGGTGTCCAGGCACACCGAGACGTCGGTCAGCTCCAGCAGCCGGTCCGCCTCCGCCCCGGTCTCCACATCGGTGCCGAGGTGGTAGTGGAACACCGGCTCGAAACCGCGCTTTCGGCACCGGTCGGCGGCCCGTTGCACCCGGGCGGCGAAGTCCGGCCACATTCCGGCCGGCAGGGCCAGGGCCGGATCGACCGGAACGCCTGGGCGGGCGCCCCGGGCCGGATTGCCGGGGCAGGCCAGCGTCGGCCGGGGCGCGAACCGGTCGTCGTCGACGGTGGCGGCGGCGAAGACGTCCAGCGCGGCGTCCAGGCCCGGGAGGTCGGCGGCGAACCCGTCCGGATCGGTGAACCGCAGGTCGACCCAGCCGCCGGCCAGGCCGAGCCCGGCCCGGTCCAGCCGCCGGGCGAGCCGTACGCCGGTGCCGAGGTAGCCGATCGGGCCGCTGTCGACGCCCTGGTATCCCGCCTCGGCGAGCCCGGCGAGCAGGTCGTCCGGGCCCAGCGGTGCCGAGTCGGCCCGGTAGATGCCGAAGCTGACCGGCGCGTTCGCGACCCGGACCGCCCAGTCGGAAGCCGGCGGAACGGGCGCCTCGGAAGCCGACGGGACCGGGGCGAAGGAAGCCACCGGCACCGGCGCGTCGACCACCGGCTCGGCGCCCGACGTCGAGGCGCCGAAGACCACCAGTCGGTCACCGGGCTCCGGTGCGTCCGTCGTCACGCGCACAGCGCGACCACCTCCGTCCGGTACGACTCGAGCAGGTGCAGCCCGTCGACCCCGGGCAGCAGCACCCGGTCGCCGTGCAGCACCCGGCGAGCGCCGTCGGGGCGTACCAGGACGGTGCCGTCGGCGTCCAGCGCCAGCAGCTCGTCGCCGATCCGCAGCAGCAACGGTGCGTCCGGCCCGGCCGAGACGGCGGTACGACCGGCCCGCAGCCCGCCGAGCAGGTCGTCTGGCTCGGCCAGTACCCAGGTGGTGGGCGAACCGATCACCGGACCCTCCCCGGGACGGTGGAAGTCGCTGCCGCCCACGGGTACGACATCGCTCCGCCAGGACTGCGCCCAGGCCAACGGCGCGCCCCAGGTCCGGTCCCACCAGCCGGAGTGCCAGACCTCGGCCATCCGGGGCCGGACCCGCAGCGGATGCCGCCACGCACAGTCCGCGCCGAGCGGATGGTTGATGGAGATCACTCCACCGCTCCGCTCCGCCGCGACCAGCCACTCGTCCGGCGGTTCCCGGAAGTCGATCCAGCCGACCGGCCCGAAGACGTTCGCGTGGCCCCGGTCCGTGGTCACCTCCTGGCCGGGCAGCAGCGTGATGCCGTACCGGGCGCCGACCGGAGGGAGTTCCGGGTGGTGGCTCACCGTGTTGTGGTCGGTGACCGCCAGGAAGTCGAGTCCCCGGCCGGCGGCCAGCGCGGCGAGTTCGGGCACGGTGCTGGACCCGTCGCTGTGCACGGTGTGCGCGTGCAGGTCACCGGCGAGCCAGCGCAGCCCGTCGACGTCCGGCAGCGCCCGGCGGGTCGGGCGGTCGGGGCCGGGCGGTGCGCCGGTCCCCTCGGGTGGCGCCGGCCGGTCCGGGTCGGTCGTCACGGTCAGCTCGTACCCGAGCCCCTCCGGCGGGATCCGGTGCAGCCGCAGCAGCACCTGCCACTGGCCCGGCTCCAGAACGCCGGGGAGGTAGCCGGGGGTGGCCCAGTCCACGGCCACGGTGTAGCCGTCCCGGGCACCGCCCGACCAGCCCCGGAAGCCCGCCGGTCCCTGGCAGCCGAGGTCCAGGACTCCGGCGTCGCGCGAGTAGTCCAGCCGTACCGTCAGGGCAGCCGTGCCGGCCGGGACCTCCACCGGCACCGACCGGAGCACCTCGGCCGCCTGGTCGTCGAGGGTCCACCGCCCCCGGTGCACCGTGCGGCGGCGGCTCACGCCGGCACCTCGGCCACCGGAGCCGGCCGGGGCGCGCCGAGGAGTTCCCCGTCCCGGTAGAGCAGCGAACGGCCCTCGCGGGGCAGCACCCAGCCGGTCGCCCCGAGCGACGGTTCCCGGCCCTCCGGCACCACGACCTGACAGCTGGCGCCGGCCGAGGAGTCCGGACCGGGCAGGTCCAGCGAGACCAGGGAACTGCTGCCGAGGTTCTCCACCACCACGACCTGTCCGGCCAACGCGCCGTCCACCGCCTCGGCGTGCAGGTCGAGGTACTCCGGGCGTACCCCGTAGACGACCTGGTCGCCGTCGGAGACCAGCCCACGGGCGGCCTCCGGCACGGCGAGCCGGACCCCCGCGACGGTGACCTCGTCGCCGGTCACCTCGGCGTCGAGCAGGTTCATCGGGGTGGAGCCGATGAACCCGGCCACGAAGGTGTTCGCCGGCCGCCGGAACACCTCGACCGGGGTGCCGACCTGCCGGATCCGGCCGCCGTCCATCACCGCGATCCGGTCGGCCAGCGCCAGCGCCTCGGCCTGGTCGTGGGTGACGAAGACACAGGTGACCCCGAGTTCCCGTTGCAGCCGCTTGAGGAAGGTCCGGGCCTCCAGCCGGAGCCGGGCGTCCAGGTTGGACAGCGGCTCGTCGAGCAGGAAGACCTGCGGATGACAGGCCATCGCCCGGGCCAGCGCGACCCGCTGCTGCTGCCCGCCGGAGAGTTGGGCGGGGCGCCGGTCGAGCAGTGCGGACAGGCCCAACTCGGCGGCCGTCGCGGCGGCCTTGTCCTGCCGGGTCGGCCGGTTCACCTTCTTGATCCGGAGTGGGTAGGCGATGTTGTCCTGGACCGTCATGTGCGGGAACAGCGCGTAGTCCTGGAAGACCATCGCCACGTCCCGGACGCCCGGTTGGAGGTTGGTCACGTCCCGCTCGCCGATCTCGACGGTGCCACCGGTGGCGACCTCCAGGCCGGCGATCGTGCGCAGCAGCGTGGTCTTGCCGCAGCCGGACGGCCCGAGCAACGCGAAGAACTCGCCGTCGGCGATGGACAGGTCGAGCGCGTCCAGGGCCCGGACGCCGCCCGGGTAGACCTTGGTCAGTCGGCTCAGGGTGATGGCGGACATCAGCGCTTGATCCCTCCGTGGAACCGGAAGCCGTACCGGCTGCTCACGAAGACGAACATGAGCACGACCGGCAGCGAGTAGAGCAGCGAGAAGGTGGAGAGCAGTGCGAGGTTCGCCTGGCCTCCCTCGGTGTAGAGGGTGTACATGATCACCGCCGCCGGAGCCTTGTCGGGACTGCGCAACAACAGGAACGGCACCAGGAAGTTGCCCCACACGCCGGCCACCGCCCAGACCGCCACCGTGGCCAGGCCGGGCCGGACCACCGGCAGCACGATGTGCCGGACGATCTGCAACGGGCTCGCCCCGAACACCCGGGCCGACTCCTCGTACGACGTCGGGGTCGAGTCCATGAAGTCCTTCAGGATGAAGATGGCCGCCGGCAGCAGCCCGCCGCTGAGGACCAGGATCACCCCGAACTGGCGGTCGATCAGGTTCAGCCGGAACGCCAGCTCGAACAGCGGCACCATGGTCGCCGTACCGGTGACGATCGAGGAGAGCAGCAGCAGGCCGTACAGGAGTGCGTCCCGGCCGGGGATCCGGACCCGGCTCAGCGCGTACGCGGCCAGCGCCGCGAACGTCACCACCAGGGCTGCCGTACCGCCGGCCAGTACGATCGAGTTCCACAGGGACCGGACCGCGTACGGGTTGTCCAGCAGGGCGCGGAAGTTGTCCAGGGTGAACTCGGGCAGCGACGTGGTGATCGTCGGCGTCCGGTCGAACGGCGCGGTGGCCAGCCAGAGCAGCGGCAGGGCGAAGAAGCCGAGCACCACGGAGACGAAGGTGTAGCGACCGATCTGGGCGAGTGCGCCCCGCCAGCTCGTTGTCATCGCCGAGCCTTCCGCCGCTCGCCCAGGGTGCGCAGGTAGACCAGGGCGATGACCAGGTTGATCAACAACATCAGGAACGAGATCGCCGCGCCGAAGCCGAGTTCACCGCCGGAGAGGGCGATCTTGTAGACGTACACCGGAAGGATCTCGGAGCGCTGTTCCGGGCCGCCCGCCGTGATCAGGAACGGGGTGAAGTCGTTGAACGTCCAGAGGCTGATCAGCAGCAGGTTGGTCAGGACGTGCCCCCGGATGCGGGGGAAGACGACATCGCGGAGCTGCTGCCAGGTGGACGCCCCGGCGAGCCGGGCGGTCTCCAGGTGCGACGGCGGCACGTTCTGGAGCGCGGCGGCGTAGAGCATCATCGAGAACGCCGTACCCCGCCAGGTGTTGAACAGGATGACCGAGAGCATCGGATGGTCGAGCAGCCACGCCGTCCCGGGCAGCCCGAGCAGCGCGTTGAGGGTGCCGGCGTCGCGGTCGAGCAGCGCGATCCAGAGGAACGCGACCACCGAGCTGGGCAGGATCCAGGCCAGCAGGACCAGCGCCTCCACGACCCGGCGTACCGGCCCGCGCCGGTCCCGCAGCGACCAGGCGATGGCGAAGCCCAGCCCGGCCTGGCCGAGCACCGCCGAGCCGAGCACGAACTGGAGGGTCAGCCAGAGCGAGGTGTGGAACCGCTCGTCGCCGAGCGCGGCGACGTAGTTGTCCAACCCGACCACCTGCGGATCGGCGGCGGCGAGCCCGGTCAGCCGGTAGTTGGTCACCCCGAGGTAGAGGGTCCACAACGCGGGCACGACCAGGAACACCACGATGAGCACCAGGCTGGGCAGGACGAACCCGCCCGCACGGGCCCGGCCGAGACCGGCGGCGTCGGCCCGTCGGGCCAGCGGCGCGCCCGGATCCGCCGGGCGCGCCGCGGGTCCGTCCGGCGCCGCCGTGGTCCGATCAGGAGGTGACGTTGTTCGCGCCACCGACCAGACCCTCCAACTTCTTCTGGTACGCCGCGGCCGCGGCGTCCGGCGCGGTGCCACCGACCACCGCCGCGGTGGCCTCCTGGAGCGCCACCGACACCTGTGGATAGACCGCCAGCGGTGGGCGGGCGGCGGTGATCGGCAGGATCTTCTCGGCCACGAACCGCAGCATCGGATCACCGGCCAGCATCTCGGCGTTGACGTCGGACCGGGCGGTGAGCCGGGGTACGTCGCCCAGCTCGGCCTTCACCGCCTCCGCCGAGTGCATGAAGCTGAGCAGCTCGAACGCCTGATGAGGGAACTTCGAGTTCGGGTTCAGCGTCCGTACGCTGCCGCCGGACATGCTGACGAAGTCCTGGCCCCGGATGCCGGCGCCGGGCGTCTTGGCCGGAATCAGCGCGTACCCGACCGCCGTGTCCCGGTCGGCCATCTTGGCGATCCCGGCCTTCGGCTCGATCACGCTGCGCCAGAAGTAGTCACCCTCGCCGAGGATGCCGATCTTGCCTTCGGCGAACCGCTGGAACGACTTGTCCCGCCCCTTGGCCTCCTGCTGCAACAGCGGGTCGCCGAGCCCACCACGGTAGACCTTGGCGTAGAAGTCGAGCATGTCCCGGGTCGGCTGGCTGGCGCCGGTCCACTTGCCGTTCACGAAGACCTCGCCGCCGGCCCCGGCCAGCAGCGGCAGCGCGCCCTGCATGCTGGTCGCCTCACCCATCGCCGTGCCGGCGTTGATCTGGATCGGGGTGACCCCGGGGAGCGTCTTGAGCTTCGCGCCCGCGTCGAGGATCTCCTGCCAGCTGCGCGGTTGCCAGTCGGCGGGCAGGCCGGCCTGGGCGAAGAGTTTCTTGTTGTAGTACAGCACCCGGCCGTCGGTGCCGATCGGGATGGCGTACCGCTTGTCCTCGAAGCTGCCCAGTCCCTGCACCGTCTCCGGGATCTGGGCCCAACCCTCCCAGCCGTCGGTCTCGGCACCGGCCACCTCGGACAGCGGCTTCAGGTAGCCGGCCTGGGCGAACTCGCCCACCCAGATGCCGTCGATCGAGATCACGTCACTGCCCGACCTGGCCCGCAGGTCCAGGGAGAGCTTGGTCTTGTACTGCTCGTCGTCGACCCCACTGGGTACGAAGGTCACCTTCGCGGTGACGCCCTTGGCCTTCTGCACCTCGACGAACTTCGGGATCACCCAGTTCTGGATCCAGTCCGCACTGCGGGAGTTCTTGCCACCGGCGATCGCGTTGTCGCTGATGGTCAGGGTGATGTCCTTGGCGTCCTTGCCCGCCGGCTCCCCGGAGTCCCCGCAGGCGGTGGCGGCCAGCACCACCGTGGCCACTGCGGCGAGCGCGCCCACCGTGCGCGTGCGTCGAACTGACATGTCTGCTTCCCTTCGGAACGATCGATCTCGAAGAGACTCACCTTTGGCAGAATGTCATGACAGCCTGACGAGGTAAATAGATCTTTACGAAATCCGCCGGTAACCGGACCGGTCCGGCTGGCGGTGTCCAGCCCCGGACGATCCGGCGCAGACCTCTCCCAAGCATCGGTCATTCGTACATCCGGATATAGCCATATAGATGGCTGTCAAGAGCCGTCCGGCCCTGACATTTGTCATAAGTACCCGTGCGCGACGCACCGTGGGGGATGACTTAACACACTAGTAACACCTCGGATCCAACCAGGAGACTCGGATGCATCGATGAAGCACGGTCGCTCAGGGACACCCGAGGAGCCGCGACGATGGACGAACGCTACGACGCGTACTGCGCAGTCGATCCGCTGTTCTACGATTCGCTCACCAACGTCTCCGCCGTCTCCACCGGGTTCGCCGCAGCCGACCGTCCCCTGCCGACAGGCTGGGAACGCGAGCCGAACGACGACTGGCTGATCTACGGCCCCGAGGGCGGCAAGCTCCCGCAGCAGGGCTGGAAGATCCACATTTCGGCCTGTCTGGACAACGCGGAGCGGGTCCTGGAGACGGTGTGGGACTACTGCGTACCGCGAGGGATCTCGTTCAAGTTCCTCCGCGGCCCCCGGATGCTGCTGATGCGCAACTCGAAGTACGCGCCGCGGGGCTCCAGCGGCAAGTTCGTCACCATCTACCCCCGGGACGAGGCCGAACTCGAACTCGCCTGCAAGGAACTCGCGGACCGGCTGGACGGCGAGGCGGGGCCGTACATCCTGAGCGACTTGCGCTACGGCGCCGGCCCGGTCTACGTCCGCTACGGCGGCTTCGCGGCCCGCTACTGCGTCAGCGGTGACGGCCAGGTGGTACCGGCCGTCGAGGACGACAGCGGCACCCTGGTACCGGACCGGCGCGACCCGGTCTTCCACGTACCGGCCTGGGTCAGGTTGCCCGAGTTCCTCGGCCCGCACCTCACCGCCCGGAACGCCACCACCACCACCGACCTGCCGTACCGGATCGAACGGGTGATCCACTTCTCCAACGGCGGCGGGCTCTACGTCGGCCGGGACACCCGCACCGACACCCAGGTCGTGCTCAAGGAGGCCCGCCCGCACGCCGGCCTGGACGCCACCGGCACGGACGCGATCACCAGGCTGACCCGCGAGGCCGACGTGCTGCGCCAGCTCGCCGACGTGCCGCAGGTGGCCCGGGTCCACGACCAGTTCGTCCTCGGTGACCACCACTTCCTCGCCCTGGAGTTCATCGAGGGTCAGGCGCTCAACAAGGTGCTCGTCGAGCGGTACCCGCTGATCGACGCCGACGCCACCCCCGCCGAACTGGCCGGGTACACCGCCTGGGCGATGCGGATCCACGAGCAGGTGGAGCAGATCATCGACGCGATCGCCGACCACGGCATCGTCTACGGCGACCTGCACCTGTTCAACGTGATGGTCGGCCCCGACGACCGGGTCACCCTGGTCGACTTCGAGGTGGCCGCCCCGGTCGCCGACGCGAGCCGACCCGCGCTCCGCAACCAGGCCTTCGCCGCGCCGCGCGACCGGACCGGCCTGGCCGTGGACCGGTACGCCCTGGCCTGCCTGCGCCTGGCCCTGTTCCTGCCGCTGACCCAGATGGTCCGGCTGGCCCCGGCCAAGGCGGCCCACCTCGCCGACGTCGTCGCCGCGCACTTTCCGGTGCCGCGCGACTTCCTCCTTCCCGCCGTCGCCGAGATCCGCGGCGACGCCCCGGTCGGCGCTGTCACCGCCGACGCCGCCGAGTCCGGCGCCGCCGGGCCCCGTGGTGCCGCTGCCGCACGCGCGGCTGCCGGAGACGCCGGAAGCGCCGGAACCCGGCGGAGCGGAACGGCGGACCCGATCGCCGGAGCGGCCGACTTCGCCGCCGGCCGGTCGGCCTGGCCACGGCTGCGGGACCGGCTCGCCGGCGCGATCCTGCGCAGCGCCACCCCGGAGCGGGACGACCGGCTGTTCCCCGGCGACATCGACCAGTTCCGCACCGGCGGACTCAACCTCGGGTACGGCGCCGCGGGCGTACTCCACGCGCTGTACGTCACCGGGGCGGGCCGGTACCCGGACCACGAGGACTGGCTGGTGAAGCGGGCCCTCGACCCGCCGTCCGGAACCCGGTGCGGCTTCTACGACGGACTGCACGGCGTCGCCTTCGCGCTGGAGTGCCTCGGCCGCCGGCAGGACGCGCTCGACGTGCTCGACATCTGCCTCCGTGAACCCTGGGAGGATCTCGGCGAGGACCTGGTCAGTGGGCTGTCCGGGATCGCGCTCAACCTCGCCGAGCTGGCCGGCCGGACCGGCGAACCAACCCTGCGGCAGGCCGCCTGGCGGGCCGCGGAGCTGGTCGCCGACCGGCTGGCCGGCGACGGGACGCCGACCGGTGACGGCAACGGCGACCCCGGAACCGTCGGGTACGGGTCGGAGATCAGCGGCGGGGCGCACCCGTACGCCGGACTCACCCGTGGCCGCAGCGGACCCGCCCTGATGTTCCTCCGGCTCTACGAGTTGACCGGCGACACCACCCTGCTCGATCGGGCTGCCGGCGCGCTAAGGCACGACCTGCGCCGATGCGTACTGCGGCCGGACGGGGCGCTGGAGGTCAACGAGGGTTGGCGGACCATGCCGTACCTGGCACACGGCAGTGTCGGCATCGGACTGGTACTCGACCAGTACCTCCGGCACCGGCCGGACACCGCACTCGCCGAAGCGGCGACCGCGATCCGGCTCGGCGCCCGGGCACCGTTCTACGCGCAGTCCGGCCTCTTCGCCGGACGGGCCGGCATCATCGCCTACCTCGCCGCGCGGGCGACCGACGACCACGACCGGGAAGCCGACCGCGCCGAACTGGCGGTCCAGGTGTCGCGACTGGCCTGGCACGCGCTGCCGTACCGCGGCTTCCTCGCCTTCCCCGGCGAGCAACTGCTACGGCTGTCGATGGACCTGGCCACCGGTACGGCGGGCGTCCTGCTCGCCACGGGTGCGGCCCTGCACGACGAGCCGGTGACCCTGCCCTTCCTCGCGCCGCTCTCCGGCGCGACCAAGCTCCCCTCGCTACCGCGTGGGGCACATCCGATCGAGATCTGAGGAGGAGGTGAACAACATGGCGCTTCTGGACCTTCAGGGGATGGAGCTGGCCGACCGCACCGGTGGTGGTGGCGGCGGTGGCAGCCGGGCGAGCCTGCTGCTTTGCGGCGACAGCTCGCTGTCCGTGACGACCTGTAACTGATCAGGTCAGTATCCGGGGCCCTGGGTGGGCAGACGTCCCCACCCAGGGCAACCCCGTGCGATCGGAAGGGTGGTGCCCGTGCCCGCCGACGGCGACCGGTTACTCCGGCAGGCGATCACCTACGGCGGCGGCTGGACCATCGTCCTCGGGGCCGCCGCGCTGCTCGGCGCGGTGGCCGAACTGCTGCTGCCGGCCGCGCTCGGACTGGCCGTGGACGCGGCGCTCGGCGGCGCCGCCCCCTGGTGGCCGGTGGCCGCCTGCGGACTCGTGGTGGTGATCGTCGCCACCGACACCCTCGCCACCCTGGCCAGCGGGACCGGCACCGCCCGGACCACCGCCCGGCTCCGGCACCGGCTGCTGCGACACCTGCTCGCCCTCGACCCCCGGCACGCCGCCCGACGCCCGGTGGGAGATCTGATCGGGCGGCTGGTCGGCCAGGCCGCCGACGCCGGACAGGCGGGCGCGACCGTCGTACTCGGGCTGACCGCCGTACTGCCCTCGGCGGGTAGTGTGCTCGCCCTCCTGCTGCTCGACTGGCGCCTCGCCGTCACCTTCGGCGTCGGGCTGCTGCTGCTCGCCGTTCTCATGCGCGCCTTCCTGACCGACGCGTCCGCCGCCGCCACCGACTATCTCGGCGTACAGGGGCGGATCGCCGGGCGGCTGGCCGAGGCGCTGCACGGGGCCCGGACCATCGCCGCCGCCGGCACCGTACGCGCCGAGATCGACCGTGTCCTGGCCCCGCTGCCCCAGCTGCGTACGCACGGCACCCGCACCTGGACCACCCTGGCCCGGGCGTCGGCCCGGACCGCCGCCGTGGCCCCCATGCTGCAACTGGCGATCGTCGCGGTCGGCGGCTGGTCGGTGACCGAGGGACGACTCACCCCGGGACAGCTCTTCGCCGCCGTGCAGTACGCCGCTCTCGGCGCCGGTCTCGGCACCGTGGTCGCGACGCTCAACCGGCTGGTCCGGACCCGGGCCGGTGCGCAACGGGTGGCCGCCGCGCTCGCCGAACCGGTCCGGACCTACGGCACGGCGACACTGCCCGCCGGTGCCGGCCGGCTGGTGCTGTCCGGCGTGACCGTGCGGGCCGACGACGGCCGCCCGGTGCTGGACGGAATCGACCTGCGGGTGCCCTCCGGCGCCACCATCGCCGTCGTCGGCCCGTCCGGGTCCGGCAAGTCGTCACTCGCGGCGGTCGTCGGACGGCTCCGCGACCCGGACACCGGCGAGGTGCTGCTCGACGGCGTCCCGCTGCGCCAGCTGAGCCGGTCCGCCCTGCGGGAGGCGGTCGGGTACGGCTTCGAGCGGCCGATCCTGATCGGCGACACCATCGCGGAGGTGATCGCTCTGGGCCGCGAGCCGGAGACCGCTGCCGGGGCGGGGCGGGTCCCGGGTGAACTCGTGACAGCGGCTCGGGCGGCCGCGATCGACGAGTTCGTCGAGCGACTGCCGGACGGATACCTGACCCGGCTCGACGCCGCGCCGATGTCCGGTGGCGAGACGCAGCGGCTGGGCCTGGCCCGTGCGCTGCACGCCCGACGGCTGCTCATCCTCGACGACGCGACATCCAGCGTGGACACCGCCACCGAACACCGGATCGCGGAGGCGATCGCCGCGCACGCGGACCGACGTACCCGGATGATCGTGACCCACCGGGTGGCCACCGCCGCCACGGCCGACCTCGTCGCCTGGCTGGACGGCGGTCGGCTGCGCGGCGTGGGCCGGCACCGGGACCTGTGGCGGGACCCGGACTACCGCGCCGTCTTCCAGCCGCCGGCGGTGCCCGGTCACGCGCCGGCCGGCGTGCCCGTCGAGGCGGTCCGGTGAAGGCCGTCGTCCGGTTCACCATCGCCGCGCTGCGGCGCCGGGCCCGACCGCTCGGCCGGCTCGCCGGCTGGTCCGCCGCCGAGGCGCTGCCGGCGCTGCTCGCCGGTCAACTGACCGCCCGCGCGCTGGACGAGGGATTCCTGGCCGGCCGGCCCGGGGTCGGGCTGACCTGGCTCGGCGGGCTGGCCGTCGCGGTCGTGATCGGCGCGATCGGCACCGGTCGGGCGTACGCCCGCCTCGGCGACATCGTCGAACCGTTCCGCGACGAACTGGCGGACCGGGTCGTCACCGGGGCCCTGCACCGCTCGACGGCCGCCGGGGCACGGCCGGACACCGCCGCCGTGGCGCGCCTGACCCATCAGGTGGAGATCGTCCGGGACACCTTCGCCGGCCTCGTCATGGTCGTCCGGGGATTCGTGTTCACCGCCGGGGCGGCGCTGCTCGGACTCTTCTCGCTGACTCCGGTCGTGGCGGGCGTGGTCGCGGTGCCGCTGACCGCCGGGCTGTTCCTGTTCGCCGCCGCGCTGCCGGCGATGGTCGACCGGCAGCGGAGCTACGTGCGGGCCGACGAACGGCTGGGCGAGACGGCCAGCACCGCGCTGACCGGACACCGGGACGTCGCGGCGTGCGGCGCGCAGGAGGTCGTCGCCGACCGGGTGGGCCGGCAGGTGGACCGGCAGGCCGCCGCCGAGCGGGCCCTGGCCCGGATGGCCGCACTCCGCAGCCTGAGCCTCGCGGTCGGCGGCTGGCTTCCGCTGGCCGTACTGCTGCTGGCCGCGCCGTGGCTGGTCCGGCGCGGACTCACCGCCGGTGCCGTGCTCGGCGCCCTGGTGTACGTCGCCACCGGGCTGCAACCCGCGCTGCACGCGCTGGTCCAGGGCGTGGCGGGCGGCGGTCTGCGGTTCGCCGTCACGCTGGACCGGATCCTGAGTTCCACCGCGATCCCGCCGCCGCCCGTGCGTGCGTCACCGACCCGGGCCGCACCGACCCCCGCGGTGCCGGCCCCGCCGGACCCGGTCCGCGCCCGGTTGCGTGGCGTCACCTTCCGGTACGGGCCACAGGCCCGGCCGGTCCTCGACGACTTCGACCTCACGCTGTCCGACGGGGCGCACCTGGCCGTGGTGGGGCCGAGCGGGGCCGGGAAGTCGACGCTCGCCGCGCTGCTGGCCGGGCTGCTCCGGCCGCAGGCCGGTACGGTCCGGCTGGGTGGCGCACCGGTCGACGGCGACCCGGTCGTACTGGCCAGGCATCGGGTGCTGATCCCGCAGGAGGCGTACGTCTTCACCGGCACGCTCCTCGACAACCTGCGTTACCTGCGGCCGGACGCCGACGAGCACCGGGTGACGGCGGCGGTCGACCGACTGGGCCTGGGCGCGCTGGCGTGCCGGCTCGGCGGCCTCACCGCGACGCTGGAGCCGGGCGCGCTCTCCGCCGGCGAACGGCAGCTCGTCGCGGCGGTCCGCGCCTACCTCTCCCCCGCCCCGCTGGCGATCCTGGACGAGGCGACCTGTCATCTGGACCCGACGGCCGAGGCGACGGTCGAACTCGCCTTCGCCGCCCGGCCGGGTGGGCTGGTGGTGGTCGCGCACCGGATCAGTTCGGCGCTGCGCGCCCGGCAGGTGCTGATCCTCGCGGACGGTCGGCCGATGCTGGGCCGGCACGAGGACCTGCTCGCCCGCTCGGCGACCTACCGGGAACTGGTCGGCCACTGGCGGGCCGAACCCGCGACGGCCCCGCCGGCCCGACCCGTCACTTGCGCGGGCCCGTCCGCCTGACCCTCCCGCGACTCGCGGACCGCGCCGGCACCGCGTCGGGCTCGTGCTGCACCACCCTGCTGCGCGGTCCCGTCCTCCCCTGTCGCCCGCGACCACGGGGGCGCGCTTCCGGATGCGGGAAGACGAACCGCTTGAACGCCCAGAGCCGGAAACACATCGCGATCAACGTCCCGACGATGATGCCGCTGACGAAGTCGGCGATCTCCTGCACCGGCCGGCTCACGTCCGGGACACGGAGCAGGAACACGTACCGGGAGGCGTACAGCGGAATCACGTTGAGCACGATGCCGATCGCGCTGACCGAGAAGAACAGGGCGGCTTCGTGGTGTCGTTCCCGGCCACCCCGGGTGCGGAACGACCACTCGCGGTTCAGGACGTACGACAGGATCGTGCTGACGATGGTGGCCAGGGCGAGCGCGGTGACCGGCTTCTCGTGCAGGACGGTCAGCTTGAGCGTGTAGTTGATGCCGGTTGTCGCCACAAAGCAGACACCCCCGACCACGAGGAACTTCGCCGCTTCATGGTGCCTGCGCAACAACCCGGTGAGCCACATTCCAGCCAGCCTAGATCACGAGGGAGGCGGAGAACATTTCCACATACGGATAGAGTTGTCTCGATGGCTGCCACGCATGTACTCGGACTCGCCGCGCTGTCGCACGACGCGTCCGCGTGCGTCGTACGGGGTGACGAGATCCTCTTCGCCGGGCACGCGGAACGGTACTCGCGGCGGAAGAACGATCCCGAGCTGAGCGGCGGGCTGCTCGCCGAGGCGCTCTCCTGGGGCCGACCGGACCTGATCGCCTGGTACGAGCATCCGCTGCGGAAGAAGCTCCGGCACGTCCGGGCCGGGCAGTTCCGGCACGCGGCGGCGATCGACGACCTGCCCCGGCGTTACCTGGCCCGGCTCGACCTGCCCGAGTTGCGGGGAGTACCGATCCGGTACGTCGGGCACCACCACTCACACGCCGCCGCGGGCCACTTCACCAGCGGCGAACCGACCACCGCCGTACTCACCGCGGACTCGATCGGCGAGTTCGAGACGCTGACCCTGGGCGAGTTCCGGGACGGCCGTTACCGGGTCTTCGAACGCTGCCGCTATCCGCACAGTCTCGGGCTGCTCTACAGCGCGTTCACCCGACGGTGCGGCTTCACCCCCAACGAGGAGGAGTACATCCTGATGGGGCTGGCCGCGCTCGGCCGCCCCCGGTACGTCGCGCAGATCAAGAGCGAGCTGATCGAGTTCACCCCGCCCACCTTCCGGCTCCGCCGCAACGTGCACCGGGGCATCGGCGACTGGCAGCCCCGGGCCGACCTTGCCGACCTGGCGGCCAGCATCCAGGTGGTGACGGAGGAGGTCCTGCTCGCGGCGGCACGCTGGCTGCGGGTCCGGGTCGGCGACGCCTCGACCCTGACCGTGATGGGCGGGCTGGGCCTGAACTGTGTCGCCAACGAGCTTCTCGCCCGGCGCAGCGGCTTCGACCGGATAACGCTGCTGCCGAACCCCGGAGACGCCGGGTCGAGCCTCGGGGCGGCCGCGGCCGTACTCGGTTGCCAGCTCAACTGGACCGGGCCGTACCTGGGCACCCGGATCCGGGGCGACTACCCGGTCGCGGGCCTGGCCGAGGCGCTGGCCGCCGGACGGGTGGTCGGGGTGGCCCGGGGGCGGGCCGAGTTCGGTCCCCGGGCGCTGGGCAACCGCTCGTTGCTGGCCGACCCGCGCGGCCCGGACAGCCGGGACCGGGTCAACCGGGTGAAGGGACGGGAACCGTTCCGGCCGTTCGCCCCGGTGGTCCGCCAGGAGGTCGCCGCCAGGTACTTCGACATGCCGGTCGGCGCGTCGCCCTACATGCAGTTCACCGCCCGGTGCCGGGATCCGCGCTCGTTTCCCGGCATCGTCCACGTGGACGGGACGAGCCGGGTCCAGACGGTGACCCGGGCCCAGCACCCGGGCCTGTACGACCTGCTCCGGGAGTACGAACGACGTACCGGTTGCCCGATACTGCTCAACACCAGTCTCAACCTCAAGGGTGAGCCGCTGGTCAACGACCGGGACGACGCCGCCCGGTTCAGCGCCCGGACCGGTGTGGCCGTGCTGTGAACCGGGGTGCCGGCGGGCGGGCATCGGGAGCCCGTCCGCACCTGCGGTCAGGTGGTCGGAGGCTGCCGCCGGTACGCCCCGTGCCACCAGATCGCGGCCAGCTCACGGGCGAACGCCGCGTCGCCACTGGTGTCGTCCGGGAACGTGGCGACGTGGTCCGCGATGGCGACCTCACCGCCGATCACGATCACCCGGCTGGCGTGCACGACGTCCAGGTCGGCCGGAGCGCGACCGGAGCGCTGCTCGGCGGTCAGTAGTCGGGTCGTGTTCTCGATGAACCGGTTGAGCCCGGACCGCCAGAACTCCCGCACCGTGGTGTCGTAGGCGGCGACCTCGTTGACCGCCGCGAGCACGGCCGCGTACTGCCGGTAGATCTCGACGACCCGCTGGAAGGCCTCTGCCAGGGCGTCGGGGCCGGTGGCCGGTTCCCAGGCACTCGCGACGTCGAAGCCGGCCGTCCGCATCGTGCCGGCCAGCCGCATGAGCAGTTCCGACTTGTCCCGGAAGTGGGTGTAGAAGGTCGACCGGGCGACGCCGGCCTCGGCGGCGATCCGCTGCACGCCGAGGTCGGTGAAACTCGCCCCCTCGACCAGGAGCCGCTCGGTCGCGGCCAGCACCTGGGCCTCGATCGAGGCACGGCGATCGGGGTGGGGGGCGCGGCGCCGGGTGACCGATGGCATGCCAGAAGTCTAGGTCGCGGGGCGTGTAGCATTGCGCCGGACACAGTGTCCGACATAATGACCGGCCCGGCGATGTGGCCGGCGGACGTCGCCAGCAAGGGCGGCACTGCACGTCATCCCGGCTAGAGCGATGCAACAGGGGGGTAAGCGGTGAAATACCGTCTTTTGGGACGTACGGGAGTCTGGGTATCGGAGATCTCGCTGGGTGCGATGACCTTCGGCGGGAAGGACCACCCGATCTACCGTCAACTGGGCGGCCTGCAACGGGACGACGTCGAGCGGATCGTCGGCACGGCACTCGACGCGGGGATCAACTTCATCGACACCGCCGACATCTACAGCGACGGCGAGTCGGAGGAGCTGCTCGGCCAGGTCCTCGGACAGCGCCGGCGGGACGTCGTACTGGCCACCAAGCTGCACGCCCCGACCGGGACCGGACCCAACGACAACGGCCTGTCCCGGCTGCACGTGATGCAGGCCCTGGAGGACAGCCTCCGGCGGCTCCGTACCGACCACATCGATCTCTACCAGATCCACAACTTCGACCACCTGACACCGTTGGAGGAGACGCTGAGCGCGCTCGACGACGCGGTGCGGCAGGGCAAGGTGCGCTACATCGGTTGCGCCAACCTCGCCGCCTGGCAGGTCAGCAAGGCGCTGGGCCTGTCCGCCCGGCACAACCAGGCCGGCTTCGTCTCCGTACAGGCCTACTACTCACTGATCGGCCGGGACGTCGAGCGGGACCTGGTGCCGATGGCAGAGGCGGAGGGTGTCGGGCTGACCGTATGGAGTCCGCTGGCGGGCGGATTCCTCTCCGGCAAGACCTCCCGCGACGGCGCGGTCGCCGACCAGGACTCACGCCGGGCCCACCCGGACTACTCCGACTTCCCGCCCTTCGACCGGGAACGCGGCCACGACGTGCTCGACGTCGTACGGACCGTCGCCGCCCGGCACCAGGTCAGCCCGGCGCGGGTCGCACTCGCCTGGCTGCTGGCCCAGCGGTCCGTCACCAGTGTGATCGTCGGCGCCCGCAAGGTGGAGCAGCTCACGGACAACATCGCCGCGACCGGACTGACCCTCACCGAGCAGGACCTCGCCGAACTCGACAAGGTGAGCAGCCAGCCGCCCGCGTACCCGAACTGGATCCAGCAGGCCTTCGCGCCGAGCCGGCTGCCCCGGCAGGGCTGAGGCTCCGCGCGCCACGGCGGCGGGCACACCCACCCGGGGTGCCCGCCGCGCAGCGGTCCGATCCGGCCGGCGATCGGCCGGCTCACGAGGAGACCGGTGCCGGATCGGTCAGATCCAGCCCCGCTCGCGGGCGATCCTGACCGCCTCGATCCGGGTACGGGCGCCGGTCTTGCCCGCGATCCGGCAGAGGTGGTTACGCACGGTCCCGGACGAGAGCGACAACTTGCTGGCGATCTCCACCACCGGCCATCCCTCGGCGGCGATCTCCAGCACCTCCACCTCCCGTGCCGTCAGCGGGTTGTCGCGGTTGAGCGCCGCGACCACCAGGTCGGCGTCCACCACGGACCCGCCGTGGGCGAGCCGGCGTACGGCCTCGACCACCCGCTCCGGTGCGACGTCGCTGCCGAGGAAACCGAGCCGCTGGCACCGGACCCGGAGCGCGTCGCCGAGCACCTTCGGCCGACGCGGATCCACCAGCACGAGCACCGGGGGCGGGCCGGACGACGCACCCCCGTTGGAAAGCACGCCGGCCTCGAAGAGCTTGACGTCGGCAACGGCCACGTCGGGCCGCTGCGTCCGCAACGCCGTACCGATGTCCTCGGCCCGTTCGACCTCCGCTACTACCTCGATATCCTCCTGAGTGGTCAGCACGAAGGCCAGAGCGCCACGGATGAGAGCGCCGTTCAGAGCGAGCAGCGTCCGAATCACGTTCCCCCCTGCTATACGTCATCGCTAGATCACCCCGCGTGAACATTCAAACACGAACCCGCCGAGTACGCCCGTTGAAGCGGCCGGGGGCCGCCGGCGCGGCTTGTCCGCCGACAGCCCCCCGAGCCGGCTCCGATTACTGGTCGGAGGCGGTGCCGAGGGGGCGGCCCCGGCACCTGGGATCCGAACAAACGGTCGAAGCCACCACCGGTTGGCAGTTACTCAGAGCCAACCGGCGCGTTGGGCCTGCCGCACCGCCTCCAGCCGGTTACGCGTTCCGGTCTTGCGCATGATCACCGACAGGTGGTTCCGCACGGTGCCGTGCGCCAGGAAGAGCCGCCGAGCGATCTCCTTCAACGGAAGACCCTCGGCGACGATCCGCAGCACCTCCAGTTCCCGGTCGGTCAACGGACTCTCCGGCGGGTTCAGCGCGGCCACCGCGGCCACCGGGTCGAACACCCGCTCCCCGAGCGACACCGCCCGGACGAGCCGGGCCAACTCCGCCGGCGGCAGATTCTTGTCGACGAACCCCCGGGCCCCGGCCCTGATGGCCCGTTGCAGGGCCTCCGGCGTCAGCTGCGTGCTCAGCGCCAGCACCGCGCTGCCGGGTGCCGCCTCGGCAAGCCGGGCGACCACGGCGAGCATGTCGGCACCCGGTAGTTCCAGGTCGACCACGACAACATCGGGACGTCGCGCCCGGGCCACCGCCACCAGCTCACCGGCCTCGTGGAGGTCGGCCACCACGTCCAGGTCCTCCTCATTCGACAGCACCGCGCGCAGGGCCCCCCGCAACAAACCCATCTCCTCCACGATCACAATGCGGATCACGAAGTCACTCCGATCTCGGCTACACAAACTCAACGACAACCTCGGCGTCCGGCGGGGAGTACCCGACCGGATCCGATCACGAGCACGATTGAGTACGGCACCGTCGGCCAGCCGGGCGCCGTACGACGAGCACGGCGACGGTGGAACGGACCGACGGGAGGCTTCCGCCCGCCGCCCGGTCAGGGCACGGACCCGACGGAAGCCGAGAATGGCCTGGGGAACAGGCCGACGGAGTGAGGTCAGCCGGGCAGGGCCGGCACGCCGGGCCAGCGGCCGGCACGGATCAGGTCCCGGTGGGAGAAACTCAGCGGGAACCGGGGAGGGTTCTGCCAGCCGATCGTGGCCGGAATGGTGACCGACTGGCCGCCGTTGACGATTACCGGGGTGGCCTGCTGTCCGGCCGGGCCGGTGCCGACCGGCGGGTTGGGGCCGAACGGTGGCTCGGAGTCGGCGACCCGGGCGACGGTGCGGCTCGTGGCCCCCGCCGCCCCGGTCTCGAAGATCCGATCGCTTCGCGGTGCCGGTGGGCCCACCGGTTCCGACGCCGGGATCAAGGCCGGTACGGCCACCGCGGCCAGCACCGACGTCGGCTGTGCGGGCTGGGACGGCGGTGGACCGGCCAGCGGGATCGGATGTACCGGCTGCCCCGTTCGCACTGTCGACGAGAGCGTCCCACTGCCGCTGCCGCCGTCGGGAACGGCGCTCATCACCTCCGGCATGGTCTCGACCACGCCCGGTACCGCGGCGGCCAGGGTCGGTACCCGACCGACGACCTCGGGAAGTCCCTCGACCGCGGACGGCAGCACCTGGGGCAACCCGTCGACCACGGCCGGCAACGCGGCCACGACGACGGGCACCCGCACCGTGACCGTCTGAACCAGTCCCAGCACCCGACTCGGCGTGACCGGGTCGCGGGTGGAAGTGGGAGTGGCGTCGCGCGGAAGTGACCGCGCGGCAGCCGCCCGGACGGGACCGGCCTGGACGGGACCGGCGCGATCAGAACCGGCCCGATCAGAACCGGCCCGATCAGAACCGGCCCGATCAGAGCCGGCCCGATCAGAGCCGGCCCGGACCTGCACGGTCCGGATAGGAGTGCGCCGGTCCTGAGCGTGCCGATCCGACGTGGACCCGGCCCGTTCGACGCGGCGCGGGGTGGTCCGGGTCCGTTCGACCTCGCGCGGAGCGGTCCGGTCCCGGGTGGTCCGGACCCGCAGGGTCCGATCCGACCCGTTCGACGATCGCTCGGGGCGGGCGGCCGACCTGTCCCGTACCGGCGGGGCCTTCGGAACGGACGGAGTGTGATCGCCCAACAGGGTGCGCGGCAGCGGTGACTCCGGTCCGGCCAGCGAGCCGAGCAGCCCCGGCCGGGCGTCCGGACCGGTACGTCCATCCGCGAAGGCCGGGCCGTCCAACATGGCGAGTACGACGTATCCGGCGAGCGCACAGCCGCCGAGCAGGGCGAGACGGGCAAGCAGCCGGACGAGGCGTGCCGGTGGGTTCGGCCGGGCCGAACCCCGCACGCGCCGGATTGCTGTCACCGCGGCCATGTCGCGAAGGCACTCCTCTGAACAGGCGGACAGAGACGAAATCGTAACGCAGTGTTTATCACGTCGCACGCGGTGCAGCGCTCTCCGGCTCGCGGGAGCGCCGGTGAGCCACCCGTTCACTCACGTGCCGGTGCCGACCGATCCGGTTCGGCGGACCGACCCCGTCCACCGACGTCTGGCTATGGTGGTCCGATGACGGCACCGGGCCCGACGACGCTGCCCACCGTGCAGTTCCGGACCGGGGAAGGAACGATCGACCTCGGCTGGGGGCATCCACATCCGGCCTCGCTGCCCGTCGAGGCCTGGGCCGAGGCGACCGAGGCCGCGCTGCGCCGGTACGGCGCCTCGGCACTGACCTACGGCCATTCGACCGGGCCGGGGCCGTTGATCGAATGGCTGTGCGGGCGGCTGGGCGAGGTGGACGCCGCCGCGCCCGATCCCAGCCAGACGTTCGTCACCGCTGGCGCGTCGCACGCGCTCGACCTGATCGCGTCCATCCTCTGCCGACCCGGCGACGTCGTCCTGGTCGACTCGCCGACCTACCATCTCGCCCTGCGGGTGATCGCGGACCATCGGGTCGACATCGTGCCGGCCCCGGTCGACGCAGGCGGCATCGACCCGGTTGCCACCGCCGAACTGGTGCGGGCCATCGCCCGGCAGGGACGCCGGGTACCGATGCTCTACCTGGTGCCCACGTTCAACAACCCGACCGGGCGGTCCCTGTCGGTCGAACGCCGGACCGCGCTGGTGGCGGCGGCGCAGCGGACCGGGATGACGCTGGTGGAGGACGACACGTACCGGGAACTCGCGTACCCGGCACCGGCACCGGCCTCGCTGTTCAGCAGCGCCGAGACCGGGACGGTGGTCCGGATCGGATCGTTCGCCAAGAGCGTCGCGCCCGGACTCCGGCTCGGCTGGCTGACCGCGGCGGCACCGGTCGTCGGGGCGCTGGCGGCGCGCGGCTATGTGGACAGCGGCGGTGGGGTCAACCACACCAACGCGTTGACGCTGGCCGAGTTCGCGGCATCCGGCTCGTACCGGCGACACGTCGAGGCGATCCGGTCCCGGTACCGTCGGCAGCGCGACGCGCTGGCCTCCGCCGTGCGCCGGGACCTGCCGCAGGCCGAGTTCACCGTACCGGCCGGCGGCTGGTTCCTCTGGCTGCGGCTGCCGGCTCCGCAGGGCGGCACCGAACTGCTGCCCTACGCGGAGGCCGCCGGAGTCTCCTACGTACCCGGCCGGCAGTTCTTCGTGGCCGACACCGGGCACCGGTACCTGCGGCTGTCCTTCTCACTGTTCGATCCGGAGACGCTGGCCGCCGGGGTACGCCGGCTCGGCGAGGCGTACCGGGCGGTCGGGTCCACCGCACCGCCCGGCTGAACCGCCGCGTCCGCCGGCCGGTCGCGAAAATATTCACCGCCGCCCTTCAACCTTCCCGCCCACGCCCGAGTCCTGGTGGGTAGTCGACGGAAGCGGAGAGCAGATGGCATCGGACGACGGCGGATTCCGGGAGTTCGTCGACGCGCGCTACCCGGACCTGTTACGGGTGGCGTACCACCTGACCGGGTCGGCGGACGAGGCGGAGGACCTCGTGCAGTCCGCCCTGGTGAAGGTGATGCGTCGATGGCGGCGGGTCGACGAGCCGATGGCCTACCTGCGCCGGGTGATGGTCAACCAGCACATCAGCCTGTGGCGCCGGTACCGCGCCCGCGAGGTGGTCACGGCCGTGCTGCCGGACCGGCCGGTGCGGGACCTGGCGGACGGCGTTGCCGAGCGGCAGGTTCTGCACCAGGCGATGCGGACACTGGCTCCGCGTACCAGGGCGGTGATCGTGCTGCGTTACGTGGCCGACCTGCCGGAGTCGGAGGTCGCCGAGACGTTGGGCTGCTCCGTCGGCTCGGTCAAGAGCCGTGCGTCCCGGGGGCTGGCCCGGCTGCGCGCGGCATTGGAAACACCACCGGGAGTGGCGTTGCACGGCGCGGCGATGCCGGCAAGGGGGAATCATGGTGCCTGACGAGCGGATCGGTCGGCTGCTGACCGAGCTGACCGAAGACCTGACACCGCGACCGGATCCGTACGGCCGGGTGCTGGCCCGGCACCGCCGGGGCCGGCGGCGGGCGATCACCGGTGCGTTCTGCGCGGTGCTCCTGCTCGCGGCCACCGGGGTGGCGATCGCCGGTACCCGGCCGGGCGGCGGGTCCGACGCACCGCCGGCCGCCGCCCGGCAGCCGTGGGAGAACATGCTGGCCTGGGGAGATCGGCTGATCCGGTCCGAACCGCGCGGCACGGTCGGCGGCGACGCCGCATACGTCGCGGCACTCTCCGACACCCTGCTGGCCGAGCAGCGCGCCGGCCGGTTCGACCGGCTGACCGCACCGGTCCGGGACGTGCGGGTGCTGTTCGTCGACGACGTGGGCCCGCACCGGGTCGCGCTCGCCGCATTCGTCCGGGCCCAGCCCGATCCCGGCACCGGCTGGCCGAACGCCGTGGCATGGATGCTGGCGGACCGGGGCGCCGGTCCGCAGGAGTTGGGTCGCACCGCCGTCGACCGGGTTGGTGACGGACTGGCGCCGTACGAGGAATTCACGATCGGCGCTCTGCACCGGCCCGACGAGGTGGCGTACGTCGGGGTCGCGCCGGAGGGCTGTGTCCTCACCACCGCTGCGGTCACCGACCTGGACGACTGGACGCCGGAGCCGACCGGCTCCTATCTGGTTCGCCCACCCGGGAACCTGCGACCGGAGTGGTTCCAGGTCAGCTGTGATGGAGTGGTCCGGCAGCGGCTGCGGGGGCCCGGCTCCTGGGCACCGACGGGCGTCAGCGACGCGCAGTTCGCGGCGGCCGTCGCCGGAGCCCGGGGAAGGGTGGACGAGCCGGAGTGCCGGCGGGCGCTGAACGTTGCCACCGGAGGCTGGGGTTACGCCGTCAGCGCCCTACCGACCGTTGTCTGGAGCGGTCGGACGACGGGTGCCGGTGGCGGATTCGACGGCCGTGCCACCGTGCTGGCGGCTCCGGCCGTCGACGGCGGCTGGCTGGGCCAGGTGGAGATCAGTTACGAGGCACCCGCCTCCGACGGCACCATCGGGACCGGGGTGCTCTTCCGGACCCGGACCGACCCCGCGACTCCGGACGGGTTGCTCGCGGTGAGGCTCGACCGGGACCCCACGTCCGCCGAAACGGACGCCCCTCCGGCCGTGTCGCTCCTGGTGGTCGCCCCGGCCGGCGCCGCCGAGGTGCGCGCGGTGCGCGGCGGCCAGGAAATCGCCCGTGGCCGGGTCCGGGACGCCGGCCTGGTGCTGACCGTCCCTGGAGTCGGCGGACTGGTCCTGGAGGCGATCGACTCCACCGGCGCCGTTGTCGGTACCGGCGACGTCGCCGATTCGGAAGGACCCGGGATGCAGGTCGACAACTGGGGCGAAGACTGACCGGACCGGTCCTGTCGTGGTGCTCCGGCCGGTGGAGGAGGTCAGTTCTGCCGGCCGGAGCCGGTCAGCCGGCGCAGCGCCGGGGCGACGTTCCACTTCGCCGCTCCGGCCAGGTCGCGGGCGTGTTCGAACACCGTGTAGTCCGGCCGGGCGGCCCCCTCGGCGACGGCCCGGTCCAGGTCGTGGTCGCAACGCATCAGTACGGTGTCGAAGTCCCGGCGTACCGGTTCCAGCAGTTCGTAGCCGAAGGAGCGGTACTGGCGGGCGAAGAGCGGCTTGTAGAGCCGGGCCCGCTCGTGCAGACCCGACGAGTACGACATCGGATTCTTCGGCCGGTCGCGGATGTAGTCGGGGAGCATGTCGGCGAAGGCGTGTCGAAGGATCCACTTCTCCTGGCCGTCGCGCATCTTCAGGTCGACCGGCATCCGCATCGCCAGCTCCACCAGCGCGGGGTCGAGGAACGGCACCCGGGTCTCCACCCCGTGCCCGAGGCTGGTCCGGTCGACCCGCTGCAACTCCGTACGGCAGAGGTTGCGGATCTTGTGTAGGAACAGCCGGCGGGCCGCCTCGGGGCCGACCTGGTGGTACATCGGATAGCCGCCGAAGAGTTCGTCGGAGCCGTCGCCGGTGAGCACCACCCGGACGCCGAGGTCCCGCACCCGCCGGAACAGCGGCACCGAGACGACGGCGTTGATGATGTCGCCGTATTCGGTGAGTTCGGAGATCCGGATCGCTTCCCGGACCTCTTCGAGCCGGATGTTCCGGGGATGCAGCTCGATCACCTCGTGGTGCACGCCGAGGTCGGCGGTGAGCCGGCGGGCGTAAGCCAGGTCCTCGCTGTCCGGGGCGCCGATGGTGAACGCCACGCAGTCGTGGTGCATCTGCCGGACGTGCAGCAGCGCGAGCGTGCTGTCCAGCCCGCCGGAGAGGATGACTCCGACGGTGAGGTCGGTGTCGACCCGGACCCGGATGCTGTCCGCCAGTGCCTCGCGGACCAGGCCGGCCGCCTCCTCGGGATCACCGATCCGCGGCCCCCAGCCGAGCCGCGACAGGTCCACGTAGGGCACCAGGTCCGGCCCGGCGACGGCATCGGCCCAGCCATGGTGCCCCGGCGGCACCTCGGTGATCGACGCGCCGACCGGCACCAGTGCCTTGACCTCGGAGGCGATGTGCAGTCGACGCAGGTGGCGCGACCAGTAGAGCGGTTTCACCCCCAGCGGGTCGCGGGCCAGGTAGACCCGTCCGGTGGCGGTGTCCGCGATCGTGAAGGCGAACTCCCCGCGCAGCCGGGTGACCGCGTCCGGCCCCCAGGCCAGGAAGGCCTCCAGGACCACCTCGGTGTCGCTCGCGGTCCGCAGCCGGCGGCCGAGCCGGTCGAGTTCGGCGGCGAGTTCGTGATGGTTGAAGACCTCGCCGTTGTAGCAGAGCAGCCAGCGGCCGTCGGCCGAGCGCCAGGGCTGCACCGCGTGCTCCCGGTCGACGATCCGCAGCCGCTGGACCCCGGCCAGCAGGTCGGCGTCGAGCCGGGTCTCCGCCAGGTCGCCGCGCGGCGCGAGCGCCGCCATCATCCGGTGGAAGGTGGGCCGGTCGGCGCCGGGGCCGAGGACGAGGGCGAGACCACACATGACCGTCAACCCCCCAGCGCGGTACGGAAGTCGCGCCGGAGCCGGATGGCGGCGCGCGGGCTGACGCAGACGTGCCAGGCCTGTCCCTCGTCGATCACGTTGACGTCTCCCCAGCCCTGCCGTTCCAGCAGCAGGGCGGCGAGCAGTCCGTGCGCGTCGAACCGGCGGAACCACGACATCTCGATGTCCACCGCGTAGCCGAGGCAGTGTCCGCTCGGCAGCATGGCCGCGTACCCGAGTGCGCGGAGTCGGTGCTGGTGTTCGAGGCTGCGCGCGAGGCTGGTCACCCAGAGCGGCAGGGTGGGGCCGGTGCGGCGCCGGGCGAAGTCGACCGCGAGCTCGTTCAACATGGCCACCACCTCCGGCCGGGTACGGGCGAACCGGAGCCCTGCCGTGCGGGGCGTCCGGTGTGGCCAGATCCGGCGTTCCACCGCCCGGGCAGCCCGGTTGACCAGGCCGTCGGCCTGCCGGCGGTACCGGAACCGGAGCAGTCCGCTGCGCCGCAGCGCGTCGAGGTCGACCAGTTCCGGTGAGTTCCAGAGCGCGGCGTCGGTCGGGTAGCCCGGCAGATGTCCCCACCACATGACGTCGATCCGGGACAGCAGGAAGATTCTGATCAGCGCCGACAGGTCCCGGGCCGAGCTGCGGTTGTTCGGGCGGTAGTCGCGGACCTCCAGGCGCAGCCGCGCGGCGGCCTCGGCGGCACCGCCGGGCAGGGTGCCGAGCACGGTACCCAGTTCGGGCCCGGTCATCCGGTCGGTCAGGATCGTCTCGAGCTTGGGCAGGTCGTCGGGGCCCGCGTGTCCCGCCACCTCGATCAGCAGATCCGCCACCGCCGCCCGGTACCTGACCAGATCCGGCATTGATACGCCGGGGGTCGGATCGGGACGCTTTCCTCTGGTCCGGGACGGAGATTTGACGTCTCGGGCGACCTCTTGGCTAGGCATGTCCGGCCTCTCCCCAGGTTCGACTTGATACAGAGAGCGCTGCTGAGTTGGACCGTAACATCCTATAGATCAGAAAGATGGGGATTATTCCTATTAGCTCCATCTTGGCGCCCTGTGCCGACGCACTCCGCCACACCACACCCGTCCCATCCGGCGCCGAGATTTGTAACGTTTTATTGAGCCATTGACGAATGTAGATCAATCTCCTAACGTACCTGACAGGCTCATACCAGCAGCCCGGGTCGTACTCGACGCCCGTGCTTCGCCCGCTGGGACGGGAGGCTTCGCAGGTCATGATGAAACGATTCAGCAGATTCCTCGCCGGCACCGCCGTAATCGCCTGCCTCGCGCCGGCGCTCGTCGGATGCGGTGACGACGGCGCGGACTCCGGCCCCCGCACCCTGCGCTACTCGTGGTGGGGCAATGCCGAACGGGCCGACCTGATGAAACAGGCCATCGCCCTCTTCGAGTCGAAGAACTCGGACATAAAGGTCACACCGAGCTTTCAGGAGTACGAGGCGTACTGGCAGAAGATGGCCACCGAGACGGCCGGCGGCAACGCCCCGGACGTGCTCCAGATGGACTTCTCCTATCTGCGCGAGTACGCCGACCGCGGTGTCCTGTACGACCTGAAGAAGCAGACCGGCGACAACCTCGTACTCGGCGACCTGCTTCCCGGCTTCCAGGGCGCGGGCGAGGTCGACGGCGCCCTGTACGGCGTACCGGTCGGCGGCAACACCTGGAGCATGTACTACAACCCGGCGCTCTTCACCCGGGCCGGCGTACCGGCGCCCGCCGTCGGCTGGACCTGGCAGGACTACCGCGACGCCATGGAGAAGGTCACCAGAGCCACCGGCAGTTACGGCGGCGGCAACTACACCGGGATCATCTACAACCTCGAGGTCCAGCTGCGTCAGCGCGGCGGGCAACTCTTCACCGCCGACGGCAAACTCGGCTTCACCAAGGAACAGCTGACCGCGTTCTGGACCGAGGGCCAGGAGCTGATCAAGGCGAAGGTGGTACTGCCGGTCGACAAGGCGGTACAGATCAAACCCCGGTCCGGTTTCGTCGACGACCTGATCGCCTCCGAACTCGGCTGGGACAACTTCCTCGTCCGGTACGCGGCCGAGACCAAGACCCCGTTGAAGCTCGCCCCGGTGCCGACCGACAACCCCGGACAGCTCGGCCAGTACCTCAAGCCGGCCATGCTGCTCAGCGCCTCCAGCCGGACCAAGCATCCGGAGGCGGCGGCCAGACTGATCTCGTTCCTGATCAACGACCCCGAGGTGGGCCGGATCTTCGGCGGCAACCGCGGCCTGCCGGCAACCAACGCGCAACGCGCCGCCGCCCAGCTCCAGGGCCCGCTCGCCGAGGTCGCCGCGTACGAGAAGGGCATCGCCGACCAGTTGACCAAGGCTCCCCCGGCCCCACCCAAGGGTGCCGGCACGGTGGAGACCGCCTTCATCCGGATCAGCGAGGAACTCCACTACGGCCGGATCTCGGTGGCCCAGGCGGTGGACCGGTTCTTCGCCGAGGCCGAGGAGACCCTCTCCTGACCGGGGCAACCGCCGAGGGAACGCCCGTCGTCCGGCGCCGTCGGCCGGGCGACGGGCCGGCGGGCTACCTGTTCCTCTCCCCGTGGATCCTCGGCATGCTGCTGCTGACCATCGGGCCGATGGCCGCCTCGCTGTACCTGTCGTTCACCGACTACAACCTGTTCACCGCGCCGAACTGGATCGGGCTGGAGAACTACCGGCGGATGTTCGACGACTCGCGCTGGCTCCAGTCGGTCCGGGTGACCGGCGGATACGTCCTGGTCGCGGTGCCGGTCAAACTGGCCGCCGCACTCGCGGTGGCGCTGTTGCTGCACCACCGCCGCCGTGGCCAGAGCTTCTACCGGGCGGCGTTCTACGGGCCGTCGCTGGTCGGTGCCAGCGTCAGCGTCGCGATCGTCTGGCGGGCACTGTTCAACGACGACGCGGTGGTCGACCGCCTGCTCCGCGCAATCGGGATCCACACCGGCGGCTGGTTCGGCAATCCCGACTTCTCGCTGCTGATGCTGGTCCTGCTCGCGGCCTGGCAGTTCGGCGCGCCGATGGTGATCTTCCTGGCCGGGCTGAAACAGGTGCCGACGGAACTGTACGAGGCGGCGAAGGTGGACGGCGCCGGCCGCTGGCGGCGGTTCCGCTCGATCACGATTCCGATGATCTCGCCGGTGATCTTCTTCAACCTGCTGCTGGAGACGATCAACTCGTTCCAGATCTTCACCTCGGCGTACGTGATCGGTGGGCGGAACGGCAGCCCGGCCGGCTCGACGCTGTTCTACACCGTCTACCTCTACGACCGCGGCTTCGCCGACTTCCGGATGGGCTACGCCTCGGCGCTGGCCTGGATGCTGCTGCTCGGAGTCGGTCTGGTGACCGCCTTCCTGTTCCGTACCGCCCGAGGCTGGGTACACTACGCGGGAGACAACCGATGAGCGACGGAACGCCGGGCCCGGACGGCGGCAGCCTCGTTCCGCGTACCGGCCGGGTCCCGTCCCGCCGCTGGCTGGGCAGCCTCGGCTGGCACCTCGGTGCGCTGGCGATCCTGGCCGTGGTGCTCTACCCGGTCGGCTGGCTCGTGGCCGCCTCCTTCAAGCCGTCCCAGTCCATCCTGGGCAGCCTGCAACTGCTGCCCACCGAACCCACCGTGGCGAACTACCGCCGCGCGGCCGAGGGCCTGGCCGGAATCGGCGTGCTGCGCTTCTTCTGGAACTCGGCTGTGCTCGCCGTGCTGTCCGTGCTCGGCACCGTGGCGTCGTCGGCGCTCGCCGGGTACGCCTTCGCCCGGCTCCGATTCCGGGGCCGGGGCACGATGTTCGTACTGATGATCTCCACGCTGTTACTGCCGTTCCACGTACTGATCATCCCCCAGTACGCGGTGTTCCAGCGGCTCGGCCTGGTCGACACCTACCTGCCGTTGCTGATCGGCAAGTTCCTCGCCGGGGAGGCGTTCTTCGTCTTCCTGATGGTGCAGTTCATGCGGAACATCCCCGGTGAACTGGACGAGTCCGCCCGGATCGACGGCGCCGGGCACTGGGCCACCTTCTGGCACATCGTCCTGCCGCTCTCCCGACCCGCCATGGTCACGACGGCCATCTTCACCTTCATCTGGACCTGGAACGACTTCTTCGGTCCGCTGATCTACGTCAGCAGTCCGGAGAAGTACCCGTTGCCGCTGGCGCTCCAGCTCTACATCGACCAGACCACCATCTCCGACTACGGGGCGCTGATGGCGATGTCGATGCTGGCCCTGGTGCCGGTCATCCTGTTCTTCCTGTTCTTCCAGCGGTTCCTGGTGCAGGGCGTCGCCACCTCCGGCCTGAAGGGGTGAAGGGCTGAAGGGGTGAAGGGGTGAAGGGCTGACCCCGGGACGTTCCCGGACTGAGTAGGCGTACTCGTGCCTGGACGGCCGGACTGGGCGAGAGTCGACGGTATGACGGACGTACCGCAGTTCCGCCGATCCGCGCCCCTCTGGGCCGTGGCGCTCGCCGGTGTCACCGTGCTCGCCTACTGGGCGTTCCTCGGCTGGGACCAGCACAAGGACACTGATCCGCTGACGGGATCACAGACCGGGCCGTATCAGGCGTGGCAGGTCGTCGGCCTCGGCCTGGTCCTGGCCGTGCTGGTGTTCGAGGCCGCTCGGCGCGGACGGCCCTGGCTGGCCGTCCTGGTGGTGTCGGTCGTCCTCACCGTGTCCTTCACGGTGGACGCCGCGACCGACGCGGACGGCGACGGATTGTGGCCCATCGGCGCCGCACTCGTCGCGGTCGGTTCGTTGTTCGGCACGGGCCTGGTGGCGGGGATCGGTGCCGCCCTGGGGCGGCGGCACCGGGCGCGGTGACCCTCACCGGCGCCCGACGACGCGACCCTCAGCGCCTCCCGACGGGCATGATGTTCGGTTCGTCGAGCAACGGGTCGGGGTCGGCCCGCCGGATCATGTACTGGGCGGTCAGCGTGTCGACGCCGGTGCCCCGGGCGCTGTTCGGTCGGTAGGTGACCGTGGCGGCGAGTGCCGAGGCCGCCTCGACCACACCGGCCCGCCACGTGCCGGACCGGTAGACCCAGACCGGATCGGTCGGTCGGTAACTGGCGGCGGGATCGATTTCGGCCGGGTCGCGTCGGTGCGGATCCACGGTGGGTACTGGCATATTCACTGCCCTCCTGACTCGGCGCCCGGTGTCGTCTCAATCAGTTCGCGTGGCACGGTTGACGTACCCGGTAACCGGGCACCCAGGGTGCCCGGCAAGCTGAGCGGCGCCGTGGCCGGCGCACAGCGGGGTGGCAGCGGGCCGGCGGCCCGGACGGCGATCGAGCCGTTGTCGTCGATCGGGGAAAGCCGGCCTCGGCCGGTCTTCACCCGGTACATCGCGGCATCGGCCAGGTTCAGCGCCTCGGCAAGTTGTGCGCAACCGTGCACCGGGGCGAGGCCGATCGAGGCCGTCACCCGCAGGTCGCGCTCGGCGAGTTGAATCGGTGCCGACACGACCTCGGCCAACCGTCGCGCGGCCTGGTGCAGCCAGCGACCGTCGCTCCGAACGCCGGTGAGCAGTCCGGCGAACTCGTCACCGCCGAGCCGGGCGACCAGGTTGTTGTTGCCGGCGTACGCCGCGAACCGCCAGGCGACCGCGATCAGCACCTGGTCGCCGGCGGCGTGGCCGAAGCGGTCGTTGATCTGCTTGAAGTCGTCGAGATCGAGGACCACCGCGACCAGTTGCGGCCGTCCCGGGTCGGCGACCAGGGCGGCGCCGAGCTGATAGAAGGCCCGCCGGTTCGGCAGCCCGGTCAGCGGATCGTGGCTGGCCGCGTGCCGCTCCGCCTGGAGTTCGTCCCGGAGTCGCACCACCTCGGCCTGCACCGTCCGGACCCGGTTGTGCATCCGCCAGGCCGCGCCGAATCCCGCTACCGCGGCGGCGCCGGCCGCGAGGGTGAAGGGGTCCACTGTGGTGTGTCCCTTCAGGAGGCCCGGGACGGGTCGGGGGACGGACCGCCACCCTGTCCGAAGGCCGGTAGCCAAGGCGAGTTCATGACTGTCCGTGATCGAAGTTCGCCTACCCCAGCACGGGCCGGAACCGCTTCGTTGCGATGTGTTGGCGACCATCTGCCCAGGCCGGTGGGCATAAAGGCGCTCCCACCTGCTCCCCAACACTGCCGCTGCGCTGGCAATGGCTCCCCCGCCTCCGTCACGAAAAGTGAACAAACGGACACACCCTTACAAGCGCTATCATGCTCGCTGTCAGGTGCAGACGCAAGAGCGAATGCACGTGCAGATGGTCATGCAGACGTGACCTGAGGGCGGTGTGAACCCACCGTCACGGCTGAGGACGCGTCCACGGGGAGGGATCTACGCAGCCGGGCCTACGCGACGCCCACCACCAGCCATCCGGGATCTCCAGAAAGACTCCGATGAATCAGACCTACAACGGCATGTCCACCGGCGAGCTACCCGCCGTCGCGTGGCAGAAGAGCCGCCGCAGCAACCCCAGCGGAAACTGCGTCGAGATGGCCGAGCTACCCGGTGGCGCCGGCATCGCCATCCGGAACTCGCGGGATCCCGACGGACCGGCGTTGATCTACACCATCGACGAGATCACCGCGTTCATCCTCGGCGCCCGGGACGGCGACTTCGATCACCTCATCCGGTAGCGCCGGTAGCGCCGGTTCATCGGCGTCCAGGGTGCCCCCGCACCCCGGCCGCCGACGGCAGTCGCCTTCTACTCCACACCTTCAGGCCCACCGGTTCGACGACGGTCGAGAAAAATAGCGCGGTCGGTCTACCCTCCTCACCGTCATGCCATGGCATGCTTACCGACGGATTTGGGCCCAGCCCCCGGCGGGCTGCGTCGAGCATGTGGAGGCAACACGTGACAATGGCTCCATCCGGCCATGGTTCCGTCCCGGACGGCGAGGTGGCCGACAGCGCGCCAACCCTCGGCGACGGGCCGGTCTATGCGGGTGGCGCGGCCGCGGACGCCGCGATGGCCGGTGGCCCGACCGTGTTGCGCATCCTGCTCGGCAGCCAGCTGCGTAAGTTGCGTGAGGCCAGAGGCGTCAGCCGCGACGACGCGGGCTGGGAAATCCGCTCGTCCGGTTCCAAGATCAGCCGGATGGAGCTGGGCCGCGTGGGATTCAAGGAGCGCGACGTCGCGGACCTGCTGACCCTCTACCAGGTGACCGACGAGGCGGAACGGGCCTCGTTGCTCGCCCTGGCCCGTCAGGCCAACACCCCGGGATGGTGGCACCGGTACGGAGACGTCCTGCCGCACTGGTTCCAGTCGTACCTCGGGCTGGAGGCCTCGGCCGCCCTGATCCGGACGTACGAGGTCCAGTACATCCCCGGTCTGCTCCAGACCCGGGACTACGCCCGCGCCGTCGTGCTGCTCGCCCATGACGGGGCACCGGAGGAGGAGATCGACCGTCGGGTCGAGCTACGGATGGACCGGCAGAAGGTGCTCATCCGACCCGGCGCCCCGCAGCTCTGGGTCGTGGTGGACGAGGCAGCGCTGCGCCGCCCGATCGGTGGACTCGACGTGATGCGCGGTCAGATCACGCACCTCATCGAGGTCGCCAAGCTGCCCAACGTCACCGTGCAGGTGATCCCGTTCCAGGCCGGTGGGCACGCCGCCGCCGGAGGCGCGTTCAGCCTGCTCCGGTTCCCGGACCAGGAACTGCCCGACGTCGTCTACATGGAACAGCTCACCAGCGCGCTCTACCTCGACAAGCGCGACGACGTGGACTACTACGCCGCGGCGATGGAACGGCTCTGTGTCGAGGCCAACTCGCCGGCCGACACGCCGGCCTTCCTCCGAGCCGCGCTGCGCGACCTCGAGTCCGCCGGCTCCTGACCGAAGCCTGCCACGCGCATCCCCGGGCCATCCGGACGCATCCCCGGCCCTCCGGACGCGTCCCCCGGGCCACCCGGACGCATCCTGCGGCTCCCCGGACGCATCCCGCCCGCCATCGGCGCGCATCCCGAACTGTCCGGACGCATCCCGAAACCGTCCCGGCGCAATCGGCGCTCCGCGCCGTACGCCAGCATCGAATGAGCCACACTACCGGTATGAATTCGCGCCGGCTCGATGGCGCCGTCGCCCTGGTCACCGGCGCGTCGTCCGGGATCGGCGCGTCCGCGGCCCGTCGACTGGCCGACGCCGGCGCACGGGTCTTCCTCAGCGGCCGGGACGCCGAACGGCTCGCGGAAGCCGCCGGCCTGTCCGGCGGTACGGCGCTCCCCTGCGACCTCACCGATCCGGACCGGACCGCCGAACTGGCCGCCCGGGTCCTCGACCTCGCCGGTCGGGTGGACATCCTGGTCAACAACGCGGGCCAGGGCTGGGCCGGTCCGATCACCGGAATGACCGACGCGCAGATCCAGGCCCTGGTGGCCGCGAACCTGACCGCCCCGATGTTGCTCTCCCGAGCCGTACTGCCCGGCATGCTGTCCCGGGGCATCGGCCACCTCGGCTTCGTCGGCTCGATCGCCGGCCGCCTCGGCGTACGCGAAGAGGCGGTGTACGCGGGAACGAAGGCGGGACTCAGCGTCTTCGCCGACAGCCTGCGCAAGGAGGTGACGGGCCGGGGAATCGTGGTCACCGAACTGGTTCCGGCGGTCGTGGACACTCCGTTCTTCGCCCGCCGGGGTCGCCCGTACCCGCGCCGACGCCCCCGGCCCGTGCCACCGGACCGAGCCGCCGCCGCCCTGGTCAGCGGCATGCTCAGCGGCCGGCACGAGGTCTGCCTGCCGCGCTGGATGTACCTGCCGATCGCCGTCCGTGCCACCCTGCCGGCGACCTACCGGCGGCTCGCCGACCGATTCGGCTGAGGTGTTAAGAAGGGGCCCTTCTTCTACAGAAAACGATAATAGGGGGCCCTTCCTTACAGCCCTTCCTTACATCTCAGTTGGCGCGGATGGCGCGTAGGGACTCGCGGAGCGAGGACATGGTGGCCAGGACGGCCGTCGGCTCGTAGCCGCAGTGCGCCATGCAGTTGGCGCAGCGCGGATCCTGACCCCGGCCGTACGCCGACCACTCGGTGGTCTCGATCAACTCCTTGTACGTCTGCGCGTACCCGTCCCCCAGCAGGTAGCAGGGGCGCTGCCAGCCGAACAGGGAGTACGAGGGGATCGCCCAGGCGGTGCACTTGAAGTCGATCCGGCCCTCCAGGAAGTCCAGGAACAGCGGCGAGTGGTTCAGGCGCCAGCGGCGACGCCGCCCGTCGGCGAACGCCTTCTTGAACATCGTCCGGGTCTCCGTCACGCCCAGGAAGTGCTCCTGGTCCGGTGCCTTGTCGTAGGCGTACGCCGGCGAGAGCATCATCTGGTCGACGCCGAGGTCGTCGTTGAGGTAGTCGAGCACCTCGATCACGGTCTGCGGGGTGTCGGTCGAGAAGAAGGTCGTGTTGCTGGTGACCCGGAAACCCTTCCGTTTGGCCTCGCGTACCGCCTCCACCGCCTCGTCGAAGACGCCGTCCTTGCAGACCGAGGCGTCGTGCCGTTCCCGCAGGCCGTCGATGTGCACGGCGAAGGAGAAGTAGCGGGACGGGGTGAACTTGTGCAGCTTCTTGCGCAGCAGCGCCGCGTTGGTGCAGAGGAAGACGTACTTGCGTCGACGGACCAGTTCGGCGACCAGCTTGTCGATGTCCGGATGCATCAGCGGCTCGCCGCCGGCGATCGAGACCATCGGCGCCCCGCACTCCTCGATCGCCGCGAGGGCCTGCTCGACCGGCATCCGCCGCTTCAACACGTCCGCCGGATGCTGGATCTTGCCGCAGCCGGCGCAGGCGAGGTTACAGGCGAACAGTGGTTCCAGTTCGACGAGTAGCGGGAAGTGGGTCCGGCGGCGCAGCTTCTGCTCCAGCAGATAGCGGCCCACCCGGATGCTCTGGCGCAGTGGCATACCCATCTCAGCACCCCGTCCCGGTCGGTCCGGCCGTCGAGCCGCCGGTCGTGCGGTCTGATGAAACGCCCTGCGAAATGCTCCCCGTCATGATGTTCGGATCTCCTTGGGAAGGGTGAAATGCACATCCTCGGTACGGGTGGTGTGCTCCCGTACCGCGTCGGCGCCGAGCCCGGTCAACGCCGCGACGGTCTCGTCGACCAGTCGGGGCGGTGCCGAGGCACCGGCGGTCACGCCGATCGTCCGTACCCCGGCGAGCCAGCGGAGGTCGACCGCGTCGACGTCGTCGACCAGGTACGCGGGGGTCCCCCCGCGCTCGGTCACCTCCACCAGCCGCCGGGAGTTCGAGGAGTTCTCCGAGCCGAGCACCAGCACCACGTCGGCGACGGCGGCCACCTCGCGCAACGCCGCCTGGCGGTTGGTGGTGGCGTAGCAGATGTCGTCGGAGGACGGCCCGGTCAGCGCCGGGAAGCGCCGCCGGAGCACGTCGAGGACCCCGGCGACCTCGTCCACGGCGAGGGTGGTCTGCACCAGGTAGGAGACCCGGTCCGGGTCGGCGACCTCGATCCGTTCCGCGTCCCGGACGGACTCGACCAGGGCGATCCGTCCGGGCGCCTCGCCGAGGGTGCCCTCGGTCTCCTCGTGGCCGGCGTGTCCGATCAGCAGGACGGTGTTGCCCCGCCCGACGAACCGGCGGGCCTCGCTGTGCACCTTGGTCACCAGCGGGCAGGTGGCGTCGATGACCGGCAGTCCCCGCTCGGCGGCGGCGTCCCGGACGGCCGGCGCCACCCCGTGCGCGGAGAGGACGGTGAGGGCACCGTCGGGGATCTCGGTCAGTTCGTCGACGAAGACCGCGCCCCGGCGCTGCAGGTCGGCGATGACGTGCGCGTTGTGCACGATCTGCTTGCGTACGTAGACCGGTGGGCCGTGCCGGTCCAGCGCCTGCTCGACCGTGCTGATCGCCCGCTCCACCCCGGCGCAGAACGAACGCGGCGAGGCCAGCACGACCTGCCGGGCCGTGGTCGCCTCGGCCCATTCGACGAGCGCCGGAGCGATCTCCGGAAGGACCCGCAGGGCGGCGGTGACCCGGCCCAGCGTCGCGGGCCGGTACAGCGGATGCGGCGGCACGTCGGCGACCACCCGGACGCAGGCGGTGGGTCGGCCGGCGGCGCCGGCCAGCAGCGCCGCCGATTCGGTGTCCACCGCCAACGCGCCGGTGGCCGCCAACCGGTCCCGCATCCGGCCGTCGACCAGCCGGCGGCTGGTGACCACGGGCCCGGTGTGGACGGTAAGGCCGCGTCGGCGCAGCGCCTCGGCGATCATCGGGGCCGCCGGGCAGGGCACCGGGGCACCGCCGCGCACACCGGCCCGGCGTACCTCGGTGGCCACCACCACGTCCCCGGTGCGCAGCGTCGGCACCAGGCCGCCGGCGATCCCGGCTACGGCCAGCGCGGCGGTGTCGCGGTAGCCGGCGGCGACCCGGGTGGCCCGGGCCGGTCCCCGACCGGTACGCCGCAGCGGGGCGCCCGGCGGCAGGCCCCGGCGCAGCGCCCAGGCCTCGACTCGCATCGGTGCGAAGAGCACCCAGTCGGCGTCGCTCAACTGGACCCGTCCGAGTCGCGCAACAGCCGGCCGAGGGCGCTGATCGGGAACACCAGCCGGTACAGGTGGTAGTTGATGTAGAAGTCACCGGGAAAGCCGGTGCCGGTGAACTGCGGTTCGTCCCAGCCCCCGTCCGGGCGCTGGGTCTCGACCAGCCAGCCGATCCCCCGCTGGACCGACGCCGCGTCGTCGGACCGGGCCGCGTGCAGGGCCAGCAGCGCCCAGGCGGTCTGCGAGGCGGTGGAGACGCCCTGCCCGCGCCAGGCTGGATCGCGGTACGAGCGCATGTCCTCGCCCCAGCCGCCGTCCGGGTTCTGCCGGCGGTGCAGCCAGCACACCGCCCGGACGATCGCCGGATCGTCCGGCCGCACCCCGGCGGCGATCAACGCCGGCACGACCGCGCCGGTTCCGTACACGTGGTTGGCGCCCCACCGGCCGAACCAGGAGCCGTCCGCCTCCTGGTTGCGCATGAGCCAGCCGACCCCCCGGCGGACGGCCGCCCCGCCGGTCAGCCCCTCGGCGCAGAGCGCCTCCACGACGTGCGCGGTGACGTCCGCGCTCGGCGGGTCGATCACCTCGCCGAAGTCGCAGAACGGCAGGCTGCGGGCGATCGCCCGGGTGTTGTCCGCGTCGAACGCACCCCAGCCGCCGTCGCGCGACTGCATGCCGCGCAGCCAGGCGACGCCGCGCTCCATCGCCGCCCGGACCGCCGGATCAGGTCCCGCACGCCGGAGCGCCAGCAGCACCTCGGCGGTGTCGTCGGTGTCCGGGTAGCCGTCGTTGTCGAACTCGAAGGCCCAGCCGCCGGGCGCGAGGCCGGGTCGGCGTACGGCCCAGTCCCCGGGCACCCTGATCTCCTCGGCCAGCAGCCATTCCGCCGCGCTGGCCAGGGCCGGATGCTCGGCCGGCAGCCCCGCGTCGGCGAGGGCGACCATCGCGAGCGCGGTGTCCCAGACCGGGGACTGACACGCCTCCAACCGGCGTACCGGGCCGTCCGGGGTCTCCTCCCGGACGGTGAACCGCTCCAGTCCGGCCAGTCCGCTGCGCAGCACTGGATGGGACAGCGGATAGCCGAGCAGGTGCAACGCGATCAGCGAATAGACCCAGGGCGGCTGGATCCCGCCCCACGAGCCGTCGGCCTCCTGCCGGGCCACGATCCACTCCGCCGCCCGGCGGAGCGCGTTGCGCCGGACCGGGCCGAACGGATGGCGCTCGTAGCCGCGCAGCGCCCCGTCGAGCCGGTGCATCCACCTACTCCGTCGGCGCAGCGCGGGCTCCGGCTCCGGCAGCCGGCCGGTACGCAGCTCGCCGAGCGAGAACCCGAGCGGACGTACCGGGCGCAGCGACCGGACGATGGAGAGCGGAACGATGGTCTGCCGGGCCCAGCAGGCGAAGTCGTAGACGTTGAGCGGAAACCACGGCGGCAGCAGCACCACCTCGGGCGGGATCGCCGGCAGCCGCTGCCACGGCCACTCGCCGAACAGCGCCAGCCAGAGTCGGGTGAAGACCCGGCTCCGCTCGATCCCACCGTGGGCGAGCACGAACTCCCGGGCCCGGCACAGGTGCTCCGCGTCCGCCGGATCACCGGCCAGCCGCAGCGCCGCGTACGCCTCGATGGTGGTGGACAGGTCGCCGGGGCCGCCGTGGAAGTTGGCCCAGGCCCCGTCCGCACCCTGCTTCGACCGGATCCACCGGGCCGTCGGCTCGGTCTCCACCGAGGTACGGATGCCCAGGAACTCCCGCATCAGCAGGTCCTCGGCCTCCATCGTGACGTTGGTCTCCAGCTCCCCCTGCCACCACCCCCCGGGCTGCTGCCGCGCGAGCAACAGATCCCGCGCGCGGTCCAGCGCCGCCCGGGCGGTAAGGAAGGGCCCCTTCTTATCGTTTTCTGTAGAAGAGGGGTCCCCTTTTAACAGGTGCATCAGTAGTCCCGTCCCGTCATGAAGTGCGCGATCGACACCAGGTCGGCGTGCACATCGGAGAGGTCGGTGCCGGTGGCCGTCGCCGGGTCGCCCAGCTGGTCCAGCTCGGCCAGCGCCTCGGTGAGCAGCCGGTCCGCCTGCTTCTCGGTCCAGTCCCGGGCGCCGGTCTCCTCGATCAGGGCGGCGGCCAGGGCCAGGTCCGGGGCGGACAGCTCACCCGGGCTCGCGTACAGGTCGGCGAGCTGGTCACCGGCCGGGCCGCCCGAGGTGAGTGCCCGGACCACCGGCACCGACTTCTTCCGGGCCCGCAGGTCGGACAGCACCGGCTTACCGGTGACCGCCGGCTCGCCCCAGATGCCGAGCAGGTCGTCGACGAGTTGGAAGGCCAGGCCGAGGCGTTCGCCGTACCGGGCCAGGCCGTCGACCACCGTCGGTGGGGCACCGCAGAGGACCGCGCCGAGCGTCGCGGAGCAGGCCAACAGCGCCGCCGTCTTGTCCCGCGCCATCGCCAGGCACTCGTCCAGGGTCACGTCGGCGCGGGTCTCGAACGCCACGTCGGCCGCCTGTCCGGCGATCAGTCGACGGATCGCCGTGTGCAGGGTGGACAGTCCGCGTACCAGGTCCAGGTCGGATTCGGTCGAGAGCACCTCGTCGGCGAGGCTGAGCATCGCGTCACCGGCCAGGATCGCCGGTCCGATCCCGAACGCGGCCCAGGCCGTCGGCCGGTGCCGGCGCTCCAGGTCGCCGTCGATGACGTCGTCGTGCAGCAGCGAGAAGTTGTGCACCAGTTCCACCGCGACCGCGGCGGGCAGGCCACGCCGTACGGTCTGTCCGGCGGCCCGGGCCGAGAGCAGCGCCAGCGCCGGCCGCAGCCCCTTCCCGCTCCGGCCGGTGGGCTCGCCCGCCGCGTCCCAGTAGCCCAACTGGTAACCGGCGACCAGCCGGGTACGCTCGTCGATCCGCTCGAGCGCCACCCGGATCTCGGGCTGGACGAGTTCGTCCACCTGGGAGAGGACGCTGGGCAGCATCATTGTCATGTCGTCTCCTCGCTCCGCTCGTCGTCGCCATGACCTGGTCGACCGGGCCTGCCGAAGCCCTCGCTCCGCTCGGTCACGTCGTCGCCTCCGTCGCCGTACGCGATCCGGTCACGTCGTCGCCTCCGTCGCCGTACGCGATCCGGTCACGTCGTCGCCTCCGTCGCCGCGCTCGATCCGGTCACGTCGTCGCCTCCGTCGCCGCGCTCGATGTCGACCCGAGGTGGGCGAGCACGACGTCGGCGGCCCGCTGGCCGCTGCGTACCGCGCCCTCCATCGTGTCCGGCCATCCCGTGTCGGTCCACGCGCCGGCCAGCGCCAGCCCGGGTGACCGGGTCTGGGCCGGTGGCCGGGCGCTGCGTGAGCCCGGCCCCTGCCGGAACGTCGCCCGAGGCTCCCGGGTGACGAACGCGTCCCGGACCCGGGTCTGCCGGGCCGCCGGAAAGACCTCCGCCAGCGCGGCCAGGTAGGTCCGCAGCAGGGTGCCCGCCCGGACCGCCAGCACCTGCTCGGCGGCGGAGATGGACACCACCAGGTACTGGCCGGGCGCGCCGGGCGGAGTCCGGTCGAACACCCACTGCACCGGCGTGTCCAGCCCGGCGGCGAACTCCAACTCGGTGATCCGCTGCTGGTAGTGGACGTGCACGTTGACGATCGGCGCCGCACCCAGCCTCGCCCAGCGGGCCCGGTCCGGCGCGGCCTCCACGGGTACCAACCGGGCCGCCTGCGGATGTGGTACGGCCAGTACCACGGCATCGGCGGTCAGTTCGAGGCCGTCACCCGCGACGTGGAACCGTCCCTGGTCGACCCGGATCCCCTGGACGCGTACGCCGGTGCGGACCGTGGCGCCGCGCTGCCGGAGCAGGGCGGCGGCCGGAGTGCCGTGCAGTTCGCCCAGGGGCGCGGTGGGCCGACCGATGTCGGCGGCGTCGGCCTGGTCGAGCAGCCCGGTCCGGAAGACCCGGGCGGCGAGCGCGAGCGAGGCCTGATCCGGCGGGGCGTTGAGCGCGGCGACGCAGATCAGTTCCCACAGCCGTCGGATCGTCGGCGCGTCCTGACCGTGTGCGGCCAGCCAGGCGCCGAAGCTGACCCGGTCGGCGGCCGGATCGTCCGGCTCGACACCACGCAGCGCGGCGGCGGCCCGGACCGCCGAGAGCCGCTGCCCGAAGCGCAGTGGACGGTAGTTGAGCAGTGCCGGCAGCAGGTGGGCCGGTGCGGGCAGCCGGCGGTTCCGGGCCAGGACGTGCGGCGGCGCGCCGACCCGGAGGATCGGCACCGCGAACCCGTCCTGCACGGCGGCCCGGTCGGCGGTGCCGAGCCGGACCAGTAGTTCGCGGTACTGCTGGTAGCAGCGGAGGAAGACGTGCTGGCCGGTGTCGACGGTGAGGTCACCTCGGCGGAACGAGTAGGTGGCGCCGCCGAGCGCCGGACGGGCCTCCACCAGGGTCACCTGGTGCCCGGCGTCGAGCAGGCGTACGGCCGAGGCGATACCGGCCAGGCCACCACCGATGACGCAGACCTGTTCGCTGGTCATGGCGCACTCCGGGTCATCGCCCGCGCGGCGACGTACGCCTTCTCCCAGCCGGGCAGGGACATCCGGCGCCGGGTGACCGCCATCGGATCGGCGACCATCCTGGCCAGCAGCCGATGGTAGATCCCGGCCATCGCCGCCACACACGCTCCGCTGCGCCGGTCCAGCAGCGGAAGCAGCCGCAGCCCGGCCTGGTAGTACCGTTCGGCGCGCTGGGCCTGCCAGCGCACCAGGGCGGCCAACTGGTCCGGTGGATCGGCCAACCCGCCGTCGGCGCCGATCTCCAGGCCGCACCCGAACCGGTCCAGGTCCTCCCGGGGCAGGTAGATCCGCCCGATCCCGCGATCCTCGACGATGTCGCGGAGGATGTTGGTCAGTTGCAACGCAATGCCGAGGGTGTCGGCGAGTTCGGCGGCCACGTCCCGGTCCGCCGATGGTCGGAGGTCGAACACGCCGAGGGAGAGCCGGCCGATCGAGCCCGCGACGCAGCGGCAGTAGCCGACGAGTTCGGAGATCGTCTCGTACCGGGTACCTCGGACGTCGGCGACGCAGCCGTCCACCAGTTCGTCGAGGGCGGCCAGCGGAATCGGCAGTCGGGCCGCGGCGTCGGCCAGCGCCACCAGCACCGGATCGGTTCCGGCGTCCGGGAGCCGGTGCAGCGCCGCCCGGATCTGGTCGAGCCGGGCCAGCTTGGTGGCGGCCGGCAGGTCACCGTCGCCGATGTCGTCGATGCGCCGGGCTACCGCGTACACGGCGCAGAGGGCGGCGCGCCGGTCGGGCCGGAGCAGCCGGATGCCGTACGAGAAGTTGCGTGCCTGGATGCGGGTGACCCGGGCACACTCCCGGTACGCGCGCTCCAACTCGTCGTCGCCGCTCATTCCCGTACTCCGCTCCGGGCCGGGGCGGCGGGTGGTGCCAGCCAGGTTCGAACCCACGCGGCGGCGATCGCGGGGCGGGTCGGCCGGGGTGGGCCGGGCAGCGGGTCGTAGCCGGCGCGGGCGAGGGCGGCGAGGGCGGCGCGTCCACCGGCGACGTACCCGCCGACGGCCAGCCGGGCCCAGCCGGAGAGTTCGCCGACCACCGCCGAGCCGGTGTCGAGCAGTTCCTCGGCCCGTAGGGCCTGCCGCCGGACGACGGCGCGGAGCCCGTCACCGGCCTGCGGCGCGTCGAGGTCCTCCTCGGCCACCCCGGCGGCCACCAGGTCCCGGGTCGGTAGGTAGATCCGCCCCCGGCGCCGGTCCTCGGCGACGTCCTGCAGGTGTTCGATGATCTGCAACGCCGTGCAGACCCGGTTCGAGAGTTGGATCCGGGCGGGTGTCGGGGAGTCGAAGACGTGCAGCACCAGTTCGCCGACCGGGTCGGCGGAGAAGTGGCAGTACTCGACCAGGGCGCCGAACGTCGGATAGCGCGTCGTGACCTGGTCACGGCGGTTCGCCTCGATCAGCCGGAGCAGCGGGTCGAGCGGCATCCGGCAGTCGACCACTGTCGGCGCCAGTCGGACCAGCACCGGGTGCCGTGGCGGGTGGCCGGCGTACAGCGCGCGTACCTCGCGTTCGAACCGGTCCAGCGCGGCGAGTCGGACGGCGGGAGGCTCGTCCCGACCTGCGTCGTCCGGCTCGTCACCGAGGTCGTCGACGAACCGGGCGTACCCGTAGAGGGCGAGCAGATGCCGACGGATCCGTGCCGGTAGGACCCGGAGTGCGACCGGAAAGTTCTCCCCGGCCACCACGGTGTCCGGCTGCCGGCGTCCGCCCGGCCGATCCGCAGACGGACGGCCCGGAACATCGTCGGTCAGATCAAGCACGCTGCCGCCTCTCGCGAGGTCAATCTGTCAGCCCGAGCCCAGCCAGACCGCCGCGCCGGATTGGTAGTAACCCATCGCTCGCGCTAAGTAATCTTCACCGAGAGTACCCAACTTCCCACCCTCGGCGGCGCGGGCCGCCGAATTCCTCTCGGCGTGTTCGACCCCCCGATGACGTGCGCCCCCACCGGGTCGGGCCGGTCCGCGCGGCCACGCCCGCCCGGCCGGCGTGTCAGCTTGACTGGGTACGCCGGGCCATCCAGATGCCGGTGCTCATCGCCGCCACCGCGACCAGGCCGATGATCAGGCGTGGCCCCTGGAGCGACAGCTCCTCCTCGAAGGCGGTGACCCCGATCAGCACGCTGGTGAACGGGTCGAGCAGCGCGATCGCGGTCAGCGGGGCGGCGATCGGGCCGCCCTGGAAGGCGTTCTGGTTCAGGGTCAGGGCCGCGCCGCCGACCAACATCAGGGCGTAGAGATGCCAGTCCGTGAAGACCTCGGCCGGATGATCCGGCAGCTTCTCGATCACGCTCTTGAGCAGGGCCGCGGCGGTGGCGTAGAGCAGACCGGTGGCGATTCCCAGCATCAGCCCCCGGGTCGCCGCCTGGGTCCGCCAGGCGACCAGCAGACAGATCGTGACCAGCACGCCGACGGCGACGCCGACGCCGATCCAGGCCAACGCCTTCGGCTCCTGCACGCCGCCACGCGGATTGGCGGCGACCAGGAATCCGGTGAGCCCGATGACCCCAATCACCACCACCAGCATGTCCCGCCGGTGCGGCCGGCGGCGCTCGAGCGCCGCCTCCAGCGGGATCGCCATGAAGAGGCCACTGACCAGGAGCGGTTCGACCAGGGCGAGCGCGCCGAAACGCAGCGCGAGCGCCTGCAGGATGGTGCCGAAGGCGTCCGGGATCCAGCCGAGCAGCCACAGCCGGCGGTGCAGCAGCCGGATCAGCAGTCGCGGGTCGATGGTCCGGGTCGGCCGCTCCCGCTTGGCAGCACGCTGCTCCAGCACCGAACTCACCGCGAAGCAGGCGGCCGAGGCCAACCCCAGGACGATGGCGATGCCGTTCACCGCGCCACCTCCGAGTCCAGGGACGGGACGCCCGTGCGGCGGGACGCCGCCCTGGCCCCGCTGCCGCCGAGGACGGGACGCAGGTCTGCGATCTGCACCTCAGCCTTGCCGGTCCGGTCGGTTGGCCGGGTGACTGCCGCCATCGGCCCCTGGTTCGTCCGCGCCGATCCGCTTCCTCGCCATGCTGGCCCGCAGCCCCACCCAGCGGGTCAGCGTCCGGCGTGGTGGTACGGCGTCGAGCCCCGTCGTCACCTCGGCCGACACCACCACCGGACTCTCGACCAGCGCCGGATCGTCGATCGGCACCGGTTTCCGGGCCGACGAGGCCGCCTCGACGCCTCGGGCGACGTCGGCCACCACCGCCGCCGGATCGGCGTCGAAGAGCGCGAGTCCGGCCGCCCGCTGCCGCTGGCCCTCGGCACCGTCGGCGAGTCGGACCAGGGTCGGGCCCAGGTCCGCGGAACGCCGCACCCAGGTCGCCACCCCGGCTCGGGTCATGGTGCCGGCGTTCGCCCTGCCGTGGCCGGGGATGGGCCGGTAGGTGGCCACCGGCAGTCCACAGGCCATCGCCTCCAGCGCGGTGAGTCCGCCGGCGTTCTCCACGAGCACGTCCGCCGCCCGGAGCAGTTCGGGCATGTCGTCGACCCATCCGAAGACGTGTCCGACCCGTTTCCGCTTCAGCCGGCGGTACAGCGCGGTGTTCCGGCCGCAGACCACCACCGGGACCGCCTCCCCGGTCCGGGCGATCTCGGCCGCCGTCCGCGCCACCGCGCCGACTCCCCAGGAGCCGGCGACCAGCAGCGCGAGCCTCGCGTCGAGGGGCAGCCCCAGCCGTTCGCGGGCGTTCCGCTTGTCCTCCTCGGCCCCGGGACGGAAGCCGGCGGAGACCAGTCGGCCGGCCACCCGAACCTCGCCCGCACCGAGCGCCCGCGCCTCGGCCCGGGTGGTGTCGTGCGCGGCGCAGTGCACGTCGATACCCGGGGACACCCAGATCGGGTTGACCGCGAAGTCGGTCAGATAGGTGATCACCGGTACGGCGAGCCGACCCTCCCGGCGCAGCGGCCCGACGATCTGGCTGACCACCGGGTACGTCGAGACCACGGCGCGGGTGTCCGGCGGCAGCATCCGGAGCACCCGTGGCCACACCGGTCGCAGCAACGCCCGGGTGATCGGCGCGGCCCGACTGAAGTTGCCCCCGATGGAGAAGAGCAGCCCGTAGATCCAGGGCAGCCGGCTCAACATCCCGTGGTAGGTGCCACGGAGCAGTCGTCCGAGTCCCCACGGGAAGATGTCGGCCAGGTCCACGCAGTCCGCCCGCAGCCCCCGCTCCCGGAGCCGGCGGGCCAGTTCGCGGCTCGCGCCGTCGTGCCCGGCACCCGCGCTGGCGTAGATGATCATCACGCGGGGACGTCGCCCTCCCGAGCCGCCGGTCGGCGGCTCGGATGCCTCCCTACGGCTGACCTGGTACCGCCCGGGACTGAACGTCATCCGGCCATCTACCCGGAGAAAGTGCGAAGAATCCTCGGAGCACCCCCGTCCTGCCACCTTTTCCGCCCCGGGCTCGTCCGCCGCCCCGCCCCGGCCGGCGGCGCGTCCCCGTTCACGCCCGGGCGTCGTGTCCCCGTTCACGCCCGGGCGTCGTGTCCCCGTTCACGCCCGACGTCGCGTCCCCGTTCGCGCCCGGGCGGCGCGTCCCCCGGTTCGCGCCGACGCCGGTCAACGGCGGCGGCCCCGGCGTAGACTCCGGATACCCCCATCTGTACCAGCGGGCTCGGACACCTCCGCGCCACCAGCGAACGCCTCTTCGGCCCGCCGGGAGGTCCGTATGCGGGTTCTGATCGTCACCGCCGGTTCCCTGGGGGACGTCGCCCCCTACACCGGCCTCGGCGCCCGGCTACTGACCGCCGGTCACCGGGTGGCGCTCGCCGCACCGCCCCGGTACGCCGGTCTGGTGACCGGTTGCGGGCTGGAGTTCCGCCCGGTCCCCGGCGATCTCCCGGCACTCCGGACCGCAGCCTCCGGGCAACGACGACTGTCGTCCCTGCCCGGTGCACCGGGGCTGGTCGAGTTCGTCCGACTCGGCGGCCGGTTCGTCGGCAACCTCGGTGCCGGCATCGCGACCGCCGCCGAGGCCGGCACCGACCTGCTGCTGCTCTCCAGCACCACCGCCCCGCTGGGCTACTCGGTGGCGCAGCACCACGGCATCCCCAGCCTCGGCGTCTTCCTCCAGCCGACCTATCCCACCCGCGCGTTTCCACCGATCCTGCTCGGCGTACGGTCGCTCGGCAGTTGGGGTAACCAAGCCGCCGGGTGGCTCGGCCAACGGCTGGTCCGCCGGGTCTACGCGGACGCCTCGCGACGGCTCCGCGCCCGGCTGGGCCTGCCGCCGGCCGACATCGCCGACCTGGAGCGGCACGCCGAGACCACCGGCTGGCCGATCACCCACGGCTTCAGCCCGGCCGTTCTGCCCCGGCCACCGGACTGGCGCACCGGCCTGGACGTGGTCGGCTACTGGTGGCCGCTGACCGCTGCGGATTGGCGGCCACCGGCGGCCCTGCTCGACTTCCTCGCCACCGGCCCACCACCGGTGTACGTCGGCTTCGGCAGCCTGGCCGACACCGGCGGGGAACTGCACGCCCTGGTCACCCGCGCGCTCAGCCGCGCCGGAGTACGCGGTGTGGTGCAGGGCATCGACGCCGGACCGGAGCCGGGAAGCGACGCGGTGCGGGGCATCCACGCCGGCCCCCCGGACGACGGCGATCCGACAGGTGTCGTCCGGCCGGGGTCGGGGACCGGATCGGACCAGGTCCTGACCGTCGGGGACGTGCCGCACGAGTGGCTCTTCCCCCGGATGGCGGCCCTGGTCCACCACGCCGGCTGCGGCACCGCCGCCGCCGGGCTCCGGGCCGGAATACCGGCCGTGCCGGTGCCGATCCTGGCCGACCAGCCGTTCTGGGCCGCCCGGCTGGCCGCCCTCGGGGTCAGCCCGGAGGTGATCCCGTTCCGCCGGCTCAGCGAGGACCGGCTCTGCACCGCGATCCGGGCCGCGGTGACCGAGCCGGCCTTCCGGCACCGGGCCCGGTTCCTCGCCGACCGGCTGGCCGGCGAGGACGGCGCGGGGGCGGTGGTGGCCGCGGTCGACCGGCTGGCCCGTTGACCGGCCGACCGCGGCCAGCTCATCCCGGCTCGTCGACGACGGCGTCCACCGCCGACGGGCCGGTCGATCGTGGCCGGAACCTCACAGCTTCGCGTAGCAGGGTCCGTCCAGGTTGTACGCCTTCGCGGTCGGGCCGGTGGACAACGGCCGTACCTGCCTCGTCCCGGTCGGGGCGGCCCGGTCCGGGCGGTAGACCGCGGTCACCCGTACCGCCCCGTCGTTCGGGCCGGCGGCGTAGTTGCCCGCACCGGAGGGCAGCATCCCCTCGTAGTCCACCGAGGTCAGGGACTTGACCGCGGCGACCAGCCCGGCTCGGGTGAGATCACCGTTGGCCACCGCCTTGGTCAGCGCGGCCTTCATCGGGTACGACCACACCCAGCCCGAGGTGTACCCCTCGTTCGGGGTCACCCCGCCCAGCGCCGCCCGCAGCGCCTGGTGGCCGGGCGTGTCGGTGCCCCACGAGTCCCACGGTGCGCTCTGCTCGTACCGGGCCAGCAGGGCGGGTGCGGCGGCGCTCTGCAACAGCGCCGGGTTCCAGGTCGGGCTGGTGCCGATGAACCGGCCGGTGAAGCCCCGCGCGGCGGCCTGTCCCACGATCGCCGCCGCGTCGGCCGGTCCCATCGTCAGGATCACCAGGTCAGGGCGGCCGGACAGGATGGCCTGGATGGCGCCGGCCTGCTTGTCCGCGCCCGAGTCGGTCTTCACGGCGTTGAAGGTCATCCCGAGGGTCTGCGCGCCGAGCTTCGCCCCGGCCGCCGCGTCGTCGCCGTAGTCTCCGGCGAGGTGCACCGCCAGCACCGACTTCACCCCGTACGCCTCCCGCGCGTAGTCGAGCGCGTTCATCGACTCCAGGCAGTAGTTCGCGCCCGACTCGATGATGACGTCCTCGAAGGCGTACGCCGAGGTCCACGCGGCCGGGGCCGCGACCACGTTGCTGGCCTTCATGTCGGCCAGGATCGCGGCCGTGGTCGGTGAGCCGAGGGTCTGGGCCAGGGCGAGCACGTTCGGCTTCATCTCCTGGTACACCTGGTTGTGGGTCTGCGGGTTGTACTTGTTGTCCCGGACGTACCGGGTCACGTCGACCTCGTAGTCGCCGATCCCACCGGCGGTGTTCACCCGCTTCCAGAACGCCTTCTGCGCGTCGGTGATCGGGACGGCGAGCGCCCGGAACGGGCCCTCGGTGAGGTCGGAGATGATGCCCAGATAGATGCAGCCCTTGTTCTTGTCCACCGCCTCCGGGCACGGCTCGGAGGTGACGCCGACGTCGGTCTTCAACCCGGACCCGTCGGTCTCGGTGTCGCCGCCCCGGCACGCGACGGTCGCGCCGCAGAGCAGCAGGGCGACGGTTCCGGACACGATCCGGCGGATGCCGGAAGCGGACGATCTGTGCCTTCCCATGGCTACCTCACAGGGTCGAAAAGGAGCAGCTCAGTAGGAGAACGGCCATGCCTTCCAGTAGTTGCGGACCCGGACCCAGATCCCGAACAGGCCCCGGGGCTCGAAGATGAGGAAGACGATGATGAGTACGCCGTAGAGGATCGTCTCCACCTGGAAGACGTTGGGCACCTCGTTCGGCTGGGCGCTGAGGAACGGCACCCACGCCTGCATCTCCCGGGTCAGCCGGGGCAGCAGGGTGATGAAGAACGCCCCGGCGATCGCGCCGGAGATGGTGCCCGCTCCACCGATCAGCACCATGGCGATGTACTGCACCGACAGCAGCAGGCTGAACGAGCTCGGGTCGAAGAAGCCGGTCACGGTGTAGAGCAGCGCGCCCGCGCAGCCCGCGTACGCCGACGAGACCGCGAACGCGATCGTCTTGTACCGGGCCAGGTTGACCCCGATCACCCCGGCGGCGATGTCGCGGTCCCGGATCGCGGTGAACGCCCGGCCGACCTTCGACCGCGCCAGGTTGGCCGCGGCCAGCGCGAAGACCAGCAGGAACAGCAGCATCAGCCAGTAGAGCTTCTGGTCGCGGGTGCCGAGCGCCCCGGTGGCGGCCAGCGGCTGGCCGAAGAACTCCAGGGTGGCCGCCGGTCGGCCGACGCCGGCACCGCCGGTCAGCGCCGACCATTCGCTGAAGACGTGCTGGCCGATGAAGACCAGGCCGAGGGTGACGATCGCCAGGTACAGCCCGCGCAGCCGGGTGGCGAGCGGCGCCACCAGCACCCCGGCCAGCCCGGCGAGCAGGCCGGCGGCGGGCAGCCAGACTCCGATGTTGGTGATCCCGAACCCGATCACCCGGCCGTCCGGGTCGCCGCTGATCGCCGCCGCCGTGTACGCGCCGATGGCCAGGAAGAAGGCGTGCCCCAGGGACACCTGACCGGCGTACCCGGTGACCAGGCCGAGCCCGATCGCCCCGATCGCCGCCACACAGCAGACGGCGAGCAGTTGCAGCACCTCGTCGGAGAGCAGGAAGGGCAGGGCCACGGCGAGGACCAGCAGCAACCCGACCGAGGTCCGCTTGGCCGGGGTGTCGAACAGGGCCAGTTCGCTGGCGTACGAGGTGTGCAGCAGCGGCCGCCCCCGCAACCGGGTACGCCGTCGTCCGGTGGCGCTCATACCCGTTCCACCTCCCGGGTGCCGAACAGGCCGTACGGGCGGACCAGCAGGACGAGCAGCATCAGCACGTACGGGGTGATCACCGAGACGTTGCCGCCGAGCCAGGGCGCGTGCTGCTGATAGGTCGCGGTGAGTTCCTGGATCATGCCGACGGCGAGCCCACCGACCACCGCGCCAGGCAGCGAGTCCAGTCCACCCAGGATGATCACCGGAAGGGCGGTCAGTGCGATCAGCCACAGCGCCGCGTCGACGCTCGCCCCGGCGGCGGCGAATGTGCCGGCGACCGCGGCCAGGCCACCGGCCAGTCCCCAGGCGAGCGCGAAGACCGCGCCGACCGACACGCCCTGGGCCAGTGCCGCCTCCTGGTCGTAGGCGGCGGCCCGCATCGCCAGGCCCATCCGGGTGAACCGGAAGAAGGCGAACAGGGCCAGGATCAGCACGGTGGTGGTGAGGAACGCCCCGAGGTGCCGCTGTTGCAGGTCGACGCCGGTGCCTGGAATCGCGACGGTACGCAGTCCCCACGGGTCGCCGACGTGCCGGACGTCCAGCCCGATGAACCCGTTGACCACGACCCGGACCGCGACGTCCACCCCGAGGGTGATGATGGCGACCACGAACGCCGGGCGGCCGACCATCGGGCGGACGGCGACCCGCTCCACCCCGAGCGCCAGCCCGGCGGTGAGCAGTGCGGCGACCGGCACCGCGAGCCAGAACCCGACCGGTCCGGCGAGGTAGGTGACCAGCACCGCGCCGGCCAGCATGAACGCGGGCTGGGCGAAGCTGATCACCCGGGTCGCCTTGTAGATGATGACGAAACCGAGGGCCAGCAGGGCGTACACGCTGCCGGTGCCGAGCCCGCGCAGCACGCTCTCCAGCAACTCGGTCATGCCGCGTCCCGGCGCGAATACAGCTCTTCGACCAGCTCGGCGAAGCGGTCGGCGACGGCGGACCGGCGCACCTTCTGGGTCGCGGTCAGTTCGCCGTCGGTGTGGTCGAGTTCCTTGGGCAGCAGCGCGAACCGCCGGACCTGCTCGACCGGGGCGTGCCGGGCGTTCACCGCCTCGACCACCTCCTCGACCAGCGCCCGCACCTCCGGCTTCTCCGACAGGTCCCGGTAGGTGGTGTACGGCAGGCCCCGGCGCTGCGCCCACTCCCCCACCGTCTCCAGCTCGATGCCGATCAGCGCGGTCAGGTAGGGCCGGCGGTCGCCGACCAGGATGGCCTCCTTCAGGTACGGCGACGCCTTCAGCGCGTTCTCGATCTCGGACGGGGCGACGTTCTTGCCACCGGCCGTGATCATGATGTCCTTGGCCCGGTCGGTGATCCTGACGTGTGTGCCGTCGACCCACTCGCCGATGTCACCGGTCCGCAGCCACCCGTCGTCGGCGAACGCCGCGGCGGTGGCCGCCGGATCGCGGTAGTAGCCGGTGAAGACGCCGGGATGCCGGGTCAGGATCTCCCCGGTCGCCTCGTCGATCCGCAGCTCGATCCCGGGCTGCGGCTCGCCGACCGTACCGAGCCGGATCCGGCCGGGCCGGTTGCCGGTGGCGACGGCCGTGTTCTCGGTCATCCCGTACACCTCGTGCATCCGGATACCGATCCCCATGAAGAACCGCAGCACGTCGGGGGCGATCGGGGCGGCGCCGGAGGCGGCGTACCGGACCCGGCGCATGCCGATCCGGACCCGCAGCGCCCGGTAGCAGAACAGCCAGCCGATCCCGTAGGCCAGTCGGGTGCCGACGGTGGGCCGTCCGCCGGTCCGGACCAGGGTGCCGGCGATCCGGTCGGCGACCCCGAGCCACAGCCGGGCGTTCCACCGCTTGACCGGGGACGCGTTGGCCAGCCGGATGGTCAGCCCGGCGAGGATCTTCTCCCAGATCCGGGGAACTCCGAAGAGGATGGTCGGCTGCACCTCCCGCAGGTTGGCCTGCACCGTGTCGATCGACTCGGCGAACGCGATCTGCACGCCGGCACCGGCGTTGAACCAGGTGGTGAAGATCCGTTCCGCGACGTGACACAGCGGCAGGTACGACAGCAGCACGTCGGACGGTCCCGGTGGCGGATCGGTGAACCCGCCGGCCTGGACCAGGGTCCGGATCGCGAAGTCCACGTTGGCGACGCTCAGCATCACGCCCTTCGGCGGGCCGGTGGTGCCGGAGGTGTAGATCAGCGTCGCGATGTCGTCGGCGGTGGCCGCCGCCATCCGTCCGTCGACCGCCCCGGGTTCGGCGGCCCGGTGCGCGGCGCCGATCCGGAGCAGTTCCGCCCAGTCGAGCAACGCCGGATGCTGGTAGCGGTGCCGAATGCCACGCGGTTCGAGGTAGACGATCCGGTGCAGTTCCGGGCACTGGTCGAGGACCTCCAGCGCCTTGTCGACCTGTTCCTGGTCCTCGGCGACGAGCACCCGGGCGCCGGAGTGTCCGAGCAGGTAGCCGACCTCGGCCGGCGGGTTCGTCGGGTAGAGCCCGACCGTCATCGCCCGGAGCGCGACCGTCGCCAGGTCGGCGTAGAGCCACTCGCGACGGTTCTCGGCGTGGATCGCCACCCGGTCCCCGGGCTGCACACCGAGGGCGAGCAACCCGTGCGCCACCGTCTGCACGGTGTCCCAGTACTCGGCCCAGGTCACCTCCTGCCAGATCCCCCGGTCCTTCTCCCGCATCGCCACCGCGTCAGGGGTGGTCCGGGCCCGCTCCCGGACCCGGGCCGCGATCGTGAGTGCCGGTGTCGCGGCCGACGAGACCGTGGCCGACGAGACCGTGGCGGACGGGGTCGTGGCGGGCGGGGTCGTACCGGCCTCGGTCATCTCGGAGGCACCTCCCCCAGGTAGGCGCGGACCACGTCCGGGTGATGCGGGATCTCGGCCGGGCTGCCGGTCGCGACCACCTGACCGAAGTCGACCACCAGTACCCGGTCGGCCAGGTCCATCACCAGACCCATGTCGTGTTCGACCAGCACGATCGGGATGTCGAGTTCGTCGCGGATGTCGAGGACGAACCGGGCCATGTCCTCGGTCTCCTCCAGGTTCATTCCGGCGACCGGCTCGTCCAGGAGCAGCAATTTCGGTTCCATGGCCAGCGCCCGGCCCAGCTCGACCCGCTTCTGCACCCCGTACGGCAGCAGGCCGACCGGCAGCCGCCGCCACCGTTCCAGTTCGAGGAAGTCCACGATCTCCTCGACCGCGGCCCGGTTGGCGATCTCGGCCCGGCGGGCCCGTCCCAGCCAGCCGAGTGCGGCGAACGTGCCGTAGCCGAGGTGATGGTGCCGACCGAGCAGCAGGTTGTCCAGCACGGTGAGGTTGGCGAACAGTTCGACGTTCTGGAAGGTCCGGGCCAGGCCGAGCGCCGCGATCACGTGTGGCCGGCGGCCGACCAGGTCGGTGCCGTCGAAGACCACCCGACCGGTCTGCGGGCGGTAGACCCCGGAGAGCACGTTGAAGATGGACGTCTTGCCGGAGCCGTTGGGACCGATGATCGCGAAGAGTTCGTGCCGACCGACGGTGAAGCTCACCCCGTCGATGGCGCGTACCCCGGCGAAGTGCAGCCGGACGTCCTCGAACCGCAGGATCGGCTCGGCGTTGCCGGGATCGGTCCGGTCCGGGGCGGCGGTCCCGGGATCCGGGTCGGTCGTCGTCACGACAGCCACCGCTTGCGTCGCCGGTAGTGCTTGACGTCCCGGAACGACCGGCGGCCGGCGCCGGCGGCGGCGGCGCCCAGGCCGAGGTAGAACTCCCGGATGTCGTCGTCGGCCAGTAGCTGCTCGGCCGGTTTGTCGAGCACCACCTGTCCGGTCTCCAGGACGTAGCCGTGGGTGGCCAGCGACAGCGCCATGGTGGCGTTCTGCTCCACCAGCAGCACGCCGGCACCGTCGGAATTGATCGTCGCGATCAGTTCCCGGACCTGCTCGACGAGCCGGGGCGCAAGGCCGAGGCTCGGCTCGTCCAGCAGCAGGTAGCGGGGCTCGGCCATCAGTGCCCGGCCCATCGCGAGCATCTGCTGCTCGCCGCCGGAGAGATAGCCGGCGGTGTGCCGACGGCGCTGGGCGAGCACCGGGAACAGCCCGAGGACGTGGTCGAGGCGGGTCGGGATCTGCCGGTGGGCGGTGTGGCCACCGAGCCGCAGGTTCTCCTCCACGGTCAGCTCGGCGAAGATCCGGCGCCCCTCCATCACCTGGCAGACGCCCCGGCGTACGACGGCGGCCGGCCGGAGCCGGTGGATCGGGTCGCCGTCCAGGGTCACCGAACCCTTGGTCACCGCGCCGTCGTGTACGTCGAGCAGGCCGCTGATCGCCCGGAGCAGGGTGGTTTTGCCGGCGCCGTTCGCACCCAGCAGCGCGACTATCCCACCCGGTGGCACGGCGAGGCTCACCCCGCGCAGCACCAACATCACGTCGTCGTAGACGACCTCCAGATTGCGCACCTGCAGCATCCCGGGCACCCCCGGTTGTGGTTGTGGCGCGGATCACAAAGTTACCGGACATTAACCACGGCGCAACGTCCCGTCAAGAGCACCAGTGGTAGGCAGCGGCAACTCCGCCCGGTCGGTGGATGCGCGGACGCCCGTCGATCGTCGGTTGTGGACGGTGCGCCGCGATCCCCCGTACGGCGGTGGCGTCAGGGGACGTACCGCATCGCCGGGACGGCGCCGCGCCCCCTCGCTGTGTCTGGCCGGGAACTGGTGGCTGAGGGGACGTCAGCGGTAGTGATGGCGCCCCAACTGGGCCCGGATCTCCCCGCTCGGATACAGCGAGCTGTGCACGTTGACGTAGGTGGCGCCGACCCGGAGGGCGGTCAGCAGCTCACCGAACTGGCCGGCGGCGATCCCCTGGGCGGTGGGGCCGATCACGTCGGCCGGCCGGATCGTTCCGGTGATCGTCGCCGGGTCGGCGGGGCAGGGCTGGGTGCCGGCCGGCCCGTTACCGAGATTGGTACAGAGGAAGACGCTGATCCCACCGCTCTGGGCCCGTCCACCGAAGTGGATGTGCGCCTGGGTGATGTCACCCTCCAGGTCCTCGTAGCTGAGCCGGTAGTCGATCTCCTGAGCCTGCTCGTCGATCCTCACCGAGAACCGGCCGGTGCCGGTGGTGGACAACACCAGCGGGGTCTCCTGATAGCCGGTCAACCGCTCGCGCTGAATGCTCCACCGGCGGTCCTCGTCGTCCTCGCCCTGCCGTTCCGCGTGCCCGTACGCCAGTCTGGCGGTTCCGGCGGCGGCGGCCAGTACGGCGATCACCGTGACTGTCAGTCCACGCCATCGTCCGATCATCATCGTCCCGGCCCCCCTCTGTCGTGCCAGCCGGTGCTCGTCACCCTGGTCAACGGGATCGACGCCGCCCGGGACACGACAGTTCAGTGACGGATCGTGGACAAAGAGTAATGAACGACAGCCGGTCCGACGGGTACGGTCCACACAGCACCACGGCGCGGCGATCGCCGCAGTCCCTTGTTGGGGCTAACCTGACCAAATCGGCCCGAACCTTATCGGGACGGACCGTGTCGGGGCGAATTGGTCGGTCGGAGGCAGGCTGGTGGCGATCCTCGCGCTGACGACGGCCGGCGGGCCACCAGCGCCACCGACCGTCACGACGCGTTGCGCCCGAGCAGCGCCGACGCGGTGACGGCGGGCGCTCCGGCCCGGACCCCCGGCAAGGGGGTGACCTGGGAGGAACTCTTCTTCGACCTCGCCTTCGTCTTCGCCCTCACCCAGTTCTCCCGGCTGCTGCACGAACACCACGGCTGGTCCGGAATCGGCCGGACGCTGATCCTCTTCATCACGGTCTACTGGGCCTGGGGCGGCGTGACGCTCTACGCCGACCAGCGCGACCTCAGTCCCGTCCTGGACCGGGTCGGCATCCTGACGCTCGGCCTCGGCAGCCTGTTGATGGCCCTGACGATCCCCGACGCGTACGGCAAACTCGGCCTACTCTTCATCTCGATCTACCTCGCCATCCGGGTGCTGCTGGCCGGCCTGGCCCTCCGCAGACGCTCGGGCTGGCGAGCACTCTTCGTCGGCCCCTACGGCGTCGTTCTCCTCACCGGTCCACTGCTACTGGCGGGCGCTCTCATGCAGGACAGGGCCCGGATCGTCCTCTGGACCGTCGCCGCCACCATCGACCTGCTGAGTCCCTGGGCGGCACGTCATCTGGTCGTCCCGGGCAGGACGCAGCCGCTGCACTACAGCCACCGCTACGGACTGCTGATCATCCTCGTGCTCGGCGAGTCCGTGATCCAGGTCGGAGCGGTGGCCGTCGACGATTCGCTGACCCTCGCCCGAATCACCGCGATAGTCGCCGCCTACGCCCTAGTCGCCGCCCTCTGGTGGGTGTACTTCGGCTACGGCCTGCCCCACTTCCGGCGAGCGCTGGAGCAGGCGCCGAACCAGGCGGACGTGCGCCGTGGGCTCCTCATCTACGGCCATCTGTTCTTCAGCTTCGGGATCGTCACCATCTCCGTCGGCCTGTCCGCCGTGGTGCCCGCGCCGCTCGATCCACTACCCGACAATCCCGCGAACCTCCTCTTCGGCGGCTGCGCGCTCTTCCTGCTCACCTTCGCCTACACCCAGTGGCGAACCCACCGAATGCTCACCTGGCACCGGCTCGGAGCCGGCCTGGTCTGCCTCGCCCTGCTACCGCTGGCCACGCTCATCCCGGCCATCGCGGCGGTTGCGGCCCTGGTCCTGGTGGTCGCTCTGATGGCCGCCGGGGAGGAACTGGCCACCCGACGCCGGGGCGGCGACGCGCCGCACGCAACGACCGAGATCAGGTCGTACGGCGACGCGGACCCGACGGACCGGGGACCGGTGAGCGGCGAGTGAGAACTAGTCGCGCAGCCGGGCGATGTGCCGCATCTTGTTCATCGCGTCCAACGCGGCGACCTTGTACGCCTCGGCCAGGGTCGGATAGTTGAACACCGCGTCGACCAGGTAGTCGACGGTGCCGAGGCAGCCCATCACCGCCTGTCCGATGTGCACCAGTTCGGTGGCCCCGGTGCCGAAGATGTGCACCCCGAGCAGTCGACCGGTGTCCGGCGCGACCAGCAGCTTGAGCATCCCGTACGAGTCGCCGCTGATCTGGCCCCGGGCCAGTTCGCGGTACCGGGAGATGCCGACCTCGAACGGCACCTTGTCCCGGGTCAGCTCGTCCTCGGTCCGGCCGATGAAACTGATCTCCGGGATCGTGTAGATGCCGATCGGTTGCAACTCCGGCATCGCCCGTACCGGTTCGCCGCAGGCGTGGTGCGCGGCGAGCCGACCCTGCTCCATCGACGTCGACGCGAGCGCCGGAAAGCCGATCACGTCACCGACCGCGTAGATGTGCGGCACGGTGGTCCGGAACTGGGGGTCGACCTTGATCCGGCCACGATCGTCCGCCGCCAGTCCGGCGTTCTCCAGCTCGAGTTCGGTGGCCATGCCGTGCCGACCGGCCGAGTACATCACCGTGTCGGCGGCGATCCGCTTCCCGCTCTCCAGTACGGCGATGGCGCCCCGGGTGTGCCGCTCCACCGCCGCCACCGCCTCGCTGAACCGGAACGTCACCGCCAGGTCCCGCAGGTGGTACTTCAGCGCCTCGACGATTTCCAGGTCGCAGAACTCCAGCATCCGGTCGCGTCGCTCGACGACGGTGACCTTCGTGCCCAGCGCCGCGAACATCGAGGCGTACTCGATGCCGATCACCCCGGCACCGACCACCACCATCGAGTTCGGCACCTTCTCCAGGTTGATGATGCCGTCCGAGTCGATGATCGTACGCTCGTCGAAGTCCACACTGGCCGGTCGGGCCGGACGGGTACCGGCGGCGATGATGATGTTCTCGGCGGTCACCTTCGACTCGCGCCCGGCCGGATCGGTCACCGTGAGGGTGTTCGGATCGTGGAACCGGGCCGTGCCGGTGAGCAGCCGAACCCGGTTACGGGCCAACTGGCTGCGTACCACGTCGACCTCACGCCCGATCACGTGCTGGGTCCGGGCGGTCAGGTCGGCGACGGTGATGTCGTCCTTGAGCCGGTAGCTCTGGCCGTACACCTCCCGCTGGCTGAGCCCGGTCAGGTAGAGCACGGCCTCCCGCAGGGTCTTCGACGGCACCGTACCGGTGTTGATGCAGACGCCGCCGACCATGTGCTGCCGCTCGATCACCGCCGCCCGCCGGCCGAGTTTCGCCGCTGCTATCGCGGCCTTCTGGCCACCCGGTCCCGAACCCACCACGAGCACGTCAAAATCATGCACGCCTACAGTCTGGCAGCACCCTGATCCAAACGCTCCGGTCCGAACGGCCGGTACCGCACGGCCGGTACCGCTGGGCTGCCACCGCCCGCCCCGGCCGCCCGTCGCGGGAGGTTCGTCGCCGGGCCCTCCGGACCGGCCCCGGAGTCAGCGCGGCAGCTCGTGCAGGACCACGTCGTCGAGCCGACCGCCGGTTATCCCGGCGGTGAGGTACGTGGCGTGGGGTTGGCGTCGCCGGTCGGTCGGCGAGCCGGGATTGAGCAGCCGCAGCCCGCCCGGAGCCTCGCTGTCCCAGGGAATGTGCGAGTGCCCGAAGACGAGCAGGTCGTACCCGTCGAACCGGGCCGCGCAGCGGCGCTCCCGCCCGGTCGCCGGGCCGGTCTCGTGTACGACCGCGACCCGGACGCCGGCCAGCTCGACCCGGGCGATCTCCGGCAGCCGGGCCCGCAGCTCGGGTCCGTCGTTGTTGCCGTACACGCCGATCAGCCGCCGTGCTCTCGCTTCGAGCGCGTCCAGCAGGGACTCCTGTACCCAGTCACCGGCATGGACGACCACGTCAGCCTCGTCGACCGCGGCCCACAGCCGCGCCGGCAGGTCGCGCGCCCGCTTCGGTACGTGGGTGTCCGCCATCATCAGCAGGCGCACGTCCCTACCCTATCGGTCCGCGGCCCAACGGTTCAGGCGGTTGTCAACGCGTGTCGGTACGAGCCGGAGCGGCCGGCTCGGCGAGGGCCAGTGCCCGGCTGGGACAGATGTGGATGGCCTGGCGTACCCGGGTGATCGTCGTCTCGTCCCTCGGGGTCTCGTCGAGGATGACCACGGTTCCGTCCTCCTCGTCCTGGTCGAATACGGCGGGCTCGGTGAGGACGCACTGGCCCGCGCCGACGCAGCGGGCCAGGTCTGCGGTTACCTGGATCATGTCTCCTACCAGGTGACCGGGAGGGAGTGGAGACCGTAGACGGTGGAGTCGTTCTTGAACGACAGCTCGTCGGTCGTCGTGGCCAGCCTGAGGCCGGGGATGCGGGCGAACAGGGTGTCGAAGACGATCTGGAGTTCGATTCGGGCGAGGTTCTGACCCAGGCACTGGTGCGGGCCGAAACCGAACGCGATGTGGTGGCGGGCGCCGCGCCCGATGTCGAAGGTGTCGCCGTCGACGAACGCCGCCGGGTCGCGGTTCGCGACGTTGCCGAGCGTGATGACGCCCTCGCCGGCGCGGATCAGCACGCCGCCGATTTCGACGTCCTCCCGGGCGACCCGGGACGTGACGAACTCGGCGATCGTGAAGTAGCGGAGCAGTTCCTCGACGACCTCCGGCGTCGTGGCGGGATCCGCTCTCAGCGCGGCCAGCGCCTGCGGCCGTTCCAGCAGCGTCATCACACCGAGCGAGATCATGTTTCCGGTGGTCTCGTGCCCGGCGAGCAGCAGCAGGAACCCGAGACCCGCCAGGTCGTCCCGATCGGCGCCCTTGGCCAGTTGGCGGCCGAGCAGGTCGTCGGCCGGCTCCTTTTCCTTCTCGGCGATCAGCGCGGCCATGTATTCGCGGATCGCGTTGGCCGCCGCATACCGTTCGGCGGGCGGGATGGCGCGGTCCAGCAGGTTGGCGGAGCGACTCTGGAAGAAGTCGTGGTCGGTGTAGGGCACGCCGAGCAGTTCGCAGATGACCAGTGACGGCACGGGCAGCGCCAGCGCCGGGACGAGGTCGGCCGGGCGCGGCCCGGCGAGCATGGCATCGATGCGCTCGTCGACGATCTGCTGGATGCGCGGGCGCAGCGCGTTCATCCGCCTGATCGTGAACTCGCCGACGACCGCGCGCCGGGCCTCACCGTGCTCCGGCGGATCGAGCCCGATCATGGGCTGTCGCGGCGGAGGGCTGGGTCGTGCTTCAGGCGGTTGCAGGGGGAAACCCTTGCGTTGACGGTCGGAGCTGAACCGTGGATCGGTCAGCATGGTGCGGATGTCATCGAGCCGGCTCAGTGCCCATACCTGCGAGCCGTCGGGCAGCGTCACCCGGGCCACCGGCTCACGCTGTAGTTGGACGTGCTCGGGCGGCGGCGCGTACGGGCAGCTACGGGTCAGGGGAAGCACCGGAGAGTCGGTCATGCCATCTCCCACCTCGAATGTCGATCAGTCATACGAAATGTTCCTTCCGACGACGAGCGTACCGCCAAGTGGAGTAGGCACCTTAGGTCCGGATCTCGGCTGGTGTCGTGCCGCACCGTGGCGCCGAGCGCTACGTCCTACAGGATCGGGTTTGTCGAGACCCGCCAGGCCGGGGCCCGGCCGGGTTCAGCGCCTGTTCGAGCCGTTCCAGCGACTGCACCGGGTCTCCAACGCCCAAATGATCGAATCGGACCGCAGCGGTCGGGCACCGGTGGAGGGCTCCCCGTCATGATCGATGTTGAAAAGAGGGCTCGTGATCTCCGCACTCAACCGACTCGTCGACCTCGTCGAGGACCATCTCACCGAGGAGATCGACGTCAACGGGTTGGCCAAGACGCTCGGCACCACCGAGTACCACCTGCGTCGGATGTTCTCGTCGCTGGCCGGCATGCCGCTCTCGGAGTACGTGCGTCGGCGCCGCATGACCGTCGCCGCTGCCGCCGTCGTCAGCGGTGGGGACGACCTGCTGAGCATCGCCGTCCAGCACGGATACGGCTCAAGCGAAGCGTTCGGACGCGCGTTCCGGGCGGTGCACGGCGCCGGCCCCGCCGCCGTACGCCGCGACGGAGGCCCCCTACGCGCACAACCACAGCTCAGGTTCCGCCTGACCGTCGAAGGAAGCGTCCCTATGGATACCCGCGTCGTCGACCGTCCCGCGTTCCGGCTCGTCGGACACGCAACCCGGGTCCCCCTGGTCCACCAGGGCGTCAACCCGCACATCCAGCAGCACGTCGCCGCGCTGCCGGAGCATGAGCACCTCCGGCTGAAGGACCTCAGTGACACCGAACCGGCGGGCCTCCTCGCGGTCAGCGACGACCTCGACCCCGACCGGACCGAAGGCAGTGAGCTGACGTACCTGCACGGGGTCGCCGTCTCCCGCGACGCGCCGTCGGCCGACGGACTCGACACCATCGAGGTCCCGGCCGGCACGTGGGCGGTCTTCCGCACCACCGGCCCCTACCCCGACGCCCTGCAGGAAACCTGGGCCGCGACCGCGACCGAGTGGTTCCCCGCCAACCGGTGGCGCCTACGGCCGGGTCCGGAGATCGTCGCGGTGCTCGAGCGCGCAGGCGACTTCAGCACCGCGACGTGCGAGCTGTGGCTACCGGTGGAACCGACATGACCGGGTCCACCGGCACCTGAGCGACATCGGGGTACGCCGGGCTCGGCCGCACCGCCGGGGCGAGACCAGCCGGCACTCGGGCGGTTCCGTGCACGACGAGGCACATGGCCAGACAGCGGTGCAGGGCGGTCATGTGGAGGTGTGATGACCTATCGATTTGTACCAGAACGACGCGACTACTCCGATCTGGCCAGCGGCGCCGTGCTGCGTTCGGCGCCAGGCCACCCCGCCTTTCCCATCCGGCTCGCGTCGGAGGTGTTCCTCCGCGCCTGGCACGCGTTGGAACAAGCTCGACCACTGACCGTGTGGGATCCCTGCTGCGGCAGTGGTTACCTGCTCACCGTGCTGGGCCTGCTACATCGGGACAAAATCGCCGGGCTCATCGCCTCGGACATAGCCGACGACCCACTCCGGATCGCGCGGGCGAACCTTGCTCTCCTGTCCGCCAAAGGGCTACAGAGGCGGACAGCCGAGCTAGACGAGCTGGCTCGCCGCTTCAGCCGGCCCTCGCACCTGAATGCGGCTGAGTCCGCACGGCGCCTACAGGAACTGCTTAGCCGAAGCGGCGTACAAGACCTCCCCCACGTTGTCGGACAAACCGACGTCTTCGACCAACGGCAGGTTGCGGCCCGGTTGGCGGTGTCACCACAGCCGCGTCTCGTGCTGACCGATGTGCCGTACGGCGAACAGACCAGCTGGCAGGGAGCGAGTCAGGCGGAGGCCATTCCCAAGCTGCTGGGATCGCTCGCGTCGGCGCTCCCCGCCGATACCATGATCGCGTTGGCTACCCGCGGACGCCGCGTCCCGCTCCCGCCAGGCGTCCACGCAGCGACACGATTCAAGATTGGAACGCGGGCGGTAGTCCTGGTCCGCCTCCAGGACCTTCACTCCACGGTCGTCGACGCAACCGGGGGTGCCAATCACGGTGGCCAGCAACAGCCCGCGGTCCTCCGTCGAGACCACGCCCGCCGCAGCCAGGCTCGACGATCGGTTCGCGTACGTGCTGACCGCCGAGAATATTCGGCATCCGAGGCCGGCACCTGACCCTTCAACACAACAGCGAGAGCAGACACCTCGGCGCCCACGACCACCGCTACTCCTAAACCGCTGCCTATATCCGGGCTCCCACGTCGGCGCCGTTGGCGGGACGGAGGAAGTTCGACGACGGGATCTCGCCGCTGGCCGTACGCGGCCCGGTGATGGTCGACGGGTCGGTGTCGGCCAGCGTCCAGGTGCCACCCAGGTCCCAGGAGTTGCCGACGCTGGTCGAGGAGCCGAGCGCGACCTGTGTCTCGTTCTCCACCGCCAGGTTCTTCGTCACCTCGGCGTCGGCGTCGGCGACGTCGAACCCGGTGCCGCCGTTGCGCCAGGCGGTGTTGTGGTCGAGCACGAGTTGGCCGGGGTTGGCGTTGTCGATGAAGCCACCGACCGCGTTGTCGAAGGCGATCGAGTTGCGTACGACGTGCGCGGCCGGCAGGTCCTCGTCACCACCACCGAGCTTCCAGCCGTTCCCGTCGCCGGTGTAGCCGGGCAGGTTCCACCGGTTGAAGCCGTTCCCCCAGGCCACCGAGTCCTCGATGACGATCGGGGAGAGGAACTCCCAGGCGTCGAAGCCGTCGTCGGAGTTGTTCCACAGCCGGGCGCCGCGTACGACGTTGCCCGAGCCGGAGCCCTCCTTGATGGCCAGGCCGTCGGCGCTCTCGCCGTTCTTGCGCGGATCCCGATTGCCGTAGCTGTCCAGGTTGAGCACCTGGTTGTTGCTGGAGGCCGCCTGGATGTGCAGGCCGGACTCGTAGTTGTCCCGGGTGGTCAGCCGGTCGAAGACGTTGTTGTTGCAGTCACGGCAGAAGATCGCGTACGGCCCGTTCGCGATCTCGATGTTGACGACGCGCCAGTAGTCCGCCTCGATGTGCAGTGCACCCCGTTCGAGGTTGGGGATGCTGGCGTCCAGCGGTGCGGGAGTGTGCGGCATGTTCTCCCCGTCCAGGATCACCTTCTCGCCCCGGTACGCGGTGATCGTGTACGGCGTCGCGGCGGTGCCGTCCTTCATGATCCGGATGTTGGTGGCCGGCGCGTAGGTGCCGGCCCGCAGTTGGATCGTGGTGCCGGGGGTGGCCAATTCGACCGCTCGGTGCAGGGTGCCCAACGGCTGGTCGATGCTGCCCGGGTTGGCGTCGTCGCCGGTCGGAGCGACGAAGAGTTCATCGCCGCCCGGCGGCGGGTCGCTCGGGGTCGGGGTCGGAGTCGGGGATTCCGACGGGGTCGGCGACACGGTGGTCGGGGTCGGCTCCGGGGTGCTGCCGGTGTCGACGGTGACGTCGTCGAAGGACGCGGTCGCCCGATAGGTTTGCAGGCCCACCCGGCCCTTTGTCGACTGGCTCGGCCCGGTACCGACCACGGTGCCGTTGAACAGGCCGCGTACGGTCCCGCCGCTGGCCTCGATCCGCAGCGTGGCCCAGGTTCCCGGAGCCAGGGCCAGCGGCGTGGCGCCGAGGACTGTCACCGCGCCGCTGCGTACCGCCTGCAACTCGACCCGGTCGGCGTGCAGGACGAGGCGGTCGAAGCTGGTGGACGCGTTGGATCGGGCGGCGATGCCGGCGAAGCCGGTCGTACCGTAGCCGGCCGGTTTCACCCGTACCTGCACCGCGTAGTTGGTCCAGTTCGTCTGGCCGGCGAAGACCCGGGCGAGGTCCGCGCTGGCGCTCGTCTGCCGCAGCGCCCTCGAACCGTCCGCGCCGACCGACCACGTCCCGCCGGACTTGGACCACCCGTTGGAGTCGCCGTCCTCGAAGTCGTCGGCGAACAGCGTGGCCGCCGAGGCGCCGACGGCCACCACGCCGATCGCGGTCAGCGCGGCGACGACGACGGCGCCGGCCCGCCACGCTGTCCGAGGGATCCGTCCGGTGGTTCCCAGGAGGCGCCTCATCGTTGTCGTACCCCTTTCGGCGGGCCGCGTCGCGCCCGGGCATGCCTATGGTCGTAGGCCGTCGGGTCTGCTGGAAAGCGCTTTCTCGCAAGCTACGGTCTCGGCACGACGAAATCAAGGGACGACTGTCGATAGATGGCACGACGACACCGAATCGGCCCGGTCCGTCGCAGCGGACCGGGCCGATGCGGTGTGGATCTGGCTGCCGTGGCCTCACCTGCCTTCCATCGATCGGGTCGAGACGTCACGGGTGGCCGGGGGTGCCCGCTGCCGGCGCCATCGGGCGCCCTCCGGCGCCGCGTCCAGCGGAACGAACAGATCGTCCACGAGGGGCCCGACCGGCCACAGCGGCGGCCGTGGGACCGGCTGCGGCCGGGCCGGCGGCGGGGGTGGCGGCCAATGCCAGCAGGCGTCGATGAGCGCGTCGAACTCGGCCCGCATCAGATCGTCGTCGTGCTGAACCAGCTCGACGAACGCCTCGTGCACCGATCTGGTCTCCGAAGAGTTGCGCCGGACGTCGCTGCCCATGCTCGTCACCCCCCACCGCCGGGTATCACCGGATCGGCGAACCGCCGAATCCGGAAGGTTCCACGGTTCAGGCGTTGATGGCTCTCCGGCCGACGTCACCGCTGGACTGGGAGTGGGAGATAGCCACCCTGCGCGGCTTCGCCTGGTCCCGCACCGGGATCCGCACCGCCAGTACGCCGTTGTCGTAACTGGCCTCGATCCGATCGGCGTCGAGAGCGTCACCGAGGAAGACCTGCCGGGAGAAGGCTCCGAGTGGTCGCTCGGACACCTGGACCCGGGTGCCCTTGTCGAGATCGAACGGCCGGCGCTCGGCCCGTACGGTGAGAACGTTGTGCTCGACTTCGATCTCGATCGCCTCGGGCGGAACCCCGGGTAGGTCGAACGCCACGACCAGCTCGTCGGCGTTGCGGTACGCGTCCATCGGCATCGGCGCCGGTCGCGACCAGGTGCCCGGTTGCAGCGCACCGAGGGCGTGCTGGGCGACTCGATCGAGTTCGCGGAAGGTGTCAGTGCGCATCAACATCTTCCTCACCTCCTGTGCTGTCCAACAGTGCTGTCAATGCGCGGTAACTCGGTTGTATCATGTCATCGGAACGACGACAAGCGGTTCGTCGTCACAAGGACGACGGAGGATCCGTGGATCAGCAGGAGCGAACCTCAGTCAGCCGCCCGCCCGGCGCCCGCAGCGCGGAGACCCCGACCAGCGCAGCGCTCGACCGCGTCCAGGCCGTCACCAACCGGATCGGCGCCGGGGGCCCACCGTCCGGCCCGTCGGCCCCCACCGGTCCGGCAACCGGACACGGGCAGGAACCCGCAATGGCGGAGACGGATGTCGACGGCGACGGCGAGGTGACGGCTGACCAGGTGCTCAGTGCCCTCGCCCTGCTCCGCAAGCTACGCGCCGAACTGGAGAGCTGGGAGCCGCAACTGATCGCCGCCGCCCGACAGCGCGGCGCGAGCTGGGCGGACCTCGCGCCGGCGCTCGGCGTGGCGAGCCGCCAGGCCGCGGAGCGACGCTACCTGCGACTACGCCCAACCGTGGACGACACTCCACAACAGACCCGTGACGACCGGGTACGCGCCGAACGGGACCGTCGGGCCGGCGAGCGCGCGGTGGCCCGGTGGGCTTCGGACAACGGCGCGGACCTGCGTCAGCTCGCCGGGCAGATCACCGCGCTGACCGATCTCGCTCCGGCCGCCCGCCCCAGCCTGGACCGGCTGCACGACGCCCTGGGCGGACCCGACCCCGCCGCCCTGGTCCGGCTGCTGTCCGACACCCAACCCCATCTGCTGGCCGACCACCAGGCACTCGCCGATCGCGTGGACGCGATGAACCTACGTGTCGACGCGGTACGCCAAGACGGCCGGGACCGGCGGACCAGCAATTCCCGCGACTGAGCCGGGTGGCCAGGCCGGTCTGGCCCGACCAGGCACACCCTCTCGCAGAGTCTGAATCTTTACACCCTTACCGGTCCGTAGTGGCTAGCGTTGCCCGACGATCCTCAATCGACCGCCCGACGGAAGCGACGGACCTGCGATGACGACGGCGCTGTTCGTGCACGGCACGGGGGTACGAAAACCACACTTCGACGGGCTGTTCGACCGGGTCAGAGCCGGGCTCGCCACGGCGGCCCCCCGGCTTCGCGTCGCTCCCTGTTACTGGGGAGAGCCGTTCGGCAGCCGGTTGCACGCCGACGGACGGACCATTCCGTCCGGCACGGGCTACCGGGACCTCCCCGACGACCGCCCAATCGACCTGACCGACGACGACGAGACTGCGGTGTGGGCCCTGCTTGACCACGACCCACTGTTCGAACTGCGGCTGCTCGCCCTGCGATCCCCAGCGGACCTGGCCGACCTTCCGCCGAACGCGTTGCCGCCGGGCGATCGACTGGCGGAGACGCTGCGCACGACCGTGCATGACGACGAACTGGTCACGCTCCTCACCGCCGCTGGCATCGCCGTCGACTTCCGTACCGCCATCGAGACGGTCGTCGACTCGGCCCCGTACGACGAAGCCACCGCCGGATCCGACGACCCCGAGCTGCGCCGCGCGGTGGTTCGCGCGGTTGTCGCACAGGCCCAGTCGCAGGCCGACGCGCGTCTCGGCGGACCGTTGCCGCTGGCCGGTGAGCTGCGGGACCGGATCGTGGCCCGAGGCAGCGCGCTGCTGGGCACCGAACGTGCCCTCGGTGCCGCCCTGGCCCGGACCGGCGCCCGGCTCGCCCTGGCACTCGGGGCCACCCGGCCGGTGGAACGCCGCCGAGCGGCGATCACCGAGGCCGCCTCGCCGGCTGCCGGCGACGTGCTGCTGTACCTGGCCCGAGGCGCGCAGATCAGGAACGCGATCCGGCGGGCGGTCGACGGGCTCGACGGCCCCGTGGTGCTCGTCGCGCACAGCCTCGGCGGCATCGCCTGTGTGGATCTGCTCGCGACCGAGGCAATGCCCGAGGTCACCCTGCTGGTGACGGTCGGCTCGCAGGCGCCCCTGCTGTACGAACTGGATGCCCTGCCGAGCCTCTCCTACGGGCAGCCGCTGCCGGCAAACTTTCCCGCGTGGTTGAACGTGTACGACCGGCGGGACATGCTGGCGTTCCTGGCCCAGCCGGTCTTCTCGGCGGCCGTCGACCACGAACTGGACAACCGGGTACCGTTCCCGCGCTCACACAGCGCGTACTTCGGCAACCCGGCGTTCTACGCCCGGGTCGGCAGGGAACTGATGTGATCGTCGAGCACACGGGAGCGGGGTCGTCGTCGACCGGCACGACGCCGGCACGCACCCGGGCGGTCCTGGTCGGCGTCGAGGAGTACGCCGCCGGGCCGGCCTGGCGGCTGGACGGTCCCGCCCTGGACGCGTGCCGGTTCGCCCGCTGGCTGATCGGCCGTGGCGTGCCGGCGGAGCGGATCGAGCTACTGGTGTCTCCCCTGCCGACCAACCGCTCCGCCGTCGAGCGCTCCGGGCTCCGGACCCGTCACCCGGACCGGGCCACCGTGGATCTCGTGCTGCACGACGAGGTACGGCACGGTGCCGACGACGAGCTGTTGTTCGTCTACTGGGGCGGGCACGGGGTGATCGACTCCGACGAGTCACGACGGTTGTTCTACGCCGACGCGGACAGCGCGAACCGCCGCAACCTGCACCTCGACGGCCTGCTCCAGTCGCTGCGCACCGACCGCTTTCCCCAGCGGCACCAACTGGTCGTGGTCGACGCCTGCCAGAACTTCGCCGGGCAGTGGCGCGGCACCCGGGCCCTGCCTGCCGACCTGCCGCAGATCGGTACGCCACGCCCCGGCCGGGACCAGCACGTGCTGCTCGCGGCAAGCCCCGGGGAGCGGGCCGGCAACGTCGACGCGCGCCGTACCGGCGCCTTCTCCGAGGTGCTGCTCGGCGAACTCGTCGCGCAGCAGGACGACCGGTGGCCGCCGAACGCCGAGACGGTCGCGGCCGGCGTGTCCCGGCGGTTCGCCCAGCTGCGGTCCGACGGTCAGACCCGGCAGACCCCGAGCTATCTGTGGTACCACGCGCCGCACGGGGAACGGCGGATCGGAGTACCCGGACCGGTGCCACGGTCCGCCGCCAGGCTGGACCTGCACGGCCTGAAGGCGATCAGCGAGGCGCTGCTCGCCATCGACGAACTGCTCGACCCCGCCGTACGCCGCCAGGTGCTGCTGTTCCTGCCCCGGGACATCGCGGTCGTGACGCCCACCGCCGACGACGCCCGAGCACAGGTCCAGCACTGGATCCGTACGTGTGCCCGGTTTCCGGACGGGCGGGACGCCTTCGTGGCCGCACTGGAGATGGTGGCGCCGTCCCGCAGCATCGAGTTCGAGGCCGCCACCGGGGCGATCGCGACGTACTGGCCGGACAACGTGGGATAGCCGCGATGTATTCGATAACGGACCGCAGGCGACTGGTCAACGCACTGCTCGACATCGAGGAGCTGCGTACCCAGAGCTGGCGTACCACAGTGGTCAACGAGATCGAGGCGGAACTCGGCACCCGGGCCATCTCCGCGGCCCGGCGCGCCGAGAACATCGCCGAGCGGGACGCGGAGTGCATTGTCGCGGCGTGCATCGCGATCCCCGACGGGCTCGCGACGCTCTGCGAGGTCGTCGAGGTCAAGCTCGGCGGCAGCCTGCCCGCGGTACGGGCGCTCCTGGCACTCTGCTCCGGTCTGCGGCCGCTCGCCATGCTGCCGGCCGAACGATGCGACGGACTCGACGAGTTGCTGGACGCCGTACCAGCGCCCGATGACCTGGGAAGTCTGCTGCGATTCGCCGTCGACCGGTACGGGTTGCCCACGGGACCCGCCCGGACGGACCTCAGGGCGGCGATCCGGGACCTGCGGGAGCGGGTCTCACCCCGGCCGCTGTTCCGGTTTGTCGAAGCACTCGCGGCCGAAACCGACGATCCGGGCTCCGCCGAAGACCTTCGGGCCTGGAGCGATGCGACGGCACCCCTGACGGGCCTGTCGGCACAGTGGCTGACGGAGCTGCGGGTGGCGGTCGCCGCCCGCCGCCCGCCCGAGCGGGGCTACGTGCTGATCCGCCTCACGCCGGACATGCTGGACCAGGAGTTGTTCCATCTCTCGGCCTGGATGGTGCGAAGCGGCCGGTACGACCGGCTGACCGGAGAATCCGACCACCCGCGTCCGCTCACGACCCTGGCCGAGGCGACCGGCGGTCGGGTCGTCCATGGACTCCCTGCCGGTGGCGCACCGCCGATCGTGGAGTTCCTGCTCCCCCACGACCGGCTCAACGAAGACGTGGAACGCTGGCCGGCGCCGGCACCGGACGGCGCCGACTCCGAGTTCGGCCTCGCCTATCCCGTGGTGGTGCGTCCGCTCGACCATCGGGAGCACGCCGGTCCGATCGGCGCAGCGCGGCGGCGGGACCGTGCCGCCCGGCTGCGTCGGAGTGAGACGTACGACCCGACCGCCATTCTGTGGCACGACGGGGAGCATCCGGTCGGTGACGACGACTGGCTGTGTGTGGCGATGCTCTGCCCGACGGTCGCCGACAGCGGCGCGCCGTGTCTCGCGATGTTGGCCCGCGACGCCCCGGCGGCGCTGTGGCACCGGGGCAGCCGGTCGACGGCGCAGCGGCGGAAGGCGCTGCGTCAGGTGCTCACGTCGCGGGCCCTGGCGACCCTGCCCGACACCGTACGGCAGCAGCGGCGCGGCGCCCGCCACCCGCTCGCCGGGCCGGACCATGCCGGGCGGGACCTGGTCCTGTACTGGGCCGACGACCCCGATCGAACGCCACCAGAGTGGTACCCGCTGTCCGCACCCGAAGGAGCGCCCACGCCGTGAGCAGTTGGCTGATCTACACCGGCGTCGACGAGCCGCACGACGGCATCACCCGGTTACCCGAGCCACCGAACTGGCGGACGTTCGGCGGCCGGGCCGCATTGTCGGTGCCGCCGGACAACTCGACCGAGCATCGGCGGCGGCTCGGGCGCATCGCCTCGCCACCCGACCCCGACGACAAGACCGTACGGATGATCAACGCGGCGCTGTACCTGCGCCGTCCCCTGCTGATCACCGGCCGGCCGGGTACCGGAAAGTCCTCACTGGCCTACGCCGTGGCTCGGGAACTGCGGCTCGGCCCGGTGCTGCGCTGGCCGATCACCAGCCGCTCGACCTTGCAGGAAGGGCTCTACCGGTACGACCCGATCGCGCGGCTCGGTGACGAGAACCTTCGGCAGATCGCAGCACGGCAACCGGACGCGGAGTTGCCCGCCGACAGCGGCATCGGGCGTTACCTCCGGCTCGGTCCGCTGGGCACGGCGCTGCTGCCGTACTCGACCCCGAGGGTGCTGCTGATCGACGAAATCGACAAGTGTGACATCGACCTGCCGAACGACCTGCTCAACGTCTTCGAGGACGGCGAGTACGAGATCCCGGAACTGTCCCGGCTGCCGACCGACGATCCCGTCATCGTCCGGACCGCCGACCGGGGCGTCGAGGCGACGATCGAGAACGGATTGGTGACCTGCCAGGCGTTCCCGTTCGTGGTACTCACCAGCAACGGCGAGCGGGAGTTCCCGCCCGCGTTCCTGCGCCGCTGTCTGCGGCTGAACCTGCCGGAACCGAGCGAGGAGCGGATCGCGGCGATCGTCGCCGCGCACCTCGGCCCGGAAATGGCCGCGCGGGCCACCGATCTGATCAACGACTTCGTGGAGCGGCGACGCACCGGCCAGGTCGCCACCGACCAACTACTGAACGCGGTCTATCTGGCATTCTCCGCCGGCCAGACCGACGACCCGGCGCTGACCGGTGCGCTGTTGGAGAACCTGAGCGCCATCGAGGCACCGTGATCGAACGGCTGGTCGCCGGATTGAACTCCGCCGGGTACGAGCCGACCTGGCAGGAGGTCGCCGACGCGGTCTGGCTGGCGCCGTACCTCGATCCGAACCCGTTGGCACCAGCCGAGCCGGCCGGCTCCGAGGCGGCGCCGCCGGAGCCGGCCACGCTACCGGTCCGGGAGCCTCGGCCGGACCGGCCCGCCTTGACCGGCGCCGACAACCCGCAGCCCGCAGCCGAGCTGCATGCGGCCAGTGGGGATCCCGAGACGGCCGCCCGGGTGCCGGCCATTCCGGTACGCGGTCCCGCCGCCCCGGCCCTGCGGCACACTCTCGCCCTGAGCCGGGCACTACGGCCGCTGGTACGCCGGATCCCGTCGGACCGGCTCCTCATGATGGACGAACAGGCCACCGCTGACCGCATCGCCCAGGACAGGCTGTGGGTACCGGTGCTGCGGCCAGCGCCGGTCCGTTGGCTGGACCTGGTCCTCGTGGTCGACGCGACGCCGTCGATGACGGTGTGGCGGCGCACCGTCACCGAGATCAGGCGAATGCTGGAACGACTCGGCGCCTTCCGCGACGTGCGCGGCCACACGTTGGACAGCGGGGCGTCGGTCATCTCGGTGAGCCCGACGGCGGGGTCCGCCGACCAGCGACCGATCGAGACCCTCGTCGACCCGCTCGGTCGCCGGCTCCTGTTGGTGGTGACCGACGGCGTCGGCGCCGGCTGGTGGGACGGGCGAGTCGCCGAGGCACTCGGCCGGTGGGGGCGGCGGGACACGGTCGCCGTGCTGAGCCTGCTACCGCAACGGATGTGGCCCGGTACCGGGCTCCGGGCCCACCCGGCCCGGCTGCACAACACCCGAGCCGGCTCGCCGAACGCGCGGTGGCGTAGCCGGCTCCGCCACCGGAGCGACTCGGCCGGCGGGCCGCCGATCCCCGTACTGGAGCTGAATCCGGCCTGGCTCGGATCGTTCGCCAGCCTCGTCGCCGGCGCCGGATGGACCGGCGGGGCTCTGCTCGCCACTCCGCCCTCCGCATCGCACGCAGAGCCGGCGACCGCAGCTCCGCATGACCGGGGGTCGGCGGACGACCTGATCGAACAGTTCCGGTCGGTGGCCTCACCGGCCGGGTACTCGTTGGCCTGCTACCTGGCGGCGGTGCCGCTGAACCAGCCCACGATGCGCCTCGTCCAACAGGTGATGCTGCCGGGCTCCGAGACGGTGCACCTGGCGGAGGTGTTCCTCGGCGGCCTGCTGCACCGGATCACTCCCGCTGACGCCACCGTCACCCAGGACGAGGTCGAGTACGACTTCCGACCAGGCGTCCGGGAACGGCTGGTCGACCAGTTGCACCGGCACGAGCTGGCGAGCATTCTGGTTCGCCTCTCCGAGTACATGTCCGAACGGTTCGGCCTGCCGCTCGACTTCGGCGCGCTGCTGGCCGACCCGGAGGGGGCGGTGCTGCCGGCCCTGGACGGTGGATCCGGTCCGCTGGCCCGGGTGACCCAGACCGTGCTGCGACGCCTGGGTGGCCGGTACCGGGTGCTCGCAGATCGGCTGGCCGCAGTATCGGAGCCGCCAACCACGCCGTTCGAGCCGGACGTATCACAGGCTGAGCCGACCGCGGACCCCGCGGTCGCGGCCGTGCCGAAACTGGAGGCCCATCCGCGGCTCGGGGACATCGGACTGGTGGGGCTTCGCCGCATCTTCCGGGTGGCGCCCGACGCATCGCCGAATCCCGCATTCGCCATCACCTCGGCGATCCGGCAGCAGCGTGCGGTCGTCGTCGTCGGGGCTGCCGGCGAGGCAGCCTCGACGACGATGCACACCCTGCTGCTCCGGGCCGCCGACCGGCCGCTCGTGGTCGTCCCGTACGGCGTCGACCTGGAACTGACGTCGGTACGGCTTGCGCTGTCCCGGTACGACGACGCCGTGGTCTGGGTCGGCGAACTGAGCACCTGGCCGTCCGACTGGTTGCTCGAACTGCTGACCACCAGCCCCCGCCGACAACTGCTCCTCGGCACGGTCGACCCCGACACGGGGTTCCTCCCGTTCCACGGACCCTGGCAGAACAGGCCGGGTTACCGCGACGTCCAGCTGGTCAATCTGGGCCTCACCCAACCGACCCCCGGCAGGCTAAGTCTGCCGGACGTGACCCGATCCGACGCCGTACTGTTGGCGGCCGACTCCGGCGACGAGGTCTTCCCGGATGAGAGCGTCCAGGCGGACTTCCAGCACCTGGAGCGGGTACGTGATGCTCTGGTCGACCCGGGCGTCCTCGGACTCCCGCCGCGACGCTGTCGCGTTCTTCCCGCTGGTGGGTCCCGGGCCAGTCGAGCCAATGCCTACCTTCGCTCGCTCCGGGACGACCGCGAGCGAGATCTACTCTTCGTCTACGTGATGGGGACGTGGAACCCGGAGAATCGGCTCGCGGACCCGCTCCACGTCATCCGGACGGCGTTACTGGTACCGGCTCGTATGAAGGTCATAATCGGAGAACTGGTCGGCCTGCCCGAACCGCAGGGCACGCTCCTGGATCTGCTTCCGGAATGGAAACTGCCCGGCCTGGACAAGGAGAACCTCGGCCTTTGCCTGGTCGACACGGACCGCAGACGAGGTCCGGGCTTCCATTTCGGTGCCGCGCTGCTGGACGCCCTGCGCCACGGCCTGCCCGGTGCTCCACCCGTGCTCACCGTCGCGGACATGCTGAATGCGCTCGCCTCGCGAAGGCCGCGGACCGGATACACCGTCGGCGCCGGCATCGACCAGCGCGGATTCGTCCGCAACCGGCGATTCGGCCGACGACCGGACCCGGCCGACGCTCCGGGACCGGCGAGGTCGGTCGACGACGAATCGATCCTCCGACAACTGGACTCCGCGCCGGAGGAAGACGGTCCCTATCGGGCCGCGCTGGCGATGGACCTCGCCGAGCAGCGCAGCCGCGCAGGTCTCTATGAGGAGGCACGGGTGCTCGCCGACGAGGCGGCACGGCTCTGGCGCTCCGCTGCCGAGGACGATCCGGAGATCCGACATCTGTGGCTCGCGGACGCGCTCCAACTCGCAGGCCGGCTGCGGCAGCGGACCGGTGATCCCGTGGCCGCGGTTGCCGCGTTCGAAGAGGCCGCCTCGGCGTTGAACATCTCCTCCGTCGACCTTGGTCGCAGGATCGAGGCACTCACCGCACTCAGTCGGGCCTACACGGCGAGCAACCGGCTACCCGACGCGCTGCGGGTACTGGAGTCCGAGGATCGGTTGATTCGTCGAGCCTTGTTGTCAGGCGCTGACGCTCGCACAGCGGAAGCGTTCGCGGCGCTCAATGCGCTGGCCGAGCGGGCCCACCTGCTGCACCGGCTGGATGCGGCACCGAAGGCGGCGGAGGTCGCCTACGACTGTGTTCGGGTGTCTCGTCGCCTTGCACAGACGGATCCGGACCTGGACGCATCTCTGGCCAGCCTGCTGGCCAACTACGCGGCATACGCCGCCACGCAGGTCAGGGCGGATCGGGGTACGACCACGGAACAACGTTCCCACGAGCCATCTTCTGCGCCGCCCATGCTTCGACCCGATCCGGTCGAGGCCGGTGCCGATGCTGTCGACATGTACCGGCGTCTGGTGCAGCACTACTCAGCGGCGTACGAGTTCGGCCTCGCCCTGTCCCTGCACAACCTCGGCGCCCTGCTGGGTGCGCTGGGTCGGTACGTCGACGCGCTCGACTGCGCCTCCGAAGCGGTCGACATCCTGCGCCGGCTGACCAGGAGTCGGGTCGACGGGACGACCCTGGTCACGATGGCGCCCGTCATCCTGACCACCCCGATCTCCGCCGACGACGAGGCCGTCCTCGGACAACTTCAGTACCTTCTGGCTGGGGCAGACCCGCAGTTCGGCACCCGTCCAGGGCGTTCCGATGCCGCGCTCGCACGGGCGCTGATGCAGCGAGGCGTATACCTGCGGAACCTCAGTCACTTCAACGAGTCCTCGGCAGTCGTACGCGAAGCCCTCTCGATCCGTCGCCGGTTGTCGACCCAGAACCCCGAGCTGCTGCCGGAACTCGCCGAGGCGCTGCTGACCGCGGTACTGATCACCTCGGTGGGGCAGTTCGACGTCATCGAGACGGTTGCCGCGACGGAGGAATCCGTGGACCTCTACGAACGCCTCGTTCGGTACGGCCCGAACGAGTTCGCCGCTCCGTTACGGATGGCGCTCTCCGTCCTCGTCAGGCAACTGGACACCGCCGGGCGTCACGACGACGCCGCCCGAGCGCGGTCCAGGCTCGACGCTCTCGACGCGTAGGCCCAGGTGCTGAACCGTCGCCCGGTGTGAGGTAGGTAACGGGAACTCCTGGTATCCGACCGGACAGTCCGAGCATGTGGAGATGAGTATGCGTGCCCGCGTGCACGCCGGAGACCCGGACGCGTTCAGGGAACTCTTCGACGAACACGTCCGCTCGGTCTACAACCACGGGTTCCGGCTGACCGGGAACTGGTCGGTGGCGGAGGACGTGGTGTCGTTGACCTTCCTCGAGGCGTGGCGGCTGCGGGACCGGGTGGACGTCGACGTCGACGGTGGCTCCCTGCGCCCATGGCTGTTGGGGATCGCCACCAACGTGGCCCGCAACGTACGTCGGGCCGCTCGGCGGTACGACGGTGCGCTCACCCGGCTGCCGAGGGAGGATGTGGTTCCGGACTTCGCCGACGCGGTCACCACCCGGATCCACGATCGGGAACGGCTCGCCCTGGTGCGTACGGCATTGGAGGCGCTCCGCAAGCCCGAGCGTGAGGTGCTGGCGCTCTGCGTGTGGTCCGGGCTCGAATACGCCGAGGCCGCCGAGGCGCTCGGCGTACCGGTCGGCACGGTGCGGTCCCGGCTGTCCAGGGCGCGGAAGAAGGTACAGAAGCTCGTCGCCGCCGGAAAGCTCCGACCCCCCGGAGAAAATCGGGAACCCCTTCCCGGCCACGGACAGGTAGAAGGTGACCGCGAGATCGCGGTCCTGCTCGCTCAGGAGAACGCCCGATGAACCCCACCCCGATCCAGCCCGACGCGAACGACCGTGCAGAGCTGGCCCGGCTGCTGCCGGAGCCGGTGGAGCGGGATCTTCCGAGCGACCGTCACCAGCTACTCCAGGAGTTCGTGATGAGCCACATCGACCAGGACCTGCGGGCGGCCGAGCAGGCCCCGCGCCGTGCACCGAAGCGGCGGCGGGTCTGGCTGACCTCGGCGCTGACCGCCGCTGCCGCCACCACCGCCGCCGCGGTGGTGATCGGACTCGGCGGTGTCGGCGGCTCCGTGGACGGCGGCTCGGTGGACGACGGCGCGGCGCCGCCTGTCGTGACGGAGATGTCCGGGTCGCAGATCCTGCTCGCCGCCGCCACCGCCGCAGAACAGGCCCCCGAGGGTTCCGGCACCTACTGGTACACCAAGACCGTGTCCAGGTACGGCAAGAGCGGGACGCCACAGCAGTACGAGAGTTGGCGTCGCCGCGACGGCCAGAGCTGGTTCAGGGGGGAGAAGACGAAGGGTGAGATGTTCAAGATTCCTCAGCCGGTACCGTTCAGCCTGGGCGGCTCGGAGATAAGCATCGATCAGCTCCAGAAGCTGCCGACCCAGCCGGACGCCTTGAAGACCTGGCTCGAGGACACCCTCCTTGACAGTGACGTAAGGACGAGCGACGGCAAGTTGACCCCCGGCCAGCAGCAGCAACTCACGTTCGAGGGGCTGATCTCCCTGGTCTCGCAGTTGCCGGCCCCGCCGAAGGTCCGTGCCGCCGCCTTCCGCGCGATTGCCATGTATCCCAATGTCAAGAGCCTCGGCAAGGTAGACGGCGGGCAGGGCCTGGAGATCACTCTCGTCGGCCAGGAAACGCCGGCCAAACTGGTGGTCGATCTGGGGAAGTCGCAGATCCGCGAAACCAGCTGGTACGTCACGCCTGACGGCGGAAACGCTGGGTTCGCGGGCGACCACGCCGCCGACAGTTCCTACACGCTGACGGCGGAGTGGACGAACAACCTACCCAAGTAGACGTCCCATCGGATCACCGTTCACGGAGCCTGCATGGTCGCCCCGACCATGCAGGCTCCGGCCGTTACCGACGTAGACGGCTGCGGTCAGCGGGACCGGGCCGCGCTGCGGACGAACGCGCGCCAGGCGTCTGGTACGAACGCCAGCACCGGACCAGTCGGATCCTTGCTGTCCCGTACGCCGACCACTCCGGAAAGATTGTCGGCGACCTCCACGCAGTTGCCCGAGTTGCCACTGCTCCGGGTGCTCTTCCGCCAGTCGGCGCCGGTCAGCTCCATGCGACTGCTGCCTCCTCGATCATCCGGACGCTCTGCTCGTGCGGCAACGCCCGCGTGCGAACCGTCTCCCAGATCTGCTGAAGCAATGTTATGTCCGCCGGCCGTTGCACGACGTGGCCCTGGAGTTGGTCGTCCAGGTAGGCAGCGTCGTCTCCCTCGGGCGGCGTGGCCAGCACGAAGGCACCGTTCAGTCCGGGATAGGCACCGGCATTGGTCGGCACCACCTGCAGGTGCACCCTCGGTCGGCGTCCGACCTCCACCAGGTGTCGGAGCTGAGCCGCCATCACCTCGGGCCCGCCGACCGGGCGATGCAGGATGTGCTCGTCCAGCACGGCGACGAACACCGGCGGCGACTCGCGGGACAGCACGGCCTGCCGCTCCATCCGAGCAACGACCTGTTGCTCCATCTGCTCACCGATCAGCGGACTCGCACCTTCGTGCAGCATGCGGGCGTACTCCTCGGTCTGCAACAGCCCCGGAACCACCAACGGCTCGTACGAACGCAGCATCGTGGCCTCGCGTTCGATCAGGACCCATTCGCGGAACCACGGCAGTACGACGTCCCGGCCCAGCTTGAGTCGGATTCTTTCCAGTCGGCCGCCGGTCTTGAGCACGCTGTCGCACCGGGCGGTGAACTCGGGCTGCGGTATGCGGCGGCACTGCTCCACGCCGGCTACCAGGGACGCGGAGAAGCTGATCTCGGCACCGAGGGCGTCCTGCGACATCCCGGCGGCGGTCCGGGACAGCCGCAACTCCTCGGCGAACAGCTCCAACGTGGGCGGATGGGCCATCTGCACACCTCTACACAGGAGAGCCCCCGGCGCCGTACCACCGGGCGGTCGGCGGATAAATCGTTCCGAGAGTAGCGGCATCGTCACCACACTGTGCGTAGCGGCACCGTCCGGATTTCTCCCCGATATCCCCCGGGCACCGCCGCCGGGCCGCCCCGGTACCCGGGTGCCGGGGCGGCCCTCCCCGGACCCGAGCCGGTCCCGAGCCAGGGAGGTCCCGACGATGCGATGGCCACGCCGAGAGCCCACACCCGTGCCGTACGCACCCCGACACGTCCGGGACTGGCGCCGGCTGTGGCGGTACTGCCGCTGTGGCCACCGGTGGCGCTGTCCGGATCGGGCCGCCCCTCCGACACCGCTGCCCTATCCCCCGGCACTCAACACGCCAGCCAGGTCGCCCCGGTTCTGGCCGACGAACCAACGCTGGGAGCGCTGGGCAGGTCGCCCGGGTCGGCCCGATCAGCCAGGCGGCGGGGTCGCGGCCGGGCGGCACGACGTACCCCGATATCGGTCGTGACCAGCGACGGGCCGCACCTGCTACGACGTCCGTCGTGGCGGTGCCGGGCCTGTGCTGCCGCCTGGCCGTGCCAGACCGCCCGGGAGACCTTGCTGACCGAGTACGCCGACAACCGCGTCGGCCTCTCCGTCTACCTCTGCGCGACGTTGTACGACGCCACCGCCGATCTGCACACGCTCGGCCGGGACGACCGGCCCACGCCACGCGAGCTGTACGGCCGGTTCATCGGCTGGGTCCCGAGGTGACCGCCCGGGTGCGCCGACGGCGCAACGCCGCCCGAGCCCCGATCGCCAGCAGTGCCCCGCCGGCCAGTCCAAGGGTCAACGCGGTCCCCGGCTGCCAGCCCGTCCCGGTATCGGTCCGAGCCGACGGCCGCGCCGACGGAATTGGCGAACTCGGAACCGGCGCAGTGTCCGGACCGGTGGTCGGCAGAGCGGAGAACAGGCTCGGTGGCTCGGACAGGTTCGGGATCGGGCGACTCGGCGGTCCGGCGGCGACCGCGCGCCGGTACTCCTCGTCGATGGCCAGGAGCATCCGCTGCCGGCGCCTCCCCCGCTGCTCCCGGATCAGGGTCGCTCCGTTGACCTGCCAGTAGAGCCGGGCGGCCTCGGCCCGGAACAGGTTCCGGGCCCGGTACCGGGCGTCCGCCTCGGTGAAGACGCCCATGTCCCAGCGGGCGTTCCAGTAGGACAGGTACAGGTCGACGTACTCCAGCAGCCGCTCGTCGACCCCGTCCGGATATGGCGAGTCTCCGATCGCGGCGAGGTAGCCAGGATCGGAGAGCGCGACCTGGGTGAGGTTCCCGTGGATCTCGCGGAGTGCCTGGATCCGGTTCTGCCGGGTCTGTCGGGTCTGGACGACCAGTGACAGCGCGACCCCGCCGAGCGCGATCGCCGACAACAGCGCGGAGGCGGCCCCGTACGTCTCGCCGACCGCACTGGCCCGTTCCCAGTCGAGCTGCCAGTCCAGCAGGCCGGTCCGGGCCAGCAACGGCGACAGGAGTACGCCGGTCAGGCCGAGGAGGGCGAGGGCGGCCCACCCGGTCCAGATGGCAAAGCGTCGGTACGTCATCCGCCGATCCTCCCGATGCTCCGCAACCCGACCGACGCCACTTTGTTGGCCTTCCAAACTATTGACAAGCAGTATCCATCGGTGTGAATCTCTGTCCAGGGACACCGCCGCCGGAGCCGGGTGGTCGGTGCGGAGCGCCGGGCAGCCTCCCGCGTACTCGCTCGTGCAATCGACGTCTGGGGATCCCCATGTCTTCTCTCGCCCAACATCTCAACCCAGTTCGGCATCGCCCGCCGATGGTCCTGCGGATCCTCGCCGTCGCGATGGCCGGGGCCGTCGCGCTCACCGTGGCCCTGGTGGTCACGCAGGACACCGCAGGCGCCCACGGTTCGACGATCAATCCGGCATCGCGCAACTACGGTTGCTGGAAGCGTTGGGGCAACGACTTCCAGAACCCGAACATGGCGACGCAGGACCCGATGTGCTGGCAGGCCTGGCAGGCCGACCCGAACGCGATGTGGAACTGGAACGGCCTCTACCGGGAGGGAGTGGCCGGTGACCACCAGGGTCACGTTCCGAGCGGACAACTGTGCAGCGCCGGGCAGACCGGCGGCGTCCGGTACGCCGCGCTGGACAACCCGGGCAACTGGCAGGCCACGAACGTGAGCAACAACTTCAACGTCACCGTCCACGACCAGGCCCTGCACGGCGCGGACTACTTCCTGATCTACGTCACCCGGCAGGGTTTCAACCCGCTCACCCAACGGTTGGGCTGGAGCAACCTCGAACTGGTCAAGGAAACCGGCCGGTACGCGCCCGGCGCGGGCACCCGGGAGACCGGCGATCCGGTGCTGGGCGGCGTCTCCAACACGATCGCCATCAGTGCACCGGGACGTACCGGGCGGCACATCGTCTACGTGATCTGGAAGGCGAGCCACTCCGACCAGAACTACTACTGGTGCAGTGACGTGAACTTCCCGGGCGGGGGCAGCAACCCCACGCCAACGGTCACCCCGACCCGGACCCCGACCCCCACACCGACGGCGACGCCGACCCGGACCCCGACGGCCACCCCGACGCGTACCCCGGTGCCGACCACTCCGGCCGATGGGCCGCGAAGCTGCTCGGCGACGTACACCGTCACCGGCAACTGGTCCGGCGGCTTCCAGGCCGACGTACGGGTCACCGCCGGTAGTGCGGCGATCAGCGGCTGGACGGTGACCTGGACCTTTGCCAGCGGTCAGGCGGTCAGTTCGACCTGGGGCGCGAACATCACGTCCAGCGGATCGAGTGTCACCGCCCGGAACGTCGACTACAACGGCAGTCTCGGTGCCGGCGGCAGCACCACGTTCGGGTTCGTCGGTTCGCAGACCGGCAGTAACCCCGTACCGACCCTGAGCTGCGCCGCGGTCTGACCTTTCGGCGGAGGTCGGATACCTGGAGCCGGGCCCGCGGACGCGGGCCCGGCTCCAGGCTGTCCGGATCGGGCTTTGGGCAGCGCAGCCGTATGCTGAACCGAGCCGCGATCCTCTGGACGTCCGGCATTCCTGTACGTGCCGGATCATCGGGGAGTCGTCGTGCGGAGATCCCTACTGTTCGTCGTGTCCCTCGTCATGGCAGCCGGATGTTTCGCGGGCGGTGGAGCGTCGGTCGACTGGGCAGATCTCAGCCGCAGTTCCCTGGTCGGCGTCTGGCAGGCCGACCGCCGGGGCGACGTCATCGAGTTCACCGACGCCGGAGACTTCTACGCCGAGGATGTCGGCTACATGTTCACCGGTTTCAGCGACGTCCTACCGTCCGGCTTCGACGTCAGGCGGGACAAGGCGCCCGGATCGGGGCAGTGGTCGATCGGCAAACCGCTTGGCTATCCGACCGGGCCGGACTCGTTGGTCGACCTGTACTTCGACGTACTGGCGAAGAAGCCGACGGCCGGGGGCAACAACCTGGAGGCCCAGCGGTCGGACTCCGGGATCGTCCTCGTGCACTACATCGGCGACCCCGACGTCGGCAACACCATCTCTTACCACAGGTGCCAGACGGGATGCCGGCACATCGCCCCCGCCCGGAAGCCACTCGGCACCCGCCGGGAGGTCACCGCCAAGCAGTTCGTCGGCGTGTGGCGGGACAAGACCCGGAACAGCAAGATCGTCTTCGACCCGGACGGCACCTTCCATGGCGACGACTTTGCCCAGCTGTTCGGAGCGAACCGGTTCGTCCTGCCGGCCGGCTTCGACCCGACCCGGCAGCGGCTACCCGGAGCGGGGACCTGGACCCTGGTACGTTCCCGCTGGGACCCGACCGGGCCGGTCAGCGACGTCCACCTCAGGTTCACGATCCTGCTCGGGCGACGGGCCTCCGAGGGCAGCCGCCCGATGCCGATCTACACGGCCGGCTCGACCCTGGTGCTCGTCAACTACTCCAGCGACCCGTCGGTGAACCCGCAGCGTCGGTACAGCAAGCCGCTGTAGGCACCGGTCCGTCGGACCACGCGGGCGGTCCGTCGCAGGGCGCGCAGGGGGCTCGCCGCGCCACGCCGGCGGTCAGTCGAACGACACGTGGTCGAAGGCGTACGGGTTCTCCAACTCGTCCCGGCCCCGCCGGAGTACGTCGAGTTCCGCGGTCAGCCGATCCCGGTCGACGAGCGGCGCCTCGGCGCCGTCCCGCTGCCGTAGCCGCTCCCCCACCGCCAGGGTCGCGAGATCCTCGGCCAGCCGCCCCGGCTCGATGCCGCAGGTGAACCGGTGCTGCCAGATCCGGACCCGCTCGAAGAGGTACGCCCCGGGCCGCACCTGGAGCCACGCCCAGCCCTCGGCCGGACCGTTCTTCCAGTCCAGTTGCAGGCTGCGCAGGATCGGGTCGACGAGTTCCCGGTTCACGTACGCGTCGACCGCCGCCGCCCGGGCGACCGCGCCGAGATCATTGACATGGCCGGTACGCCCGTCCGGCAGGCGCCCCACGATGTCCCGGTAACTCATCGGCCCGCCCGGTGACAGCTCGGCGAACTCGGTCGGGTCGCCGGTCGCCTCCAGGAAGGCTCGCGCGTCGACGACGTACTCGACGATCCGCCGGCCGTGCGTGCCCGGCCGCAGCGTCGAGGACTCGATCCGGAACAGCTCCAGCCCGACCGCCTCGCAGACGGCGTGCTTCATCCGGTCGCCCCGCTGCGCCTGCACCGTCCGGTCGTCCGGATCGACGAACTCGATGGCGTACGACGCCGCGCGGCCACCAGGGTCCGAGACCAGGAAGTCGAAGGTGCTCCGGCTGGCCGAGTTCCACTGGTTGGCGGTGATTCCCTCGGGACGGCGCGGAACGACCTGGCCGAGCCGCTGGTTCGGCCGGGCGACCCGACCGGCCCGCTCGATGATCCCGCCGACGAGCGCCGCCGCGCCGTGGTCCGTCGCGCCACGGTCCGCCGCGCCGTACTGATCGGGAAGTCGGATGGATCGCGCCGACGTACTCCCGTCGTTACCGGTCTTTGCCATCTGTCCCTTGGTCCGTAACGTCCAGCCGCTCGCCGCCCTCCACCGCCAGTCGGGCGGAGAGCCTTCACAATGCTAGGAACCGCCGACAGACGCCGCGTCGCCGGTCCGGGTGTCGAGTATGAACGACCGGTACGCCGGCGCGACGCCTGACCGGCGGCGGTCGGCGGAAGAAACCCAGGGGCGGTCCGGGGCGGCCGGCGGGCACAATGATCACCGTGCCGACCTCGACCGATGAACTCCTGCGCGAACTGGAGCCGTTGCCGTACCCGCAACGGTGTCGCCGGCTCGCACCGATCGTCACGGCGATGGCCGGCGACGGCACGCTCGATCGGACCGTGACCGAGCTGCGCGACGGCGACCACTACCAGCGCCACCTGGCGCTGATGATGGCGCTGATCGGCCAGGACGCCGCAGCGGTCCGGGCCGGGCTGGCCGACGACGACCCCCAGATCCGCGCGCTCGCGCTCCGGGCCGCGCTCCGGGCGAACTGGCTGGCCGCACCGGAGCTGGTCGAACTGATGGCCGACGCGCCCCCGCTGACCCGCCAACTGGTCTACCGGACGCTGGCCCGGCTGCCGCGGCCCGAACTCGCCGACGCACTCGTCGAGCTGGTCCGGGACCGGTACGGCGAGCCGGAGGCCGCCCGACTGCTACCAGGCTGCGGCGCCGACACCGTGCAGCGGCTGCTGCCCGAACTCGACCACGCGATCCCGAGCTGGTCCCGGCTCGTCCGTCGACACCGCGACGTCGTGCTCCGGCACGCGGAAGAGCTGCTCCCCCGGCTCGACCACGCCGGCCGGAACCGCTGGTGGGAGCACTGCGGCCGTCAGTTGCTCCAGGTGGCCGCCACGGCACCCCGGCAGGTTCTCGACCTGCTGGACCGGTTCGCCCCGTCCACCTACCTGCCCGGCAACCTCGCCGACTACGGGGTGTTGGCCGCTGTCGAGCCGCACCGGGTGGTACGGCTGCTGACCAACCCCGACCGGGCGTCCTGGCTGCGCCGCAGCACGCTGCCCGCCGCCCTGCTCGACCGGCTGGGCCGGCTCGACCCGGACGACCTGGTCGGACTCGCCGGTCGGCTGCGGGATGGCGAGTCGGCGTTCGCCCGCCTGCTCCGGGCACTGCCGCCGAGCCGACGGGGGACGCTCTACGACGCGGCGACGGCGGAGGTGGAGAACGAGAACCTGGTGCCCGGTGAGGTGCTGCTGGCGGTCCTTCCACAGCGCTGGCGGCACCGGGAGGCGCGGCGCGTCCTCGGGCTGCCACGGATACGCGACGACGAGGCGGCGACCCTGCGGTACACCGCCTTCCTGCCGTGGCCGGACGCCGAACCGGTGCTGACCGCCGCCACCCGGCGGGCCAGCGCGGACGATCGCGGCACCGGTTACGAACTACTGCTGCGCGCCGCCGGACGCAGCGCCGACCCGGCGGCCGTCGCCGTCGCCGTCGAGCACCTGCTCCGGCTGCGCAACGAGCAGGATCCGGTCCGGGCCCGGGCCCTGCTGGCCCTGGCCGAGCTGCCCCGACTACTCGGCGCCGGTTCGGTCGAGACCCTGGACCGGATCGTCGTCGCCGCGATCGAGGCCCGGGACGCCTCCGCCGCCGGCCGCACCGCGCTCAGTCGGCTGGCGGTCGCGGTGCTGCGACACCATCCGGACCGGTCCGCCCTCCGGGACTGGTCCTGGCGGACGTTGGACCGGCTGTTCCAGCAGCGTAGCCAGCCACCGCTGCGCGAGCTGGCCGCCGGGCTGCGCCGGGGCCGGGAGCAGGAGTTCTTCGCCACCGTACGACCCTGGTTGGAGGCCGACGTCGCACGCGGCAACTTCCAGTCGCTGTTCGCCGTCAGTTCGAGCCTGGGCCGGCGTGGCTGGCGGCTGCCCGGATTGCAGGACATGCTGCGCCAGGCGATCAGCCCGGAGGTCGTACCGAGGGTGTTCGAACAGGCGGTGGGGCGTTGGCTCGACGACCCGTCGACCCGGTCCGAGCGGGTGGCGGAGGTGCTCCGGATCGACCTCTCGGCGGTGACGATCCCCGAGGTGTGGGATGCCGTCGCCACCCGCCGTACCGACCTGCTCGACCTGGTGTTGGCCGGCCCGGTGCCGGCCGGGAGGTTCCTCAACGCCGGCCAGCGGTGGAGTCCCCGCTCCGCCCGGTACGCGCGCCGGTGGCTGCCGCGTCAGCAGCGGGCCGTGGTGGAGCTGCTGGCCGGGCACGCCGCCGACCCGAAGGTGCCCGTCCATGGTCGTGCGGTGGCGATCGCCACTGCCGCCTGGGTCCCCGAATACGGTCGGCAACTCCTCGCCCGTTACGTCGACTCGCCGAACGTTCGCCTCGCCGAGGCCGCGCTCGGTGCACTGCCCTGGACCGACCGGCCGGCCGAGGCACTGCCGGTCCTGCTCGACCGGGCCGACGGTGACCGGGCCCGGGTCGCCACGTACGCGGCCGGCCGCGCCGTGCAGTTCGCCGCGCCGTCCCGGCTTCCCGGCCTCCTCGCGAAGATCGTGACGCGGCGGGGCAAGGTGACCAGTCGTAAGGAGGCGATCCGGCTGCTGGGCCGGTTCGGTGGGCCGGAGGCGACGGAGCTGATGCTCGACGCGTGGCGCCAGCCGGACCAGCACCGCGATGTCCGTACCGCGATCGTCTCGGCTGCCCGGCTCCGGCTCGACCGGCCGCAGTGCTGGCAGATCGTCGAGCAGGCCGTGACCGGTGGCCGGGAGGAGGTGCTCGCGCTGCTGGGCAATCCGGTCCGGACCACCGCAGCACCGGACCGCCCCCGGTACGCGGCACTGGTCGTCCGGGCCTGCGACCATTCCGACCCGGTCGTCGCGCGGGCGGCCTGGGGGATGCTGCCGGACTGGGCTCCCTGGGCCCCGGACCTCGTCGGGCTCGTCGTCGCGGCGGCCACCCGACTGGACACCGAACAGACCTGGCCGACGGTGGCTGACGCGGTCGTCCGGCTGCTCGACGGCCAGCCGAAAACGCCGACCCCGCCAGCACAGGCGACGGCGGCGACCACGGCACGTCCACTGGACGCGGCGCTCGCGGCGCTGGTCCGGCTCGACGGCCTCGACGCCGATCCGGGTGGACCGGCCGCCGACCGCCCGGCCCGGCGGCGGATCGAGCAGCTGGTCCAGAGCACGGTCCACCGGGCCGCCGACGCCGGTCCCGAGCTGGATCGGAAGCCGCTTCGCGAAGCCGCCCGGATGCTGGCCGGGCAGCCGGAGTTCGTACCGGTGGCCGGCGAGCTGCTCGGTCAGCTTGCCCGGCTCGACGCGGCCGTACCCGACGACCTGGCGGCGGATCTCGCCGAGCTGGCCGACCTGCTCGCCGACCGGCCGGCGCTGGCCAGTCGGCTCGCCGAGGGTCTCGGCGCACGGGTACAGGCCGGCGGGGACCGTTGGCCCGGGTCCACGCTGGTCGGCGCGGCCGCCCAGCTCGCCGGGCGGGGCGATCTCGCCGCCGGGCTGTTCGCCGTGTCGCTGAGCCGGGCCGGCGGCCGCTACGGCTGGAGCCAGCCGTGGCGGGTCCTCCTGCACGGGCTTCGCCGTCATCCGGTCCCGGACGTCCGATCGGCCGGCTTCGACGTCGTCATGTCCTGAGGGAAACGGCCGGGGAGGGGTCCCCGGCGTCGTTCAGGCTGGCCGGGACAGGATGACGAGCCCGAGGCACATCTCGTCGCTGGTGCCCTCGCCCCAGACGACGTACCGGGGCGGCAGGGCACGTAGCTGCGGCAGCCGCTGGCGCAGCGTGACGTCGTGGGTGCAGGTGACCCGGTAGACGTCGCCGGGCTTGACCGCGACCGGCGCCGCCAGCGGCCGGGTGGACTGCTCGTCGAAGTTGTACGTCGGGATGTCGAGCAGGGTCCGCGCCTTCGCCGTACCGGGATTGAGTTCGATCTTGATCGCGCGGCCGAGCAGGTGCATGTGGCCGGCGAGCGCGTGTATGAGTCCGGCCTCGCGGATTTCGTGGTCGCAGTGCTGGGTGTTGCCGGCGACCGGGCCACGACCCCGGTTGCAGAAGTCGTTCAGCTGTTCCGCCTGCCCGCCGGACTCCGCGCCGAACCGCCGCTGGACGTCCCGCACCGCGGCCTCACGCGCGCACAACTCGCCACGCTCGTCCTCGGCGCACGGCAACTCGACCGGCGCCGACAGTAGCTCGGTGACCAGCGGATCCACTGTGGCGGTGCCGTCGAGAAGGCGCAGCCGGATGCCGGACTGGTCGCTGCCGACCTCATCGCCCTCGACGCCGAGCAGGTTGTAGTGCACCTGCATCACGAGTTGGCTGCCGGGTGGCATCGGATAGCCGATGCCGGGCGCGAGCAGTGTCTCGTTCGCCCCCGGCGCCCAGTGCGCGACCCAGGCCGCGTCGCCGATGCCGGCGTTGCCGAAGCAGGTCCAGCCCGGCTCCGGCGATTTCGCGTCGAGTTCGCGGGCCGGCGACACCTCGGCCGGGTCGAGCCGGAAGAAGATCGCGTGATGGACGATCTCCGCGTTCTGCGGCAGGAACTGACTGCCGGTCAGGTACCCCTGCTCGGTGAGCTTCGGGTCGACCAGGAAACACCGGTACTCGTCGGTGCCGCCGTTCGGTGCCATCGGCCGGTACGGCTGCGGCATCGCCAGGTTGACGAACCGTTCACCGGTACGCAGCGGCGCCGCCGCCGGTATGTCGGCCGGGGCACCGTGTCCGCCGTGCGAGCTGGCGGAGGCGGACGCGGACGGCGCCGCTCCGGGCTCCGGCCCGTTCGCGCAGGACGTGGTCGAGACGATGACGGCCAGCGAGACGGCCGCGGCGAGGAGTTGGGGTACGCGTCGATGCACGTTCTTCCTAACGGCAGGCTTCCGGTGAGGATCCGGGCTGACCGGCAACTGTCCGATGAAAGTCGGAACTATCCGAGGATAACTCCTGACCGGCCGGAACCGCTCGTCGAGACGGCGGCGTAACATACCGGCCCGTCGGTTGAACCTTTTTCGCCCCGGGGCCGAACTACCTGGAGTGTCGGCCGGACGAAGGGACTTTCTCAGTGGGTCACAGGGCATTGTGCTGGGTCCTCGGCGTCGTCACGTCCGCGGTCGTGGCGGCGACCCTCGGCGCCGCTCCCGCGATGGCGGACGTGACGATGACACCAGGGCAGGCCGTACAGGGTGAGTCGGCGAAGCTGACCTTCCGGGTGACCGAGGACCGGGCACCGGCGTACACCACCAAGGTCGAGTTGCTGATGCCGGAGTCGGCGCCGGTCGCGGAGACGTACCCGATGTCGGTTCCCGACTGGGCGCCCCGGATCACGATGCGGAGGGTCGACCAGACGCTCGGCGGGATCCACCACGGTCAGGTGACCGAGGTGGTCGCGAGCATCGTCTGGACCCGCTCCGGTGCCCCGGCGGCGAATGGCGGCGGAGCCGAACTGATCATCTCGCTGGGGCCGATGCCGCAGACCGACCAGATGACGTTCGGCGTCGTGCAGACGTACTCCGACGGCCACGTGACGAACTGGAACCAGCCACCGTCCGCCGAGGTTCCCCAACCGGAGTTCCCGGCCCCGGTGCTGACCCTGGCGCCGCCGCCCGCGCCGCCCGCACCGGCGAGCGCGGCGGGCACCGGAACGGACGCTCCGGACAGCGCCGCCCCGGTCGGTGACGACAGCGGGCAGGGACTTGGTCCGCTCGCCGTCGGACTGGCGATCGGGCTGCTCTGCGGCCTGGCGGTCGCCGGCTGGCTGTACGTCCGCCGGCCGAGGGTCGCCGCCGGGACCGCCACCGGGACCGCCACCGGGTCGGATCCGGCAGAGAGCCCGGAGCCGGAGCCGGAGCCGACCCAGACGTCGACGCCGGATGCCGAGGCACCGGCGACGGCGAGCCCAGCGCCGGCCCGGGCGAAGGGTTGGCGACTACGGGAGTGACCGGACGTTCACTCCCCGGTGGCCCGCCCCGTCACTCGTCGGTGGCGGCGTCCTCGTCCTCGGTCTCGGACTGGTCGACGTCGCCCCGCCGGAGTACCGCGTCGGGACCGGACAGCACGGTCACCCGGTAGCTCAGACCGAGGTTGGAGAAGATCTGACCGCGCAGGCCCAGGCAGAGTCCCACCCCCGGCAGTCCCTCCGGGTGCTCGAAGAACTCGACGACCGGTTCGGCGACGGCGCCGACCAGTCCCTGGGTCCGCAGCGCCGTACTGGCCACCTGGAGCAGACCGACGGTGACCTGCACCTCGACGTCGTCGAGCGCATCCACGTCGTACCAGTGGGTGTCGGGCAGGAATAGTTGCGAGTCCACGTTCCGCTGCCGGTAGTCCGGGCCCAGCAGGCCGCTCTCGGGATCCGGACGGTCGCCGAGCCAGGCCATCCCGGCATAGTCGCTGCGGAGCCGCTGCGTGTCGGTCTGGAACTCCGTCACGACGGTGTCGAGGCGCGGCTGGGCGACGAGGTGCACGTCTGCGTCGGTCACGCGCGGCACCCTAGCACCGCCCGAGCCGGCCCGGAGACCGGCCACCCCCGGCGTCACCTGGGGCGTTCCGGTTCCGAGCGACCGCTTCGCCCCGTGGCGCTACCCTGAGGTCCCCGCTGGACGGACCCGTCGCCTTGGGACCAAAATGTGCATGCATCGAGGACGACGGTTGACGCCAGGCCGGGGGAAGGGACGTCGGCGCGGGGGAAGGGATGGCACCGGTAACTCGCGGTAACCGGTGTTCGGACGGTGATCGGGGACGCACATGGGCATCATGGGACAGATGCAACGGGCGCACGCGCAGCAGGTGCACGCCCAGCAACGAGCGTCGACCACCCCGTACCAACAGCACCAGCAGATGCTCTGGGAGGCCGAGCACGCCCGGCGGGCCGCCGAACGCGCTGCCGAGGCGGACGAACGCGAGCGCAAGCGGCTCTACGTCGAGGCCCGGTCGGCACGGGTGGCCGCCGCTAACGCGAATCTCCAGTCCCAGCTGGACGAACTCGACACCCTGTTGCAGACGACGCTGGACATCGACGACCACATCGACCTCGAACGGCTGAAGAAGAAGGCCAGCTATCCGCAGTTCCAGCCGGGTGAACTCGGCATGCCGCTGCGGGCGCCGGACTGGCGCCGGTTCGCGCCGCCCGAGCCGAAGGCCCTGGGCAAGATGTTCGGCGGCGAGGCCAGGTACCAGCAGTTGCTGACCGAGGCAGAACAGGCGTTCGAGAAGGCCAAGGCGAAGTACGCCGCCGCCGAGGCGGCCCGGGAGCAGCGACTCGCCCAGGCCAGGCGGAAGTACGAGCGGCACTGCCAGCAGCTCGACGCGCAGGTGGCCAGCCACAACACCGAGATCGACCAGTTCGGCGCGGCGCTGGCCGCCGCCGAGCCGAACGCCGTGGTCAAGTACTTCGGGCTGGTACTCGGCAACTCGGTCTACCCGGACGACTTTCCGCAGCGCTACCGGCTCGCGTACATCCCGGACTCCCGGCTGATCGTCGTCGAGTATCTTCTGCCGACCGTCGACGTCGTCCCGAAGATCCAGGAGTACCGGTACATCAAGGTGCGCGACGAGGTGCAGGTGACGGCCCGGCCGGCGGACGACACCCACCGCCGATACGCGGACGTGATAACCCAGGTGGCGCTGCGTACGGTGCACGAGCTGTTCGAGGCCGACCGGACCCGGCTGGTGGAGACGATCGTCTTCAACGGCATCGTCGAGACGACCCATCCGGGCACCGGCCAGTCGGTGCGCCCGTGCCTGGTGACGCTGCGCACCAGCCGGGACTCGTTCACCGCGATCAACCTCGGCAAGGTGCTTCCGGCGGCGTGCCTGCGGCACCTGCGGGCCACGATGTCGACCCGGCCGGAGGATCTGGTGGAGGTTCGGCCGGTGCTGGAGTTCGACGTCGTCGACAAGCGCTTCGTCGACGAGGTCGACGTGCTGGCTGACCTGGACCAGCGGGCCAACCTGCTCACCATGAGCCGCGCCGAGTTCGAGAAGGTGATCCGGGACCTGTTCGGCAGGCTCGGTCTGGAGACCAGGACGACCCGGGCGGCGCCGGAGGGCGGCGTCGACTTCGTGGCCTTCGATCCCCGTCCGATCTTCGGCGGCAAGGTGGTCATCCAGGCCCGACGGCACCGTGGTCCGATGGACGTCTCGGCGGTCCGGGACCTCTTCGGCACCGTGCTGGGCGAGGGGGCGACCAAGGGAATCCTCGTCACGACCAGCGGTTACGGTCCGGAGTCGTTCGAGTTCGCCTCGGGCAAGCCGCTGGAGCTGATCGACGGCTCGAACCTGCTGCACCTGCTCGCCGAGCATGCCGAGGTCCGGGCCCGGATCGACACGCACGAGAGCTGATCCGGCGGCGGCGTTGGTCAGTGGGCTGAACCGCCGGCAGAATCCCGCGGCGCCGAGCGGCCATATCGACGTGCTCAGGGCGTACAGTGATTGCAGATCGGCCTTTCGCACTGATGCGCCAGTCAGCGTTGACGCTGGCATTCCTTCGCCGCCCGGACCCCGCGGTCGCACCCAGCGACTTTCGGCGCCTTCATCAACAGGCGCCGTCTCCGCCGGCACACCGCGGCGACAATTCATAGGGCGTTGATCACCATGACCGTTCTCGCCGAACCGACCCTGAGCACCGCCGTGTCCGTTCATCCCGCCGAGGCGGCAGTGCCGGTCGCCAGCGACCCTCGACAGCCCTTCACGAGCCTCCGCGCCGTTGCTCCCGTCCGTCGCACCCCACCGGCCTACCCGCCGACGAGCACCGAACAACTGTTACGCCAACTCGCCAGCCTGCCCGCCCGGCATCCCGACCGCACCAGACTCCGTACCCGGGCCATCGAGGAGAACCTGCCGATGGCCAACCGCCTGGCACGCCGCTACGCCGGACGCGGTGAACTCCTCGACGACCTGTCCCAGGTCGCCGCTCTCGCCCTGATCAAGGCCGTCGACGGCTACGACCCCGGCCGGCAGAGCCCCTTCGTCTCCTACGCCGTCCCGACCATCCTCGGCGCCCTCAAGCGACACTTCCGGGACACCGCCTGGGGAATGCGGGTGCCGCGCTCGGCCCAGGAACTGACCCGCGAGGTCGGCATCGCCACCGGCGAACTCAGCCAGCGGTGGGGCCGCCGGCCGACCCCCGCCGAACTCGCGGAGCACCTGCACGTCACCGTCGATGCCCTACAGGTCGTCATCGGCGCCAGGCAGGTCTACCACCTGGCGTCACTGAACACGCCGTCCTCCGCGGCAACCGGCGTCGATCGCATCGACCTCCTCGGCGGCGTCGACCCGCACTACGCCCACGTGGACGACCGCCTGACCCTGCGGCTGCTCCTGGCCGCGCTTCCCCCACGGGAGCGACGCATCCTCGCCCTGCGGTACTACGGCCAGCTGACCCAGACCCAGATCGCCACCGAGGTCGGGGTGTCCCAGATGCACGTGTCCCGACTACTGAAACAGACGCTCAGCCGGCTGAGGGCTGCCCCGGAGTGGTGACGAACAATGCCGTACCGAACAAGCCGGCAGCCTGTCACCGACCTGGAACGTCGGTGCCGACGAGAATGGCACGATTTCAGTCACGCGTACGAGTCGGTTGATGACATAGAGTGTGGGCGTATCACAGCCGCCCCAGTCCCCGGCGGTGTCCTGGCCGCAGGCGCATCACCGGGAGCACTGGATGACCACCTCAGAGATCTGCGCCGACCGTGCCTCCACACCGTGGCTGACCGGGGCGCACCGTGTTTCCGAGCAGTGAACCGGGCTACTCCGCCGGAGTCCGGCCGGATGATCGACCTGGGCTTTCCGATGGCACCGCTTTCCTCACCGACCCCCTCGTCGCCATCGCTCGGATCACCGCGAGCCTGGCCGAGCGGGTCAGCTACGCATCGGTGACCGCGTCGCACTCCGGCTCGTTGACGACCGTGGCGACCAGCAGCGACGTCGCCCTGGCCGTCGACCTGGCCCAGTACACCGATGCCGCCGGTCCCTGTCTCGACGCCCTCAGCTCGGGCAAGGCGGTGAGTGTCCCGGACATCGCGGCCACCGTGACGTGGCCGGGGTACCGCGACATGGCCCGGCGCCTCGGCGTCCGCGCGTCGCTGTCGATCCCGCTGTTCGCGGACGGCGGCGCGGCGATCGCCGCCCTCAACCTCTACGGCCGCAGTCCCGATCCGATGGCATCGTTCACCAGCGGCGTACGGATCGCGTATGGCGTCGGCCCGACCGGAGCCGGACAGCCCACACAGTCCACGGATGCCGGCAGCGAACAACTTCTCACCGGGCTCGTCGCAGCGCTCCAGATCCGCGACCTCATCCAACAGGCTCTCGGTGTCGTCCGGGGACGTGACCACCAGCCGGCCAGAACCGCCTACCTGGTGCTCCGTGAACGGATCTCCGGGACGGGTGTGCGTCCACCATTCTCCGTGCGTCCACCCTCGTCGTGAGGAAGCACGGTTCGACCTCAGCCGGCGAGTCCACGCTCGCGGTCGTACGCGTCCCGGGCGGCGGCGATCGCCTCGCGATGGCGTTGCGCCCAGCCGGTGAGGCTGACCAGGGACTCGTAGAGTTCCCGGGCCATGTCGGTGGCGACGTACTCGACCCTCGGCGGCACGGTGGGATAGACGGTGCGGGTGAGCAGCCCGTCCCGTTCGAGGTGACGCAGAGTGAGGGTGAGCATCCGCCGGCTGATTCCCTCGATGGACCGCTCCAGTTCGGTGAACCGGACCGGACCGTCGCTGGCCGCGATGATGATCCCGATACTCCACTTACCGCCCACGCGGTCGAGAACCTCGCGCACCGTACAGGCGCTGGTGTGCTCGGCCTGGCAGGACTCCTGCGTGTTCGGTTGGGACATGGCTGCGCCCTCCTTACCCGGCCCCCATGATCCCACCACGGGCCCGGTGACACCCGGTCACCCCTGAAGACCGGTGACGCGCGTCGGCGCTGGTCGTCCG
>NZ_JBHSPR010000008.1:273382-362938 GCF_042658085.1 Plantactinospora solaniradicis | reverse complement strand
CCGGCGGCCGGGGTCACGGGCTGAACGCCTTGACCTCCAGCAGCCCGACCGAACCCTGTCCGCTGGTCAGCGCCACCCGCAGGCGGGTGGTGCCGAGGCTGGGGAAGGTGACCCGGTTGTACTGGTTCACCGCGACCGGATAGCCGCTGGCGCCGGGGACGTCGGCGTACGCGCTGCCGGTCCAGTACTGGAGCTTCCAGGACGCCGGTACCCGTACTCCGCCGTTGTCGTCGAAGAAGTAGACCTCGGCCGAGGTCAGGGTCCGGGCCGTCGGCCAGGTCAGCTCGGCCCACTGGGCGCCGGTGTTCGGCCAGGTGCCCCAGCGCGGGTTGACGGTGTCGTTGGACTGGGACGGGTCGATCCCGTCGTTCAGCGCGGCGACGCTCTCCCAGGTCGAGGTGTACGACGCGGACGGCGTCGCCGCCCCCGCGACGTTGCCGCCCGGTTCCGGCTCGGGATCGGGATCAGGATCCGGATCGGGGTTCGTGCCGCCCCGGTTGTAGACCTTGATCTCGGTCAGCCCGGTCTTCGCCGACCCGGACGCGTGGGTGAACTGCACCCGGAGCCGGGAGGTGTTGACCGGGGTGAAGCCGACCCGGTTGTAGTTCGACTGCGGGGTACCCGGGGATTTCGCCTGGGCCGCCGCGTTGACCCAGGCGGTGCCGTTCCAGTACTGCACGTTGTACGAGCCCGGTGGCCGGTACCGGTTCGTCGCCCGGTCGTTGCGGAACCACAGCCGTACCTCGTCGACGGCCCGGGACTGCCCGAAGTTCAGCTCGTAGGAGTCGGTGGCGTTCGGCGAGCCGTAGCTGCCCCAGATCGGCTCGTTGATCGGGAAGCCGTCGATCGCCGCCCCGGTCGAGGTGCCGGAGGCGGTGTACGACGCGGTCGCGGTCGCCCCCGAGGCCAGGTTGGCGGTCGTGGACGTCAGGTCCGCGCCCGCCTTGGCGAAGATGTCCACCATCCGGGCGCTGTTCTGCACCACCTGCTGCGGCAGTTGCAGGCCGGAGACGGCGGTGCTGAAGCTGGCCGTACCACCGGCCGGCAGGGTCACCGCGCCGGTCGCCGGGTTGTAGAGCACCCGGGTCAGCCGGTCCACCGTGAACGCCCGGGTCCCGTTGAGATAGACCGAGTAGCCCTGCGGCACCCCGGTGTACCGGGTCACCCCGTCGGCCGGGTCGTCCCAGACCACGCTGAGGTCCATGTTGCGGTACCGGAGGTTGTTCACCGCGAAGTGCGACCAGTTGATGTTGATCGGGGAGAGTTCGATCTGGCTGTCGTTGCGCGGACGCAGCCCGGCGACGTCCTCGACCACGGTCCAGTTGCTGCTGCCCAGGATGTTGTGGTGGATCCAGGACCGGTAGTTGATGGTCCGGGACGAGCCGTTCCAGTCGGCCCAGAACTCGTTCGCGTCCGGCCACTGGGTGTTGCCGCCGATGTACTGCGCCCAGGCGTTCCAGTAGAGGAGCTGCTTGTAGTTCTCGGCCGTCATCCACTGGTTCGGGTAGTTGCGCAGCACCGAAGAGTAGAGCCGGAACTGCACCGTCGAGTTGATGGTGGAGAAGTTGTTGCTGCCCGGCTGACCGGCGGCGGCCGCGGCGGCCTTGTCCCGCTGGTTCGCGGTGAAGAACGGGAAGATCGGGTACTCCGCCGGGTCGTCGTAGAGCCGCAACGCCTGCCGGTACTGGTCGGTGTTCGGCATCAGCCCGACCGAGTACGGGTAGTAGTTGTTGATCTCCTTCCACGGCACGTGCGTGTTCGTCGACACGTGCTTGTGCTCCAGCAGTTGCCGAGACGGGTTCCACAGCACGTTCACGATGCCGTCCCGGATCCGGTTGGCGATCGTCTGCATCTCGTTCGCCTTGGCCGTGTTGCCGAGCAGCGTGTACGCCTGCACCGCCGCCATCGCGTTGCTCCAGACGTACGCCCCCTCGGCGCGGTCGAGGTTGCCGGACCGCCAGTGGAACGACACCGCGTCGGCGTCGTTGCCCGTCATCGCGCCCCAGTCGTACTCGATCACTCCGTTGTTGTTGGTGTCGTACGTCGCCAACTGGCCCTTGACGTCCTGCTCGGCGTACCGGGCCAGGTTGGCCGCGATTGCCGGCTGCCCGCCGTGGATCTGGTAGCTGCGCCAGGCCGCCTCGGCGACGTACTGGGTGTAGGAGTTGGACCAGTTCTCCGGGTCGCCGGGGTTGTCCATGAACCGGCCGTTGCGGGACACCTGCCCGATCGACGTCCACGGCCCGTACGAGTAGATCGGGTTGCGCAGGTACTTCAGGTCGTCGATGTGCATCGGCTGGGTGAGCACGATCGCGTTGTTGTAGCCGAGCGCCCCCTCGACCGAGGTCGGGAACTGGAAGTCCTGGCCGGGGATGTCCACGTCGAGGTAGTTGAAGCGCATCAGCCACCAGCGGTAGTAGACGTTCTTCTTGATCGCCGCGTCCGGCACGTCGATGTACGGGATGTTCTCCGCCCACCACCGGTTGTACGCCCGCACGTGGGTGGCGAACGCCGTCGCCGGGGTGTAGCCCCGGTAGGTGTTGTACTCGGTCAGCGACTCCGGGATCTCGTTCGCGACGAACCCGAGCTGCACCTTGGTGCTCAGGCTCTGTCCGGCGGCGAGCGTCACCGACCGGTTCAGCCCGCCGGAGCTGACCGTGAACCCGTCCCCCGACAGCCGGGGATAGAGCGTGGTCAGCCCGTTCTTCACCGCCCGGGTCCCGGTCAGCTCGCTGCCGCTGCCCGAGGTCGCGTACGGCGAGGTGGCCCGCAACTGCACGGTCGCCGAGGCGGAGCCGGTGTTCACGACGTTGAGGTTGGTCACCGCCACGTTCTGCTGCGTGATGAACTTCGACACCTCGACCCGGACCGAACCGCTGGTGTAGACGCCCCGCCAGTGGCTCGGTGACTGCCACCGGCTGGACACCTGCTCGGTGAAGGTGCCGGGGGTGACCGCGACCGCGTACGCGTTCTGGCTGCTGATGTTGTCCCAGTACGCGGCGTTGCCGCCGAAGCCGATCACCGACGGGTTGTGGGTGTACATGAACATGCCTCGGCCCCGGCTCATCAGCCAGGTGCCGGCCGGATCGTTGCCCGGCCGCCCCAGCAGCCGGTCCAACCAGAAGTCGGTGCCGCCGCTCTCGGCGTTGTAGATCGCCTGCATGGTGTTGCCGGTGTTGTAACCGACCGGCGGCGCCGGAACGGCCGGTCCGGAGAACGTGGGGTAGCCGATGGTCTGCGCAGCCATGGCCGGCGTTCCAGGTGCCGTCAGGGCACCGGTGGTGGCCAGCACGACCGCGAGCCCGGCCGCCCAGCATCTCCGCTTTCTTCCCGGTGCGAACCGCATCGGGTCACCTCCATGGGGGTTTGTGGTGGGGACGGAACTGGTACGTGGGATCGGGCTCATCCCCGGCTCCACCGCTGGGCCGGCTGGCCGGTGCAGTCGGCGAGGACCAGCGTCGTGCCGTTGGTCTGGCCGTCGCCCGTGGTGGCGAGGCAACGTCCGCTGGGTACTCCGGCCACCGCGCCGTCGGGCCGTAGGCTCCATCGCTGGTTGGTGCCGCCGGTGCAGCCGGAGATCACCACGGCGGTACCCGCCACGGTGCCCGAACCGGACGCGGTGAGGCACTTGTCGAGCACCCGCAGGGTCTCCCCCAGTTGGCTCACCGACTGGTTGGCACCGCTGTTGCAGGTCCAGACGACGAATTGGATCCCGTCGGTGGAGTTGCTGTCGGGTACGTCCAGGCAGCTTCCCGAGGCGCCGTTGACCAGCCGGAACGTCGTCGGCGTGGGAGGTGGGCCGGCGGAATTACGGATCAGGAAGAGATTGTCGGCGACGTTGTAGTAGGTGGCCAGGTAGCTGCCCGCGGCCGGAGCGGTGTGGTAGTAGTCGTCATGGTTGCAGTCCAGCCGCTGGTCGTGCGCCCGGTCCGTGCACCTGGTCTGGATCACCGTGTTGGCGTTGTCCTTGTAACACATGACGTCCCACTCGTCGACGCAGTGGGCGTACCCGGAAGCGTTCGGGGCGTTGTTGTTGACCGCGCCGAGGGTGTGCCCGAGTTCGTGCGCCGCGACGCCCGCGTTCCAGCAGCCGCTGTCCGCGCGGGCGTACTCGGGGCCGGAGTTGGACCGGTTTTGGTCGCTCTTGCGGGTGTCACCGGCGAACCCGCCGATGCCGCAGTAGACCCGCGCGTCCACGAACTGTAGGTACTTACGATCGGTGCGGGTGTAGCCGGCGGCCCGGACCGCGTTCAGCAGCGGCGCCCAGTCGTTGGCGTTCAGCGCGGCGTCGGGGATCTGCACGTCCCGGACGACCGGACGGCAGGCTCCGTTCACCGTCTCGGTGACGTACCGGACCCGCCGCGATCCGCCGGTCTCCCGGGCGCTCTCGTAGAAGATCGTGTCGACGCCCTCGGCCAGGGTCCGGAACGTCTCCAGGTACTGGGCGTACCGGTTCACGCTGCCGTGCACGTAGAGCACCTCGACACGCCGGCCGGAGACACCATCGCCCTCGCAGACGGGCAGCGCCTGGGGGGCGACCTGGGCGACCCGTGGTGAGAGCGGCCTGATCTCCCGGCTCACGGACAGACCGGCGGGCGGACTGTCCGGGCCGTGCGTACACATCGTCGGGATGACGCCGACCACCTGGTAGGCGCCGACACAGGGGCCGGTCCGGGCTGCGACGAGCCCGCCGTACACCAGGCCCCGGGCCGGTTCGTCGGCCGGCACCCCGGACAGCGGCCGCGCGTCGGGGCCGGTGGGCCCGTGCCCGTGGTCGGCGGTGCCCGCCGCGTGGTGGTGGTCGGCGGTGCCGGCCGGATAGAGATGATCATCCACAGTGGGCGGCGGGCCGACCGCCGGAGCGGACCGGGATTCGGCGCCGGCGGGCCCGACCAGGGCAAACAGGACGAGGAGCAGGCCGGACGCGCCGACGAGCAGCCGGGTACGGCCAAGGGGACGATGGGCGGGGGATGCCATGAGGATTCCCTCCTCGGCGAGGCGGACCGCCGCGTTCGCGGCGGGCAGGGGTCAGGTTGGGGTCGCGACCGGATCAGGCGCTGCACCAGGGCTCACAGGCCGGTCGCGTTCAGGTCGGCGACCTCGGCCGCGCTCAGGGCCCGGGCGTAGACCCGGAAGCCGTCCACCGCCCCGGTCAGGTACGGGTCGCCGGAGTACTGCGAGCGGCCGATCCAGTTCTGGGTGGTACTGCCGAGCGCGGACGGACGGGTGGTCAGCGCGTTGTTCCGGGCCACCTCGACACCGTTGATGAAGAGCACCCCGAGGTTGCCGGTCTGGGTGACCGCGACGTGCGTCCAGGTGCCGACCGGCAGCGCGGCCGGCGCGTTGATCTGCTGCTCGGCGCCGGCCCCGCCGCTGGTGATGGCGAACCGGGCGGTGCCGGCGCTGCTCTGCGGGGTGAGGAAGAGATATCCGCTGGTGCCCGAGCCGAAGTCGAAGACCCGGGCCCAGGCCGTCGCGGTGGTCCGCCGGACCCAGGTCGCGATCGTGAACGCGGTGGCGCCGGCCAGCAGCCCGGCCGGCAACCCGACGTGGGCGCCGGTCCCGTTCAGGTTGACCGCGTTCCCGGTCCGGCCGGTCGTCCAGTTGGCACCGCCGGTCAGGGTGCCGGTCCGGCCGTTGCCGGTGGCGTCGGCGGCCGAGGTGCCGGCGGTCTCGTCGAACCGGTAGTGCGCGGCGAACGGTGCCGGCGGGGCACCGGTCACCGTCCAGTAGACCGTGTACCGCTGCCCGTGCATCTTGTAGAACGGCAGCAGGGTCACCGAACCGGTGCTGGCGGTTCCGGTGTACTGCAACGGGGTCGACGTCGGGCGCAGGCTGGCCGGGTCGAGAGTGGGCAGTGCGGACAGGTTGCTGGTGCCGTACGCCCCGGCGAGCACGATCGGTCCGTGCCTCACCGCCTGCACGGTGCTGTTGTCCGGGGTGGATTCCCGGGTCAGCGCCATCGGCAGGCTGATCTCGACCACGTCACCCGAGGCCCAGGTGCGGTTGATCCGGGCGAAGCTTCCCGGAGTGACCCCGGCCTGTACGGCGCCGTTCAGCCGTACCTCGGCACCGGTGGCCCAGCCGGGGATCCGGATCCGCAGGTCGATCGCGCCCGACCCGGTGACGGTGAGCCGGCTCGACGGCGCCTCCGGGAAGGTGGTGTCCTGCTGGACCGTGATGCCCCGGCCCGGCCAGGTGAGCCGGGAGGCGGCGAAGAGGTTGACGTACAGGATGTTGCCGTTGTGGAAGTAGATGCTGTCGGCGAGCTTGGTGTGCGTCTCCATCCCGGTGCCGTGGCAGCAGGTGAAGTTGCTGTAGTCGTTGCTGTACGTCTTGATCCCGCCGGCCCGCAGCGGCACGTAGTAGCAGTGGAAGCCGTGCGACGAACTCGGATTCTGGGCACCGATCAGGTGGTTCCAGAGCGCCTTCTCGTAGTAGTCGAGGTAGTCGAGCCGGGCCGGGTTGGTGAAGAAGAGCTGCCGGGTCAGCTTCAACATGTTGTAGGTGTTGCAGCACTCGCAGGTGCTGTCGGAGAGTTCGCTGGCGATCCGGTTCGGCGCCTTGAAGTACTCGCCGTTGGAGTTGCCGCCGATCGCGTACGTGTGCCGGCCGACCACGATGTCCCAGAAGTTGACGGCGGTGTCGCGGTACCGGGTGGTGCCGGTGGCGTGGTACTCCCGGATCGCGCCGAGGACCTTCGGGATCTGGGTGTTCGCGTGGTAGTTGTTCAACGCGTCGGTGTTCGCCGCCAGCGGGTCGAAGATCTCGGCGTGGTCGAAGTAGCGGGCGGTGGTGAGGTGGTCCGGGTTCTCGGTGAGCTGGTAGAGGTTGGTCAGTACCTCGTTCATCCCGCCGAACTCGGTGTCCAGCATGTTCTGCCGCTGGGTCTGGGTCAGCCGGTCGTTGCGGAACTTGACCCAGGCCGCCATCCGGACCAGGACGTCGAGCGCCTGGACGTTGCCGGCGAGCTGGTGCATGTCGAGCAGCCCAGCCATGATCTTGTGCAGCGTGTAGTAGGGCGCCCAGACCTGCTGCCGGGCCTCCACCCGGTCGATGAAGCTCTCCGGGTACGCCGAGAGGTAGCCGGTGTTGTAGCCGGCCGTGGTGGCCCGGTTCTGGCAGATCGCCAACTGCGCGACGAGGTAGTCCCCCTTGGTCTTGAACGCGGCCGAGCCGGTGTTCGCGTACGCCTGGGCCAGCGCGGTCAGCACGTGCCCGGTGGAGTGTCCGCGCAGTTCCGTCGTCGGGGACTCCCAGCCCCCACAGGCGGTCGCCGAGGACGACAGGCCGTAGTTGAGCCGGAAGGTGTGCAGCAGCCGATCGGCGTCGACGAAGTTCAGATAGGCCTGGGTACGCCCCGCGTTGGCCTGGAACGGACCGGCCAGCAGGGTGACCGCGGTGAGCGGAAAGGCGTACGCGGAGACGCCGACGTCGGGCCGGGCCGCGGCGACCGGCTGGCCCGGCAGCGCGCCGGCCACGGTCGCGCCCACCACGGCGGCGGCACTGGTCTGCAACAACGATCTACGGGACAGGGCGGGACGGTGCATGGTGGTGGTCACCTCCGGGGGTGGGGGTCGCCCGGTGTTCCAACCGGGCGACCCCGGGTGAATTCGAGCGACCGGGTCAGTAGCCGTAGCGGCTCTTCAGGTGCCGCCACCAGTCCCGGAACATCCAGCGATCGAACTCCGTGATCGAGCTGGCGCTACCGGCCTTCATGATGAAGCAGCACTGTCCGGTGGGGGTCCAGTCGTAGAAGTCGTCCAAGCCGTAGGTATGACCGATCTCGTGCAGCAGGATGGTCATGTTCTCGGCATTGATGTTGTTCATGAAATACTCGCGGCCCATTCGCTGGCCCCAGTCACCGCCGGCACCGCCGCCGAATCCGTCGGTCAGCCAGAGCGACTGGTCGTAGTGCCGTGCCGCGCCGCCGGGACAGTTCGGGTACTGGCCGCTCTGGTTGAAGAACCGGCCGCAGGGCGCCGCGCACTGCGGGGCGTTCTCCCGGATGTCGTTCACGTAGATGTCAACCGAGGTGTCCGACCACTGGAGCTGGGACCGGTTGCGTACCGCCCAGCCGACCACCCGGATCGGCACGTCCGTGTACGGGAACGCGTTGTGCCCGACCATCACGTCCATCCACTTCTTGTGCTGCCGGGCCAGGGCCGCGTGGATCTGGTCGCGCTGGGCGGTCGTGACGTTGGCCGAGGAGTCCCAGCGGACGCAGTAGTTGACGTAGCCACGGTTGGCGAAGAGCTGATCCCAGCCGTAGTTGCGGAATCCGTACAGGTTGCCGTTGTTGTAGGTCTGCTCCTGGTGTCGCCATACCTCGTCCAGCGGCGTCACCAGGTTGGACGGCGGGTTCCAGCCGGAGGCCGGCGGGGTGGTGGGTGGGGTGGTCGGGCCGCCGCCCGGGGGCTGGGCGTGTGCCTTGACCTCCAGCAGCCCGACCGAGCCTGCGCCGCTCTGCATCAGCACCCGGAGCTGGGTGGTGCTGACCGCCGTGAAGGTGACCAGGTTGTAGCGGTTGGCCGCGATCGGGTACCCGCTGGCCCCGGCGACGTCGGTGTAGGCGCTCCCGTTCCAGCTCTGCACCCGCCAGGACGCCGGTAGCCGTACTCCGCCGTTGTCGTCGAAGAAGTAGACCTCGGCGGCCCGGATCGTCTGCGGCTGGCTCCAGGTCAGCTGCACCCACTGCTCGCCGGTGTTGGGCCAGGTGCCCCAGCGGGGGTTCTGGGTGTCGTTGGACTGGGACGGGTCGATCCCGTCACGGATCGCTCCCACGCTCTCCCAGGGTGAGGTGTAGGACGCGGTCGCGGTCGCGGTCCAGGCCAGGTTGTCGCCGGGGGCGGCCTGTGCGACTCCCATCCCGGTCAGCACCAGACCGACCGCCAGTAGCGGCACCATGGCCGGCCACCATCGCCTCATCAGAAGTTCCTCCTTCGCTCAAGGGATTGATAAAGATCAATTTCTTGGCGCCGGGACCGCCGGTGGATCAGCGGGCTGGTGGGAGTCGGCGTTCAGCACACGATGGCGTACGAAAAGGTTTTCGGCAAGATGTTGCGTGCATTGCGACGATGTAACTTTGATCGACGGTCATGGCTCCCACCAGCTTTGATCTCTGCCCGGTATCCGAAAACGTTGACGAAATGTTTCGGCACAGGCCATCGACCGGCGGGAAGGGAGTGGACCGGACGTCTTCGGGTAAGGCGACATCCGACGCGACGGACGCGCGACGGACGATTGCGGCGACGGTCGCGACGGACAGGTGCGGCGACGGCACGCGGGAAGGGGGCGGGCGGATGTCTGCCGCGGCAACCGATCGACCGGCGGGCCGGTCCCCGGACCCCCCGGTCGTACTGACCGTCAACGCGGGTTCCGCCAGCCTCCGGCTCGACTACGTCCGGGACGGCGAGGTCGTCGACGGGCTCGAACGCTCGGAGCCGCCCGGTTCGGCCGGGGCCGACCAGGCCGTACAGGAGTTCGTCGGCGCACACGACCCTCCCGACGCGGTGGGCCACCGCCTGGTGCACGGCGGCGACCTCGTCCGGACGCCGACCCGGGTCGACGACACGATCCGCGCCGACCTGGACCGGCTGAACACCCTGGCTCCGCTGCATCTTCCGCCCGCGCTGCACCTGTTCGACCGGATCCGGGACCAGCTTCCCGGCGTGCCGCAGGTGCTGTGCCCCGACACCGCCTTCCACGCGCACCTGCCGGAGGCCGCCGCCACCTACCCGCTGCCCGCGCAGTGGCGCCGGCGCTGGGGGCTACGCCGCTACGGCTTCCACGGCCTCTCCTACGCGTACGCGCTGCGCCGGAGCGCGGAGCTGCTCGGCCGACCGGTCGACGGGCTCCAGCTCCTGCTGGCCCACCTCGGTGGCGGCGCCTCGGTCTGCGCGGTCCGGAACGGCCGCAGCGTCGACACCTCGATGGGATTCACCCCGCTGGACGGGATACCGATGTCGAAGAGGTCCGGCGCGGTCGACCCGGGAATGCTGCTCTGGCTGCTCGGCGACGACCGGCTCGATCTGGCCGCGCTGAGCGAGGGCCTCAACCACCGGGCCGGACTGCTCGGCCTCTCCGACGGCCGGTCCTCCGACACCCGGGACCTGGTCGCCGCCGCGCCGGAGGATCCCGCCTCGGCGCTCGCGCTCGCGGTCTATGCCCACCGGGTACGTCGGGAACTGGCCGCCGCCGCGACCAGTCTGGACCGACTGGACGCCGTCGTCTTCACCGGTGAGATCGGCTGGGACCAGCCCGAGGTGCGACACGACATCTGTGCCGGGCTCGGCCTGCTCGGCGTCGAACCACCCGAGGGCGGCAACCGGGAGGTCGACTCGGTGGTCTCGGCCGAGGGCGCCGGCGTACCGGTGCTGGTCATCGAGCCTCGGGAGGATCTCCAGGTGGCCGCCGAGACCCTCGCGGCGTTGCGGTGACTCCCCCGTCGGACGGGTCAGGCCATCAGGCGGGTGAGGAAGTCGCCGATTCCCTGGGCGATCGCCATCAGCAGTCCCCCGATGGTTTCGACCAGGTCGGCGGCACCGTCCGGCCGGAAGGCGATGAAGAAGACCAGGAAACCCACGAACAGCCAGGTCAGGATCTTCTTGGCAAGAACGGGCATCTTTCCTCCGCTGGGGCAATCCCCCGTCTCGTACGACCTGGTCGACTTCGCCTGTCACGAGAGCTGGCGCGGCCGGATCCGCTCCGCGGGCGCGAGGAGCCCCTACGGTCGGGTACCGCCCTCGATCGGCCGAACCTCGGGTCCACCCGCTCCTGCGGCGAACCGTCGGTCCCGACCCGGTACGGGCCAACCGGCGATCGAGTGCTTCGCATCCCCGTCCTGACCGACCCGCAAACAGCTCCGGCGGAGCGATTGAGCGACCCCCGGAACCACCAGGAGGGCCGCCTGGCACACCTCGAACGACACCTCGCACGGTGTCCGTATCGTCCGCCATCCCGGCTACGTTGGATTATTTATACTAGAACACGCTTTTAGCGCTTATCACGGCTTATGCCCAGTTGAGCTACCACGGGGAGCCGGACGACCCCGGTGGAGGCCAGGTTGACCAGGCGGGACAGCCGGTGGACGGTCCTGCGGCAGCAGGAGTCGAGCCAGGTCACCCACATCGAACTGTTCTTCGACGTGGTCTACGTCCTGGCCGTGACCCAGCTGACCGAACTGCTGCTGAGTCGACTGACACCCCTCGGCACGGCCCAGGTCGCGGTGCTCATGCTCGCGGTCTGGTGGGCCTGGGTCGACACCGCCTGGATCACCAACTGGTTCGATCCGGACCGCCCCGTGGTACGCGTCATGCTGATCGCGCTGATCGGGGTCAGCCTGGTGATGTCCTCCGCCATCCCCGAGGCGTACGGCGAGCGGGGCCTCTGGTTCGCCGGGGCGTACGTCACGCTCGAGGTCGGCCGGTGCATCTTCGTCGTCGCGACCCTCGGCGAACAGCCGTCGCTGCGCGACAACTTCCGGCGGATGCTGATCTGGCGGCTGACGTCCGCCCCGCTCTGGCTGGTCGGTGGGGTGGTGCACGGTCCAGCCCGGCTGGGCCTGTGGGCGGCCGCACTGGCCATCGACACCACGGCGGCGGTGGCCGGGTTCTACATACCCCGGGTGGGCCGGTCCCGTCCGGCCGACTGGGCGATCAGCGGCGCCCACCTGGCCGAACGGGCCCGACTCTTCATCATCATCGCGCTCGGCGAGTCCATCCTGGTCACCGGCTCGGTCTTCGGCGACCTGGCACGCGACCCGCCGACCCTCGCCACGTTCGCCGCCACCTTCCTCGCCACCGTGGCACTGTGGTGGATCTACTTCGACCGCAGCGCCGACGCCGCCCAGGCGGTCATCGACGAGTCCGACGAGCCGGGCCGGCTCGGTCGGTCGGCGTACACCTATTCGCACATTCCGATGGTCGCCGGCATCATCGTCACGGCGGTCGGCGACGACCTCGCATTGAAGCATCCGACCGGGGCCGCCGATACCGCCGTCATCGCCAGCGTGCTGGGCGGCCCGGCGCTGTTCCTGATCGGATACGTGCTGTTCAAGAAGGCCATCTTCGGCACCCGCCCGAAGACGCACCTCACCGCGGCGGTCGTACTCCTCGCCCTGGCCCCGCTCGGTCTGGTGGTCGATCCGTTGGCCCTGTCCTGGCTCGCCACCCTGGTGGTGGCGGCAACGGCCGTCCGCAGCACCTTCGTCATAGCGTCGCGCCCGAGGCCGACCAACCGCTGACCGGGGACCCCGGAGCGGCCGGACATCGATGCCGAAAGATTTCGCGGCTCGTCGTCGATGTTCCGAAATCCCAGCGCCCAGTTCGGCTCACTCATCCCGCTGCGGCGCTGCTCATCGGGAGGATGCCGAAGAAACTCACCGGATTCCCAGCCGGGACTTTTCCGGAAAAAGTTGACCCGTCCATCGAGCGATGCAAGACTTTCAATCCACTACCGTCGATCGCCACATTGCCGCCGCCATACGGCCGCGCGGCGTACCGGTGGCGCCTCGACCGGTCTCACACCGTGACGCCCGGGCGGTTCCACCACCAACGATCCGTCCGGCCCTCGCAAGAAGGGGCACAAATGATCAGGAATTTCCTCGGTGCCGACGTAGGCCGGAGCACCCGACTCCGGGGCCGGTTCGCGGTCGTCATCGGCGCGGTGGCCGTCCTCGCCTCCGCCGGTGCCATGGCCCTGCCCCAGACCGCCAGTGCCGCGACGACGCTGGGCGCGTCGGCCGCGGAGCGCGGCCGTTTCTTCGGCACGGCCGTCGCCGCGGGCCGGCTCAGCGACAGCGCGTACACCACGATTTTGAACCGAGAGTTCAACCAGGTCACGCCCGAGAACGAAATGAAGATCGACGCGACCGAGCCGCAGCAGGGCCAGTTCAGCTACGGCAACGCGGACCGGATCGTCAGCCACGCCCGCAGCCGGGGCATGCAGGTACGCGGCCACACCCTCGCCTGGCACTCCCAGCAGCCCGGCTGGATGCAGAGCATGAGCGGCAGCGCCCTGCGCCAGGCCATGCTCAACCACATCACCCAGGTCGCCACCCACTTCCGGGGCCAGATCGCGTGGTGGGACGTGGTGAACGAGGCCTATGCCGACGGCAGCAGCGGCGCCCGCCGCGACTCCAACCTCCAGCGCACCGGCAACGACTGGATCGAGGCCGCCTTCCGCGCCGCGGACGCGGCGGACCCGAACGCCCAGCTCTGCTACAACGACTACAACACCGACAACTGGAACGACGCCAAGACCCAGGCCGTCTACCGGATGGTCCAGGACTTCAAGCAGCGCGGCGTGCCGATCGACTGTGTCGGCCTCCAGTCCCACTTCACCGGCGGCTCGAACTACCCGAGCAACTACCGGACCACGCTGTCCAGCTTCGCCGCGCTCGGCGTGGACGTGCACATCACCGAGCTGGACATCCGCAACGCGCCGGCCGACGCGTACCGCAACGTGACCAACGACTGCCTCGCGGTGGCCCGCTGCAAGGGCATCACCGTGTGGGGCATCCGGGACTCGGACTCGTGGCGGTCCGGCGAGAGCCCACTGCTGTTCAACGGCAGCGGTGGAAAGAAGGCCGCGTACGACGCCGTGCTGACCGCCCTCAACAACGGTACCGGGCCGAACCCGACCACCACCCCGCCGGGTGGCAACCCCACCACGACCCCGCCACCGGGCGGCGGCAGTTGCAGCACGTCGGTGACGGCCGGCACGGTCTGGGGCGACCGGTACAACACCACGGTGACGGTCAACGGCACCAGTAGCTGGACCGTGGTGGTGGGCGTCACCTCGCCGCAGTCGATCACCACCACCTGGAACGGCAGCGCCAGCCTGAGCAGCAACGGCACCGTGTTGACGATGCGCTCCAACGGCAGCGGCAACGCCTTCGGCTTCACCACGATGATGAACGGCAACTCCGGCGCCCGACCCCAGGTCAGGTCCTGCACCGCCGGCTGAACCCACTCCACGCGCACCGGACCCTCGGCGCGGCGACCCTCGTGGTCGCCGCGCCGCTCCCGTTCCGGCGGCACCAGCGGCAACCGTGGTGCGGAGACGCCCGGATCACGGTCCGGTCGACAGCTGTTCCCGCCAGCGATGCGTCGGGTCGACCAGCGCCAGCGCCCCGTCGAGCCAGCGCCGGGCCGCCTCGTCCAGCAACGGCAGTACGGCGGCGAAGTCGGCCTGGTCCTTCTCCCTGACGGCCTTCGCCTTGAACAGCAACACCACCTCCGGCGCCAGATAGGGAATGCCGTCCGGGTCGCGACGAATGATCTCGGCGTACGGCCGGCGGATTCGGACGTCCCGGCGGCAGATCCAGACCTCACCGTCGTGCGGCTCACGGAACACGTCCAACCGCCACTTCCCGCTCGCCCGCTCGCAGGCCCAGGTCTGATGACCCGTCCGCATCGCCTCCGGCGAGAGCGGCAACAACCTGCCATCGTGGGCGACGTGGAAATCGCAGTCCGCGAAGCGCTCGGCGACGGAGTCGAACCGGTCGGCCGGAACGGCGATCTCGAGATCGGCGTGCGGGCGGCTCGGCACGCCGAGGAACAGCTCGACGGCCCAGCCGGCGGCCACGCACCACGGGACGTCGAGCCCGGCGAGCCGCTCGGCGACGACCTGCGGCGACCAGGCGTCCCATGCGTCGATATCCGGTATCACGAGCCGAGGGTAACGGAGAGCGCACCCATCGACCGGGCGTCCCGGACGGTGGTCAGGCGGACTGCCGGAGGACCAGATGGGTGTCCAGGAAGATGGCCGGCGAGGGGATGTCGTCGCCACGGATCTGCGCGACCAGTAGTCGGGCCATCTCCCGGCCCATCGTGATGACCGGCTGGTGTACGGAGGTCAGCGGCGGATTGGCGTGCAACGCGAGGGACGAGTCCTCGTACCCGACCACCGCGACATCCTCGGGGATGCGGCGGCCGGCCTCGTGCAGCACCTGCATCGCCCCCAGCGCCATCAGGTCCGAGGCCGCGAAGACCGCGTCCAGATCGGGACATCGGGCGAGCAGTTGACGCATCGCCTCGATCCCGCTGCTCGCGCTGAAGTCGCCGTACGCGATCAGGTCCTCGTCGGTCGGCCGACCCTGCCCTGCCAGTGCCTGCCGGTATCCGATCAGACGGGTCACCCCGGCGCCCATGTCCTGCGGTCCGGCGACGGTGGCGACCACTCGCCGTCCGATGGAGAGCAGATACTCGACCGCCTGCCGGGCGCCACCGGCGTTGTCGACGTCGACGAAGTACGCCGGCTGGTCGTCCGTGCCGAGCATCCAGGCCGGCCGTCCACCCAGGACGGTCGGCAGGCCACGCTCCATCAGTAGCCCCGGCAACGGGTCCGCGTCGTGCAGCGAGATCAACATGACGCCGTCGACGTGCTGGTCGGTGAGCTGGTGCTCCATCTTCTCCCGACCGCCCGGCGACTGGATCCAGGACAGCCAGAGTTGCAGTGGGGTGTCGGCCAGGCCGGCGCTGACCCCACGGGCGATGCCGGCGAAGAACGGTTCGCCGAACGCCCGCTCACCGGACTCGGAGATGACCAGTGCGACCGAGTCGGTCCGCTGGGTCACCAGGGTCCGGGCGGCCCGGTTCGGCACGTATCCCAGTTCCCGGACCGCCGCCCAGACCGCGGCCCGTACCGTCGGACTGACCTGGGACGAATTGTTGACCACCCGGGAGGCGGTCCCCCGCCCGACTCCGGCCCGGGCCGCGACCTCGCTCAGGGTGGGACGTCCGGGGTCGCGGCGGTGGGATCTCATGATGTGCTCCCGGAAACTACGTCGGCACGCGGTGGGCTCCAGGGTAGGCGGCATCGGACGGATCCTCCGTGTCCGGTCGGTGGATCACGTCACCGAGCCCACTCACCAAGGTTTGTTACATCGATGATGATAGAGTTTCAACCCGCTCACCGGTCCCGGCCGACCGGTCCGAAGTGTCGGCGACGGACCGTACGAAGGAGCCCGGTGACCCGGTTCGGTTGGTTCCTCGGATCCGAGGAATGGCAGCCCGAACTGTTGGTGGCGCAGGCCCGGCGCGCCGAGGAGGCGGGCTTCGACACGGTGCTCGTCTCCGACCACCTGCAACCGTGGGTCGACGACGTCGGTGCGGCCGGATTCGGCTGGTCCACCCTGGGCGCGGTCGCGACGGCCACCCGCACCGTCGGACTGATGTCGGCGGTGGCCTGTCCGCTGTTCCGCCAGCATCCGGTGATGGTCGCGCAGGCCGCCGCCACGCTCGACCGACTCTCCGGGGGCAGGTTCGCGCTCGGCGTGGGTACCGGCGAGGGGATCAACGAGGCGCCACTGGGCCGGTTCCCCCGGTACGAGGAACGGCTGGCACGGATGACGGAGGCGCTCGGACTGCTCGGACCCCTGCTCGCCGGTGCCACCGTGGAGCGACCCGACGCCCCGTACTATCCGGTCTCCGCACTGCGACTGCACAGTCCGCCGCTGACCTCCGTGCCGGTGTACCTCGCTGCGGCCGGTCCCCGCTCGGCGGCCACGGCGGGACGGCTTGCCGACGGGGTGGTCACCTCGGTCAAGGACCCCGAGGAGACCGGCCGCACGGTGGTGGACGTGGCCCGCGCCGCCGCGAGGGCCGCCGGGCGTACGCCGCCGACCGTGGTGCTGACCAGTTTCGTCGTACTGGCCGAGGGCGAGGACGAGGCGATCCGCGCACTCGGGCCCTGGCGCGGGTTGCGTACGCCCGGCCGGCTCGTCGCGTCGAGCCCGACCCGGCTGCGCCGGAACGCCGACCGGCTGGGCCGGGACTGGGTGCTGGCCCGGTACCGGCGGGTCACCCAGCCGCGCCAGCTCCTCGACTTCTGCGAACTGGTACGCGACCGACTCCGGCCGGACGTGTTCGCGTTGCAGGTGGCGGCGCTGGACGGCGCCGCCGCCGTCGAGCGGTTCGGCGAGCTGGTGGAATTGCTGCGCCGACGCTGACGAGCCGTGGAGAGCGGTCCAGGGGTGGCCTACCGGGCGATGTGGTCCGCGATGGCCAGGGCCCAGCTACGGTAACCGGCGGCCGACGGGTGGAATCGGTCGTGGCCGAAGAAGTTCGGGATCGGGACCTCGGGAATGCCGATCCACGTCGTCCGGGGCGCCTCGGCGCATACCTGCCGGGACACCTCGTCGAGGGCGGCTGCGCGTTCGGCGAGGTACCGACCGAGTGCGGTCGGCAGCGAGGGAAAGGCCGCGAACGGTGGCAGTCCGCTCATCACGACGTCGTCGGCACGGTCGGTGAGGCTGTCGAGGATGGCGACCAGATTGTCCCGCCACTGTTCCGGGGTACGGCGGGTGAAGACGTCGTTGGCACCCGCGAGGAGCACGGCGACGTCCAGTCGCTCGCCCAGCCGGGGCAGGAGCCGGTAGCGGATCCGACGGGCGGTGGCACCGAACTGACCGGCCACCTCCCAACTGACCGACCGCTGGGTCCGTACGGCGAGTTCGCGGGCCAGACATCCGGGGAATCCGTCGTCGTGGGTGTCGACCCCGCACCCGGCCGCGGTCGACTCGCCCAGAATGGCGATCCGCAGAGGCGGGCCGGAGCCCTCCCCCACCGTCCCGCTGGTCGGGCCGGTGGCCGGGGAAGCCATCTTGAGCGTGGTGCGGATCCACGTCCCCTGCACGGCGACGACGGGCATCAGGAGCGGGTTCACGGCGGCACTCCTCTTCCTGAGGTGAGCAGGTCCATCTGGTGCGTGAGGTGACCAGGTCCGTCTGGTGCGTGGTGACCAGGTCCACAAAGCTATGACCGACCGGTCGGTCTGTCAACGGGTATGCTGGGGACATGGCCGAGGGAACACTGCCGGCCGCCGGGGAGCTGATGACCGCTCTCGGGCCGGTCGGGTACACCGCCGCCGGGCGAGGTCCGGTGGCGGTGCTGCTGCACGGCAATCCGGGCGATGCCCGGGACTGGGACGCGGTGGTCGACGTCCTGGCCGAACGGCGCACCGTCGTCCGGCTGGACTGGCCCGGCTACGGCCGCTCGTCCCATCTGGACGATGGTGCGACGGTGGACGCTCCGGGTCTCGCCCGGGTACTCGACGACGTACTGGACGGGATCGGTCGGGCCGTCGGTGGGCGGCTGGGGCAGGTGGTGCTCATCGGCCACAGCGTCGGCGGGTACACGGCGGCATACCAGGCGCTCGCGCGACCGGATCGTGTCGCGGCGGTGGTGCTGGTGGCGCCCGGTGGTTTCACCCGGTTCACCTGGCTCACCCGAACCTTCGTACGAACCATGGGTTCGGTCGGTCCGGCCCGCCTGCTCGCCGGGCCGTTGGCGTCGGCGTACACGGTGCGCCGTACCCCGACCAGCCGCGCCGCGCTCCGTAGAGTTCGGTCGATGCGAGGCAACCCGGACCGGCTGACCGTGCACAGCGCGGTCTGGCGGTCATTTCTCGACCCTGCCCACGACCTGCGGCACATCGCGTCCACCATCACCGTCCCGGTGCTGCTGACCTGGGGCCGTCTCGACCCGGTGGTGCCGTGGCGCAGTGCCGGACGGCGTGCCGCGCGACTGCTGCCGCGCGCCCAGGTTGCCCGATTCTGGTCCGGGCACCTGCCGCACGCCGAGGTGCCGCAGCGCTGGCTCGGCGCGGTGGTGCCATTCCTCGACGCGGTCGCGCCTCCGCCCTGCGCCGAGGCGTCGGCCCCAGGCCCGGACGGGGCGAACGCGGATGGCTAGGCCGGCGGAACCCGGCCGTCGCGCCCTGCTCGACGCCGGCACGGCGCTGCTAGGCGACCCGGCCGGTCCGAGCCTGGCGGGCATGAGCGTCAACGCGGTCGTCGCGACGGCCGGGATGAGCAAAGGAGCCTTCTACCAGCACTGGCCGGACCGCACCGCCTACCTCGTCGCCCTGCACCGTCGCTTTCACGACGAGTTGCAGACCCTGGTGACGGCGGCGATCCGCGACCTGGATCCCGGCCTGCCTCGGTTGACCGCCGCGCTGACCGCCTATCTGGATGGGTGCCTGGCCGCGCCGCAGGCCCGTGCGCTGCTGTTCCAGGCACGCCATGACAACGCGCTCACCGCCGAGGTCGCGGCGCGCAACGCGGCCTTTGCCGCCATGGTCGAGCCGGACCTGACCGCGATCGGCTGGCAGCCACCCGACCCGGCGGCGTCCCTGCTCATCGCGATGGCGGTGCACATCGCCGCCGTCGAGAACACCATCGGCGCACCCCGGCGGGACCTGCGCGAGACCGCCGCCGCCTTCCTGCGTCATGGCCCCGACGTCGGCGAGCGATAGACCCGTCCCGGGTGTCGGGCGAGCACCGCGCTCAGCAGGGCAGCGTTCAGGCGAGTACCGCGCTGTCCAGCAGGGACGGCAGCTTTCGCATGTCGTCGAAGATCACCGTGTCGGGGCCTTCGAGCTGGCGGGCGGAGGTCAGTCCACCGGCATAGCCGAAGCAGCGCATGCCGGCGGCACGGGCCGCCTGGACACCGGGCCGGCTGTCTTCGACCACGACGCACGCCGCAGGCGGGACACCCATCGTCGCCGCCGCGTGCAGGAACAGGTCGGGGGCAGGCTTGCCACGGGCGACCTCGGTCGCGCTGAAGATACGTCCCTCGAAGCGGCGGTACAGGCCGGTGCGGCCCAGCGTGTGTCGCATCTTCTCGTGCGTGCCGCCGGAGGCCACACACGTCGGCTGGCTGATCCCGTCGAGTGCGTCGGTGATCCCGTCGACCGCGGTCAGCCCGGCGTCCACCGCCTGGCGGTGCGCCAACTCGAACCGCTCCCCCCAGGTCGCGGCGAGGTCGTGCCCGAGGCGGGCAGCGATCAGCTCGCCGATGGAGGTCCTGGACCGGCCGACGAACCGCTCGATCACCTCCGCCTCGGTAATGGGCCAGCCCAGTTCCGCGCCCGCCGCCACGTGGACGCGGACGGCGATGCGCTCGCTGTCGACCAGCACTCCATCGCAGTCGAAGATGACGAGCTCGATCGGATTGATCATCCCGCGATACTAGCGAGGAGGAGTGGGGCGGACCCCGGCGGTGCGGCCCGAATCCAGGGGAACGGGCAGCGATTCGAACACGTGTACGATAGAATATCGAGGTGTATGACAGCCGAGACCAGACGAGCGGCCCAGCCCGAATCGCCGCCTACCAGTCGACCGACCGCCGCCTCATCCTCGCCCGGGTGCACCGGATCGCGACGGATTACGCCGGTGGCTACCGGGAGGGCCTGGTCCGGGCCGTAGCCCTTGCCGAACTTGCCGACCTCGCCGCCGATCCCGACCTGCTCGCCCAGGCAGCGGCCATGCACGCCGTCGCCGACAACTGGTACGCGATCAACGCGGTCGACCTGCTCCTCGAAGCCGGCGCCCCGGCAGAGCTGATCGACTCCTATGTAGACGGAGGAGAGCTCGTCGACGAAACATTACTGTTCGACGTGGAGCAGTTTCCCGAGCGCCGAGCGAGCTGACCGAGGCGGGCTCGTCGAGGATCGCCCGAGTCGACCTCTGCGCGGCGGGCGGTCGAGGTCAGCGCACGACGCGGTAGCTGATGTGCGTGACCAGCGACGCCGCTCGGGCGGCGAGGAGTTCGAGATCCAACGGTGGTACGCCGTCGAAGAGGCGTTCGCCGGCTCCGAGGGTGAGCGGGGCGACGTGGGTACGGAGTTCGTCGATCAGCCCGGCGGCCAGGTACTGGTTGACGGTGGCCGCCCCGCCGGCGATGGCGACGTCCCGCTCCCCCGCCGCCTTGCGGGCCTGGTCGAGGGCGGATTCGATGCCGTCGGTCACGAAGGTGAACGTGGTGCCACCCTTCATGGCCAACAGCTCGCGCGGGTGGTGCGTGAGCACGAACACGGGGCCGTGGTACGGCGGGTCCTCGCCCCACCACCCCGTCCAGTCCAGATCCCACTCGCCACGGACGGGCCCGAACATGTTGCGCCCCATGATGTACGCGCCGGCCGAGAGGATCCCGTCGACCTCGGTCTTGTTCTCGTCCGGGGTCTCGAACATCCAGGCGTGCAGCTGGTCCACCTGGCCGTCACCGAACGGCTTCTCCGCCGTCTGATTCGGACCGGCGGCGTAGCCGTCGGCAGAGATCGAGATGTCGCAGACGACCTTGCTGCTCATGAATCTCTCCGCTCTCCCCGATACCAGTTGCGATTTACAACCGGTACGGACGTTAGCGCATCCGGTTGTAGACTGCAATCAGTTGACGATCGGAGGTTCATGGTGATGGAGCAGGGGCGCTCGGGCTGTCCGATCAACCTCTCCCTGGAGGTGTTCGGCGACAAGTGGTCGCTCGTGATCATCCGGGACATGATGTTCGGCAATCGCCGACACTTCCGCGAGTTGCTGAACCGCTCGGACGAGGGAATCGCCTCGAACATCCTCGCCGACCGGCTCCACCGACTCACCGAGCACGGTCTCGTCTCCCGCGCCCCCGACCCCAGCCACAAGCAGAAGGTGATCTACAGCCTCACCGAGCCCGCCATCCAGCTCGTACCGGTGATGGCGCACCTCGGCGCGTGGGGGCGGCGCCACCTGCCCGTCACCCGTGAACTGTCGGTCCGGGCCGAACTGCTGGAGCGGGGCGGCCCCGAGCTGTGGGAGGAGTTCATGGACGAACTCCGCGAGCAGCACCTCGGGATACCCCGACCGGCGGGCCGCGAGTCCGTCTTCGCCCGGCTGCGCGCGGCGTACGAGGCCGAGCTGGCCCGGGACTGAACGCCCCCGCAACGGGATCCGAGCAGAAAAGAGAGCCGGGGTTCCCTCCGTGGTGCCACTCCTTCGCGTCTGCCTAGGTGAGGAGGGCGATCAGTTGAAGAGTGAGGACCGGGCTCGGGCCGGTTTCGCCGAGTTCGTACGGGCGGAGAGCGCCGCGTCGACCCGGTTCGCGTACCTGCTCACCGCCGATCGGCACCACGCCGAGGACCTGCTCCAGGTGGCCCTGGCCCGGGTCGCGATCCGCTGGGAGCGGCTCGACGACCCTGGCGCGTACCTGCGTCGGGTGCTGTATACCCAGGCGGCCAGTTGGTGGCGGTGGCGGCGGGCGCGCCCACCGGAACAGCTTGACGGGTTCGTGCCGGACCGCTCGGCGGGTCCCGGCGACGACGCCGACCTACGGATGGTGCTGCGGGCGGCGCTGGCCCGGTTGACCGTGCGGCAGCGGGCGGTGCTGGTGCTGCGCTACTACGAGGACCGCAGCGAGGCCGAGACCGCCGAGCTGCTGGGCTGCCGGATCGGCACGGTCAAGAGCCAGACCCGGCACGCCCTCGGTCGGCTGCGCACCCTCGCCCCCGAGCTGGCCGAACTCGTCGGCCGGGCCCCACAGGAGGTGGCCAGATGACCAGCCGACTCAGCGAGGCACTGCGCGGCCTCGCCGACGGCGTGCCGGCGGCCGCCGTACCCGAGGGGTTGTTCGACCGGGCGCGGGCCCGGCACCGGCGTCGCCGGGCGGCCGCTGCCGGCGCGCTCGCCGTCGGAATGCTGCTGCTCGGCACGGGGTACGTGCTGCGCCCGGCGTCCATCCCGTGGCCGGCAGCGGCGGCCGACTCCACCGCCCCCGGCCTGCCCACCCGGCTGGTCGACCCGCCGCTGCGCACCGCGAGCGTGGCCGAGTCGGCGCCCGGCGTGGCGGCGATGCTCTTCGGCGGCCCGGCGGTGCGCGACGACTGGAACGAGAACCGGATGGGCGTGGTGGCCGCGGACGCCGACCGGTACCGCACGCTCGCCCCCGCGGAGCGCCAGACCGCCGGCTTCGAGGCTCTGCTGTCCCCGGACGGGCGGTACGTCTGGGCCGGTGAGTCGGTCTACGACCTGACGTCCGGCCGGTCCGCCCCGGCGGGCGTGCATGGCTACCCGCTCGCCTTCGCGCCCGACGGCAAGCGCCTCGCCTACGCCGACCACGACACCTTCACCTCGCCGAACACCTACGCCACCCCGTACGTCGGGCTGTACGACCGGGACCGCCGCGCCGATGTGTTGCGGGTGCGGGTGGGCACCGCCTGGGTGCCACCCGGACGAGCGGCGGTGTCGCCGGACGGTGCCGAGCTGGCCGTGCAGGTACGCGACGAGGTGTGGTTGACCCGGGTCGCCGACGCGGCCCCCGACGGCACCGCCGCACCGTATCGGAAGCTGCCACTGAACGGCGGCCGGCTGCCCGGGGCCGGGTCCTGGCTGCCGGACGGGCGGTCGGTGGCCACCCTGACCCGGTCGACCTGCACAGACTGCCCGGTCCCGTCGTATCCGCGCAGCTGGCGACTGGAGACCCGTGCCGTGGCCGACGGCGCGGTCGTCCCCGGGCCCGCCTTCCCCGACCTGCGCTCCGCCACCTACGTCCAGCTCGTCGGATGGCGCTCGGCGGACGAGGCGGTCGCGCTGGTCGGCGTCCCCGGCCCGGCCGCGGTGGACCACCCGGAAACCCATGACATCGCCGCCAGCCCGTACGAGGAACACGGCACGGCGTCGGTCGAGCTGGTGCTGCTGCGCCGGGGCGCGGCCTCAGCCGAGGTACTCTTCCGCACCCCGGGCGGGATCACCGAGCTGACGGTCGCCGCCGGCCTCGCCATCGACGGCGCCGTACGCGAGTCCGGCCGCCCCGATTTCGGTCCACTGCCGATGTGGCTCGTCGCGGCGGGAGCAATCCTCGCCGCGATCACCGGTGCCGCGCTGCACTCACTCGTGCGGTACCTGCGCCGGGCCAGACGTCGACGAGTCAGCGGGCGTACCTGAGGTGGAACCAGCCACGCTGCCGGTCGAGCTGCTGCGGGAGGTCCACGATGTGCAGAACCCGGAGTGGCGCGGCGGCCGAGGCCGCCGCGCCACAGGTGCGGTTGTCAGGAGTTGGTCGCGGTCAGCCTGTCCGGCAGGAGATCGTCGGCCAGGTCGTATTGCCGTTGGCCATGATCGTTACGCCGAAGTTGTTGCCGCTGCCGTTCGGTCTGGCCGTGATGGATCCGGTCGTCCCGGTGACGGAGGCGTTCCAGCTGTTCTGCAGGCTCTGGCCGCCGTTCAGGTTGAGGGTGACGACCCAGTTGCTCACGCCGCTGACCGCGACGTTGAGGTTGAACCGGTCGCTCCACGACTGGCCGGCGGACAGCGTCGCGGTGCAGTTGCCGCCGCCACCGCCGGGGTTGCTGGTGGTGGGCTGAGGGTTGCTGCCACCGCCTTCCCGGACGGTGATGTCGGAGCTGCCGCTGCTCTGGTAGCCCTCGGTGGCCATGACCTGGTAGGCCCAGCTGGTGCCGAGGTTCAGGCCGGCGCGGGCCCAGGCGTCGAAGTGGTTGGCGGTGGTGATGGTGCCACTGCTGCGCTTCGACTGGCGGACGCTCCAGAACTGGTAGAACGTGGCGGTACCGTCGATCGACGGCTGGTTCACCCGCTGGCTGCGGAGGATGTCGTAGGTGCCGCCGTCGGTGGTGACGGAGCCCATCCGGGTGGCGCCGCTGCTCGGGTTGTAGCTGCCGAAGTTCTCCACGACGTAGTACTCGATGAGCGGGTTCCGCGTCCATCCGTACAGGGCGAGGTAGGTGTTGTTGTTGCCCGGGTTGTAGGTGCCCGAGTAGCTGACCGTCCGTCGGCTACCGGTGGCCCAGCCCTTGCCGCCGACCCAGTTGTTGGTGCTGTTGTTCCACGAGCTGGAGTAGCGGCCGTTCTCGCGCAGCGTCATGCTGGCGTTGCCACTGTCCTTCCAGAACGAGAAGTAGAACCCGTTGTGCGTGCCGGTGGCGTTCGAGCTGAGGGTCCGGTCGGCCTCCGCGTACGCGCTGGTGGCCATCACCGTGCTGGTGATGGCCAGCACTGCCGCGCACGCGGCGCCGACGAGCAGCCGCATGCGGCTGCGTCTCTTCGGTCTGGTGGGGATGTGGTTCATGTCGTTCATGTAACTGCTTCCTCCTCGTGACGGCTGGCGGGAGGCCAGCACTGCGGTACGACCCGGCGGGCTGTCGGTGGCCGGGTGACGGCCGCCGGACATCGGCGTCGTACCACGCGGTGGTGGGTGGCCGGTCGTCCTACGCGACGACCGGAGGAGCGGGTCGCGGTGGATGGCGTTGACGGCGATTGAGCGCCGTCGATGGCGACGGTATTGACCAACCCGTCGACTTGTCAACAACTTTCCGAAACGTTGTGGAAACCTCGCCTTGGCGACGGGCCTCCCGCAGGGAAGCGTTCATCCTGGCCAGTAGTCCTATCAGGTCGATCGGGATCTCGGGTGATCAACCGGAGCCAGGGTCGACGGATCAGGATCCGAGCGGGCCTCACCGGAAGTTCCGGAGATTTTCCGGATCGCAGTCATGCTGGCCGGGGCGGTGCGTCGATTCGCACCCAGCAAAAGTGATCTTGAATTGGTCATTGGGCGGGGCTACATTCTGTGCACCGTGATCACCCCCACTCCACAGTGACCACCACGCGGGTCCTCGCCGGTGATCTCGGCCGGACCGGCGCAGCCAGGAGGAGCCACATTGGATAGTCGTCCTGAATCCCCGACCGCCGACCAGCCGTCCACCGGTGCCGCGAAGTCCCCGCTGAGCCGACGCAGCGCCCTCGCGCTCGGCCTCGGCAGCGCGGCCGCCGTCGCCGCCGCCACCCCGGCGTGGGCGGTGACGGACCAGCGCCCGGGCGCCGTACGCCCACCCGCGCTCACCCACAACGATCGGCTCGTCGCCAGCCGGGTCTCGGCCAAGCGGGCCCTCCCCCACCTGCGTCACCTCTCCGAGAAGATCGGCCCGCGAATCGGTGGCACCTCCTCGGAACGGTCCGCCGCCAACTACCTCGCCGAGGTGTTGGACGATCTCGGCTACCGGACGACGCTGCAACCGTTCCCGGTCGCGGACAAGTTCATCGGCCAGCTCAGCAGTTCCTGGCCCGGTCTGCCGGACGACCTGAACTGGCAGGTCGGCGCGTCGCCGCAGGCGGCCCTCGACACCAGGGTCACCGGACGGGTGGTGGACGTCGGCGCCGGAGCGGTCGAGAACTACCCGGCGGACGTCACCGGCAAGGTCGTACTGGTCGACTACGTCGCGGCGCAGCGCGAGCAGCTCGTCGCCACCGCCGTGGCGCGTGGGGCGGCGGCGGTCGTCTTCCTGCCGGCCGACCTCGTGGAGCCGCGCCGGGCCTCGGCCTTCTCACCCAGCCTGCCCGGCTCGGCCACCACTCCGGTGCCGATCCCGGTGGTCGGGGTGGCCCAGGCGCAGAAGCACCGGCTGCGCGAACGGCTCGCCCACCGCTGGTTCACGCTGACCGTCTCGACCAAGGCACACCGGGGACTCACCTCGCACAACGTGCTGGCCGAGCGGGCACCACGGCGCAACGGCCAGAACAGCCCCGTGGTCATGGTGAGCGCGCACTACGACACCGTCATCGGTGCCCCGGGCGCCAACGACGACGGCTCGGGCACCGTGCTGTGCCTGGAGGTGGCACGGGTGCTGCGCGGCCTGCCGCTCGACGCGACCATCCGATTCGGACTCTGGGGCTCGGAGGAACAGGGCCTGATCGGCTCCCGGTACTACGTCGCGCAACTGCCGCAGGCCGAGCGGGACCGGATCGTCGCCGTGTACCAGAACGACATGGTGGCGACGAGCTGGGACCCGGCGACCCGTTACTGGCTGCTCTCCTTCGACGGGCTCGCGAACCGGGCGACCGACGAGGTGACCGCCGCCGCGACCCGACTGGGTTACCAGCCACGGATCTCACCGGTCACCCTGCGCGGCTCCAGCGACCACCAGTCGTTCCAGGAGGTCGGCATCGCCAGCGCCAACTTCTCCTGGCGTGGCGAGGAGTCCCCGGCACTGCTCGAACCGCCGTACCACAGCCCCGAGGACACCATCGAGAAGAACATCAGCCTGTCCCGGCTCCAGGTGTCGCTGGAGCTGATCGGCTCGGCGGCGTACGCGACGGCTCGTCGGCCGTGACCGCCACCCGCTCCTGACCGCCGGCTCGGCCTGACTGCCGGGACCGCCCGACTGCCGGGACCGGCCCGACTCCGGGAGTGGTCGGGCGCACGGATCACCCATGCGATCCGCATGGGTGATCCGTGCGCCGCGCGGCTGCCGCTTGATCGGCGACGCCGACAGCCTGGAGCCATGAGCGAAACGATGCGGGACGGCAGCGCCGTCCCTACCTCCGACCCCGATTCCCGCCACGAACCCTCGGGTACGCGCCACCGCCCCGTCCTGCACTTCCTCCGGCACTTCGCCGAGATGACCGTCGCGATGGTGCTCGGGATGCTGCTGTTCGGTCCGGTCTGGGAGGTGATCGCCGCCGGGCTCGGCCGCTCCGCCGCGCTCGGGCGCCCCGACGTCGACGCGCTGGTGATGGCCACCAACATGACGCTGGGAATGTCCATCTGGATGCGTCACCGGGGACACCGGTGGGGTCCGGTCGCCGGGATGGGCGCGGCGATGTACGTCCCGTTCCTGCTCTTCCTTCCGGCGTACTGGCTCGGGGCCGTCTCCGGGGACGTCCTGCTGATGGCCGGACACGTGCTGATGCTCCCGGCCATGCTGCTGGCGATGCTCCTCCGCCGGACCGAGTACACCCGGCACCACCGGACGACCGGAGCCGCGACCGGCAGCCCCGGACGGGATGCGGCGCCGTCGGACGCGGGCACGACCGGCCGTACGTCCCGACGGATCGTCGCGATGCTGAAGCACCGCTGGCCGACCTGGCTGGCCCTGGTCATGACCATCGACGCCTGGGTCGACCCGGTCGTCCTCGACCCGTGGACGCTACTGGTGCTGCCGATCGGCTACCTGGTGATCGGCACCGTACGGCGGCAACTGGGCAACCCGTGGATGCTGGCACTGCAACTCGGCGGCCTGGCCGGCTACCTGGGGCTGGCGGTGGTTGCGGTGAACGCCTCCGACGACGTGGCCCGGTACCTGGTCGGGGCCGGCTGGCTCGCCCACTCGGTCTGGGACCTCGCCCACCATCGCGCCAACAAGGTAGTTCCGCGCGGGTACTCCGAGTGGTGCGCCGTGCTCGACGCGGTGCTCGGGATCAGCATGATCTTCCTGCTGTAGTGGTGGACGGGCTCGCCACCGATCGCGGTTTAGGTTAGCCTAACCTCCACCTAGCTAGCGGAGGAGTTCCGAGCGTGCCTACCGGCAGTCCCTCGGCGCGTACGGTTCTGGTCGGGGCCGTCACCGGCCAGACCCGGCACGTCGCCGCCAGCGCGGCGCTCAGCGCCGGACACCAGGCCGGCGAGGCGCTCATCCCGGTACTGATCGGAGTGGTCATCGACCGGGCCGTCGGCCGAGGTGGCATCGCCGACCTGATCGGCTGGATCGCCGTGCTGGCCGGCATGTTCGCGGTGCTCTCGGTCAGCTTCCGACTCAGCGCCCGTACCGGGGAACACGCCGTCGAGCACGCCGCACACCAGCTCCGGATCGCGCTGACCCGACGGATCCTGGACCATCGCGGCGGCGCCGAGGCCGGTCAGCTACCCGGTGCGCTGGTCTCGATCGCCACCGGCGACGCCGACCGGGTCGGCACGGTCAACCGGGCCCTGCCGGTCGGCATCGGCGCGCTCACCGGTCTACTGGTCGGTGGCGCGGCACTGCTCGTGGTCTCGGTGCCGCTCGGCCTGCTGGTGCTGATCGGCGCGCCGCTGCTGCTCTGGCTGGCCCACCTCCTCGGCCGGCCGTTGGAGCGACGCAGCCACGCCGAGCAGGAGCGCGCGGCGTACGCCTCCGGAGTCGCCGCCGACCTGGTCGCCGGGCTGCGGGTGCTGAAGGGACTCGGCGCGGCCCCCGCCGCCGCCGACCGCTACCGGCGGACCAGTCAGGACTCCCTCGCCGCCACGATCCGGGCGGCCCGGGCCCAGGCCTGGTACGACGGCACCCTGCTCGCCGTCACCGGACTCTTCGTCGCGGCGGTCGGCCTGCTCGGTGGCCGGCTCGCCGCGCAGGGCAACCTGACCGTCGGTCAACTCGTCGCGGCCGTGGGCCTGGCACTGTTCCTGCTCGGCCCGCTGTCCACCTTCGGCTGGGTGAACGCGGAGTTCGCCCAGGGCCGCGCCTCCGCCGCCCGGATCGCCTCGGTGCTCGGCGCACCACCCGCGACCCCGGACGGCACCGGCCGACCGGCCACCCCGGTACGCGGCCGGGTCGACCTGCACGACGTCCGGTCCGGCACCCTGCGCGGGGTCAGCCTGCACACCGCGCCGGGCGAACTGGTCGGGATCGTGGCGACCGATCCGGCCGTCGCCGCCGACCTGCTGCGCTGCCTCGGCCGCGACGTCGACCCGGACACCGGCACCGTCGAGCTGGACGGCGTCGCGCTGCACACCCTGGACCCCGCGCACCTGCGGGCCGCGATCCTGGTCGCGCCGCACGACGCCGACCTGTTCGAGGGCAGTGTGCTCGACAACGTGGGCGCGGCCGCCCCGGCCGGAACCGACGTGACCCGGTCGATGGCCGCGGCGGACGTGGACGAACTGGCCGGAACCCTGCCCCGGGGTGTCGACACCCCGCTGGCCGAGCGCGGCCGGTCGCTCTCCGGTGGGCAGCGCCAGCGGGTGGCGCTGGCCCGGGCCCTCGCCGCCGAGGCACCGGTCCTGGTCCTGCACGATCCGACCACGGCGGTCGACGCGGCCACCGAGGCCCGGATCGCGGCCGGGCTCCGGGAACTGCGGCAGGACCGGACCACGCTGCTGGTGACCACGAGCCCGGCCCTGCTCTCGATCACCGACCGGGTCGTCCTGCTCGACGAGGGCACGGTCCGCGCCGAGGGCAACCATCCGGACCTGGTACGCGACCGCGCCGACTACCGCGCCTCGGTGTTGACGTGACGACCGGTACCGCCGCCGCACCGTCCCAGCCGGACCGGTCGTCAGGAGGAGCCTCCCGATGAGCCCCAGCGCCAACCCCGGGGAGCCGCATCGCGAACTGTTGCCGACGGCGACCGGACGGCAGGTCCGCGCCACCCTGGCCGAGCTGATGCGCGGGCGCCGGCTCCTGGCCGTACGCGCCTTCGGGCTGCTCGTCGGATCGACCGCGGTCGGCCTGCTCACCGCCCCGGTGCTGGGCCGGATCGTGGACCTGGTCGTCGACGGCCGACCGGCGAGCGCGATCACCGGACCGGCGCTGCTGCTCGGGCTGATCGCACTCGTGCAGGGGGCGTCGCTGGCGTTCGGGCTCTCCCTCGTCGCGCGGCTCGGCGAGGGCATGCTCGCCCAGCTGCGGGAACGCTTCATCGACCGGGTCCTGGACCTGCCGCTGGAACAGGTGGAGCGGGCCGGCTCCGGCGACCTCACCGCGCGGGTCACCGGCGACGTCACGGTGATCGCCGAGGCGGTCCGGAACGCGCTGCCACAGCTCGCCCGGTCCCTGCTGACCATCGGCCTGACCCTGGTCGGACTCGCCGTGCTGGACTGGCGGTTCATGCTCGCCGCCCTGCTCGCGGTGCCGGTACAGCTGCACACCGTCCGGTGGTACGCCCGGCACGCCACGCCGCTGTACGCCAGCCAGCGGGTCGCGCTCGGGGTCCAGCAGCAGCAGTTGCTCGACACCGTCGCCGGGGCCGGCACGGTCCGCGCGTTCCGGCTCACCGAACCGCACCTGGAGCGGGTCGCCGGACGATCCAGCGCCGCCGTCGACCTCACCCTGCGCGGGATCCGGCTGATGACCCGGTTCTTCGGCCGGCTCAACATCGCCGAGTTCATCGGGCTGAGCGCCGTCCTCGTCACCGGGTTCCTGCTGGTCCGGGCGGACGCGGTGAGCGTCGGTACGGCGTCCGCCGCCGCCCTGTACTTCCACAACCTGTTCGGCCCGCTCAACGCCGCGCTCAGTCTCGTCGACGACGCGCAGTCGGCCGCCGCGAGCCTGGTCCGGCTGGTCGGCGTCACCCGGCTACCCGCCGCGCGGCGGGAGGAGGATCGGCCGGTACCGGTGGACGGCACCATCGAGGCCAAGGACCTGCGGCACGCGTACACGCCCGGCCACGACGTGCTGCACGACGTCACGATCAGTGTCGCGGCGAACGAACGGGTCGCCCTGGTCGGGGCGAGCGGCGCCGGCAAGACCACCCTGGCCAAGCTGATCGCCGGCATCCACCAGGCGAACGGTGGCACCATCCGGCTCGGCGGCGTGCCGATCGACGACCTCGGCGCCGCCGTGGCCGGCCGGACCGTGGCGCTGATCAGCCAGGAGGTGCACGTCTTCGCCGGGCCGCTCGCCGAGGACCTGCGGCTGGCCGGGCCGGATGCCACCGACGACGAACTGCTGGCGGCCCTCGACCGGGTCGGCGCGCTGGGCTGGGTACGGGCCCTCCCGGACGGGCTGGGAACGGTGGTCGGGGACGGTGGACACCGGCTCACCTCGGCCCAGGCCCAGCAGCTCGCGCTGGCCCGACTCACCCTGGCCGCACCGCCGGTGGCGATCCTCGACGAGGCCACCGCCGAGGCCGGCAGCGCCGGCGCGCGCCTGCTGGAGACCGCCGCCGCCCGCGCTCTGGACGGACGTACCGGGCTGGTGGTCGCGCACCGGCTGACCCAGGCGGTGAGCGCGGACCGGATCATCGTGCTCGACGCCGGACGGGTGGCGGAGACCGGTACCCACGACGAACTCGTCGCCGCCGGCGGCCGGTACGCCGCGCTCTGGGCCGCCTGGGCGGGCACCCGGCAGAACGGGTCGACACCGGAGCGCGGCAGTCAGCGAGGGGCGGGGCCGGTGACCGGCGGTCAGTGAGGGGCGGGGCCGGAGCGCGGCGGTCAGTGAGGGGCGGGGAGGGTGACCGGCACCGCCGCCGAGACCGTGGCGAGCAGCTCGCCGATCTGCTCCGTCCAGTGTGACGCCACCACCAACTCGCGATCGGGGTCGACCCAGAGCAGATGCCGGCCACCGTTACCCCGGGCACACCGCCCGCTGGCCGGCGCGTCCGGCTGGACCCGCCGCGCGTCGTTGCGCCACCACAGGTACCCGTAGTCGGGATTGCGCGGGCACGGCTGCCAAGCCCGGTCGATCCACTCCGCGCTGATCAGTTGTCGGCCGGCCCACCGGCCGCGACACCGGTACAGGTCGCCGAGCAGGGCCAGGTCGGCGGCGGATATCCAGACGCCACCGCCCCAGTGCGCCCCACCGCTGACCACCGGCACCGGTCGGCCGTCGATCTCGACGTACGAGTTGGCGTAACCGTGCCACGACCAGGACGACGAGGCGCCGAGCGGTCCGAACACCCGGTCCCGCAACACGTCCGGCACCGACCTGCCGAGCAGTACCGTCAGGCCGAGGGCGAGCAGGTTCACCCGGACGTCGTTGTACGCCCAGCCGGATCCCGGCGGTCCGCCCTCCGGTTCGGTTCCCTCCCGCCGGCTCTGCGCGTCCACCGAGGTGGGCTTCCCCCACAGCTCCCCCTGCCACTGGCTGGTCTGCTGCAACAGGTGCTCCCAGGCGATGTCCCGGGCCGACGGGCTGTGGAACAGCGGATGCCCGACGCTTTCCCGGACCGGAGCGGCCGGATCGAGCAGACCGTCGTCGTACGCGAGGCCGGCGACCGTGGACAGGAGGCTCTTGGTGCCGCTGAACAGCATCTCGGGCACCGTGGGGTCACCCCACCGCGCAACCGTCACGCCACCGTGCACGACGACGCCGCTCGCACCGGACGCCGGCAGCAGCGGCCCGAGCACGTCCTGGTGTGAGACGTCGTCGTTCTGCCGCGACAGGTAGCCGGGCAGGTCCTCGATGCCGGGCGTGACCCGCCGGCCGTGCCGGGCGACCACCGCCCGGAGCGCCGGCAGGTCGAGCGAGGCTGGACCGGAACCGGAGGCGGTGTCGAGGGAGCGGGGCGTCGGGTCCATTCCGGAACGCTATCGAGGTTCGTCGAAGCCGCGCAGTGACCCGACTCTCATCCGCGCCTGTCGTACCCGGCTGGCATGCTGCACCGGTGATACCGCCACAGATCATCCGAGGTGACGCGACCAACCCGCAGGCCAAGGGGCCGAAGATAATCGCCCACCTCTGCAACGACCTCGGCGGCTGGGGCAAGGGTTTCGTGCTGGCGCTGTCCCGGCGGTGGCCGGAGCCGGAACGCGACTACCGGCAGTGGCACCGGCACCGTGCCGAGAACGACTTCGGGCTCGGCGCCGTCCGCCTGGTCCGGGTCCGTCCCGACATCTGGGTGGCGAACATGGTCGGCCAGCGCGGCACCCGGCACGGCTCGGCCGGGCCCCCGATCCGGTACGACGCGGTCGAACGGTGCCTGAGCACCCTGGCCGGGCACGCCCGGGAACTCGGCGCCTCCGTCCACATGCCCCGGATCGGTTGCGGCCTGGCCGGCGGGCGCTGGGAACGGATCGAGCCGATCGTCGTCGCCACCCTCGGTCACCGCGACGTGAGCGTCACCGTCTACGACCACGACTGAGCGCGGCGCGACACCGCGTCGTCACACGGTCACGCCCGCCATCCGCTCCCGCAGGCTGCGCGGCCGCAGGTCGGTCCAGTTCGCTTCCACGTACGCCAGGCAGGCGTCCCGGGACTGCGGCCCGTCGGCGCCGAACGCCACCGACCAACCGGCCGGGATCTCCACGAAGGACGGCCAGAGGGAGTGCTGCGCCTCGTCGTTGACGAGCACCAGGTACTGCCCCTCGGGGTCCTCGAACGGGTTGGTGGTCATGATCTGTCTCGTTCCTCTCCTCGGTCGGCGGAGTGCCGCTGTGGTGGTCAGGTCAGGTCAGGGGTGGGGTGGTCGGACGCCTCGTCGGCGCCGGCGCCGGTCCTCCGGTCCGAGCGCCGACAGAGGCGTGTCGGGCCGGGCCACCGCCGCCGCGAGCAGGTCGAGGAGTCCGTCGGTGAGCCGGCGCGCGGTCGCCGGGTCGAACAGGTCGGTGGCGTAGTCCAGTTCGCCGTGCACCGGGCCGTCGCCGAGCGGTTCGTAGAAGCTGACCGTCAACTCGGCCCGGGTCGCCCCGGTCGGCACCGGCTCGATCCGCAGGGCCGCCAACCCGTCCGGGCCGGCCAGCCGCGCCTCCTCGTGGTGCACCAGCATCACCTGCGGCAGGGTCCAACCGGGCGGCAACACCTGGCGCACCGCGTCGAACGGCACGTCCTGGCGGTCGAACGCGCTCAGGTCCGCCTCCCGGATCCGGCCCAGCAACTCGGCGAAGGTCGGATCCCCACCGGTGTCGGTCCGGAGCACGACCGGGTTGACGAAGCAGCCGACCAGGTCGCTCAGGTCCTCCTCGGTCCGGCCCGCCACCAGCGTGCCGACCGGGATGTCCGGGCCCGCGCCCAGCCGGTGCAACAGCGCCGCGAGCGCGGCGTGGAAGACCATGAACATGCTGGTGCCGGTCTGCCGCGCCAGTTCGTCGACGGCCCGGTGCGACGGGGCGTCCAGTACGAACTCGACCCGGTCACCCCGCCCATTCGGCAGCGCCGGTCGCGGCCGGTCGGTGGGCAGGGCCAACCGATCCGGTACGCCGGACAGCGCCGCCCGCCAGTAGTCGAGCTGCCGGGCGTGCCGGCTGCCGGGGTCGCCCGGGTCGCCGAGCAGTTCCCGCGACCAGTGCGCGTAGTCCGGATAGCCGACCGGCAGCGGAAGCCAGTCCGGGACGTGTCCCGCCAGCCGGGCCGCGTACGCGGTGCCGAGATCCCGGACCAGTGGCACCACGGACCACTCGTCCACGCCCAGATAGTGCATCGTCAGCAGCAGCGCCTCGGCGTCGCCGGCCGGACCGGTCAGCAGCCGGGCCCGCAGCGGCGGCTCCCGGGTCAGGTCGACACTGGTCCGGACCAGTTCGCCGATCCGGACGTCGCGTGGTTCGGCGCTGCCCGGCAGCACCTCCAGGACCGGTCGGTCGGCGGCCGACACCGGCACCGGCTCACCGGCACCGCCGACCCCCAGGGCGGTACGCAGCGGCTCGTGCCGCCCCACCACGTCCCGCAGCGCCGCCGTCAGCGCCGCCACGTCCAACGTCAGGTGCCCGTCGGCGGTGATCACCAGCGCGAGGTCCCACCGGGCCGGGTGCGCCGACATCCGATGCTGCTCCCACCAGCCGCGTTGTACCGGCGCGGCCAGCGGGGCCGTGCCCGGCACCGCCGGCCGCAGCGCCGGGCGGTCCGCTCCGGCTCCGGCGACCCGGTCCGCCAGCGCGGCCACCGTCGGCGCGTCGAAGATGTCCCGGACGGCCAGGTCGACCCCGAGCGCCGCCCGGATCCGGCCGAGCAGCCGCATCGCCGCCATCGAGTGGCCGCCGAGGGCGAAGAAGTCGTCCGAGATCCCCACCTCGGGCAGTCGGAGAACCTCGGCGACGAGTCCGGCGAGAGCCCGTTGGGTCGGGGTTACCGGACGCTCCTCGCCGGCCAGTGTTGACCAGTCCGGGGCCGGCAGCGCCCGCCGGTCCAGTTTGCCGTTCGCGGTCAGCGGCAGCGGTCCGGGCAACGCCAGCACCACGGCCGGGACCATGTAGTCCGGCAGCAGTCCGGCCGCGTGTGCGCGTACCTCGGCGGGGTCGACCGGGGCATCGGACGGCACGACGTACCCGACGAGACGGGTCAGGTCGGCGTTCCGGTGCACCACCACCGCCGCCTGGCGGACCGCGGGATGCCGGGCCAGCACGGCCTCGACCTCGCCCAGTTCGATCCGGAACCCCCGGATCTTCACCTGGTCGTCGACCCGGCCGAGGAAGTCGAGGATGCCGTCGGCACGCCAGCGGGCCCGGTCACCGGTGCGGTACATCCGACCGCCGGTCGGGCCGTACGGGTCGGCGACGAAGCGCTGCGCGGTCAGCCCGGACCGGCCCAGATACCCCCGGGCCAGTCCCCGGCCGGCGACGTACAACTCCCCCACCACACCGGGCGGCACCGGACGCAGCCGCTCGTCCAGGACGTACGCCCGGGTGTTCGGATCCGGGCGGCCGATCGGCACCGGGCCGCTCCAGTTCGGCTCGGCATGCCAGAGCGTGGAGTTCACCGTGGCCTCGGTCAACCCGTAGGCGGCGAACAGCCGCAGCCGCTCGGCCCACCGGCCGATCACGTCCGGCGGCACGGTCTCGGTGCCGACCAGCACGGTCAGCCCGGCCGGCAGCGGACAGTCCGCCGGCAGCGCCGAGACCAGTGACGGGGGCAGGATGGCGTGGCTGACCCGTTCCCGCTCCAGCAGGTCGATCAGCGGACGGCCGGGCGAGCGGGTCTCGTCCGGCGCGATCACCAGCCGGCCGCCGACACACAGCGCCATGGCCAGTTCGAACACGAAGACGTCGAACCCGGTCGAGGCGAACTGCAGGACCCGGGAGGTCGGGTCCACCCTCATCCGGTCCTCGGCGGTGGCGACCAGGCTGGCGATCCCCTCGTGCGGCACCACCACGCCCTTCGGGCGGCCCGTGGAGCCGGAGGTGTAGATGACGTAGGCCGCGTGGTCCAGCCCGAACGGCACCGCCGGCAGCGCCGGTCCGTCCGTCGCCGGTCCTCCGACCGGTACCGGCTCGGGCCGGATCAGGTGCACCAGCAGCCGGGACACGCCGGCCAGCTCCGGCAGCCGCTCGACCGCCTCCGGGGTGCTCACCACCATCCGGGCGCCGGAGTCGGCGACCATGAACGCCAACCGGTCGGCCGGGTGGTTGAGATCCAGCGGCAGGAACGCGGCACCCAGCCGCAGCACGCCGAGCACCACGACCACCGTCTCGACGGAGCGCGGCACCGCCACCCCGACCACGGTCTCCGGCCCGATCCCGTACGTCGTCAGCAGCCGCGCCATCCGGGCCGCCTCGGCGTCCAACTGGACGTACGACATCGTCCGCTCGCGGTCGACCAGCGCGACCGCGTCCGGGGTCAGTGCGACCCGGCGGGCGAACAGGGCCGCCAGGGTCTCCTCCGGCACCTCCCGCCCGGTCGCGTTGAAGTCCCGCAGCACCCGGGTCCGTTCGTCGTCGACGAAGACGTCGACCCGGCTCAGCGGGAGTCCCGGATCGGCGGCGACGGCAGTGGCGAGCCGGCGGAACCGGGCACCGAGCAGCTCGACCGTGCTCCGGTCGAACAGGTCGGTGCGGTACTTGACCAGGCAGGTCAGCCGGTCGTCGTCGGCCGGGCCGGCGTCGGGGTGCCCGGCACCCTCCGCGCCCTCCGCGATGTCGAAGACCAGGTCGAACTTCGCGGCCGGCGTCTCGACCGGCTCGTCGACGACGGTCAGGCCGGTCAGGCCGGACCAGTCGGCGGCCCGGTTCCGGTGCACCACCATCACCTGGAAAAGCGGGTTGCGGGACACCGAACGGGCCGGGTTCACCGCCTCCACCACGGCCTCGAACGGCACCTCCTGATGGGAGAACGCGGCCAGGTCGGTCTCCCGGATCCGGGAGAGCAGTTCGGTGAAGGTCGGATCCCCGGACACGTCCGCCCGGAGCACGAGCGTGTTGACGAAGAACCCGACCAGGTCGTCGAGGGCCGCGTCACCACGACCGGCGATCGGCGCACCGAGCGGAATGTCCGTACCGGCGCCGAGGCGGTGCAGCAGCGCCACCACCAGCGCGTGTACCACCATGAACAGGCTGGTGCCGGTGCTCCGGCCGAGCCGGCGCAGCGCCGCGCCGACCTCGGCGGGCAGCTCGACGGAGAGTTCCGCACCGGACGGATCCGGCTGGCCCGAGCGGGCCCGGTCCATCGGCAGAACCAGCTCCTCCGGTGCCCCGCTCAGCGCCGTACGCCAGTAGTCGAGCTGCCGGGCGGCCAGGCTGCCCGGTTCCGCCGGATCGCCGAGCAGTCGACGCTGCCAGAGCGTGTAGTCCGCGTACTGGACCGGCAGGGGCGGCCAGTCCGGCGCCCGTCCCGCCGACCGGGCCGCGTACGCCGTGCCGAGGTCGCGCAGGAACGGCCGGTCCGACCACTCGTCGGTGGCGATGTGGTGCAGCAGCAGCACCAGCACGTGCTCGTCGATCTTCGCCTGGGCTCGGGGCCGATCGGTCGAGCCGGTGGAGTCGATCGCGATGAGCGTGGCCCGCAGCGGCAGCTCGGTGGTCAGGTCGAACGGGCGGCGTACGGCGTTCCGGACGATCCCGGCCAGCTCGGCCGGAGTGGCGGAAACGGTCTTCAGCACCGGCCGGGCGTCGGCGACCGGAACCACCCGCTGGAACGGGCGACCGTCGCGTTCCCCGAAGACCGTTCGCAGGGTTTCGTGCCGGCCCGTCAGGTCGGCCAGGGCGGCACGCAGCGCCGGGACGTCCAGCGCCCCGCGCAGCCGTACCGTGATCGGGAAGTTGTAGGCCGGCGACTCGGCGGCCAGCTGCTGGATCATCCAGAGCCGCTGCTGGGCGAAGGAGAGCGGCAACTCGGCGGGACGCTCGGTCGGCACCAGTTCGGCCCGGACGGGCTCGGTACCGACGCCCGGCCCGGCGCTACCCGGTCCGGTCCCGGTCGATCCGCCCGCGCCCGGTGGCTCGGGGAGCCGCTCGGCCAGCTCGGCGACGGTCGGGGCCTCGAACAGGTCCCGGATCGCCAGCTCGGCCCCGAGCGCCACCCGGGCCCGGCTGATCAGCCGGATGGCCAGCAGGGAGTGACCGCCGAGGTCGAAGAAGTTGTCGTCGACACCGACCTCCGGCGCGCCGAGCAGCTCGGCGAAGAGGGCGCACAGCACCTCCTCCCGGTGCGACCGCGGTGGCCGACGGGTCGTGCCGGTCCGCACGGTCGGGGTCGGCAGCGCCGCCACGTCGAGCTTGCCGTTGACGGTCAGCGGCAGCCGGCCCAGTGGCACCAGCGCCGCCGGCACCATGTAGTCGGGCAGTCGCCGCTTCAGGTGTGCCCGCAGCGCGACCAGTACGTCGTCGTCGTCCGATTCCGTCCACTGTGCACCGCGTACGACGTAGCCGGCGAGCCGACGTACCCCGTTGCCGGCCGACGAGTCCACCAGCACGGCGGCATGCGCCACCCGGGGGTGCTCGGCCAGCGCCGCCTCGATCTCGCCCAACTCGATCCGGTAGCCCCGGATCTTCACTTGGTCGTCGGTGCGCCCGAGGAAGTCCAGGTTCCCGTCCGGCCGGCGCCGGACCAGGTCACCGGTGCGGTACATCCGCTCCCCCGGCGCACCGTACGGGTCGGCGACGAAGCGCTGCGCGGTCAGCGCGTACCGGCGGTGGTAGCCACGGGCCAGCCCGATGCCGCCGATGTACAGCTCACCCGGCGCACCGGGCGGCGTCGGCCGCAGGTGCGCGTCCAGCACGTAGGCCCGGGTGTTCCAGATCGCCCGGCCGACGGTCGGGGTGGCGCTGTCCGTGGTGCCGCCGCCGAGCGTGTTGATGGTGTACTCGGTCGGTCCGTACAGGTTGTACCCGAGCGTTCCGTCGGTGTCCCGAAGCCGGGTCCAGACCGTTTCGGAGACCGCCTCGCCGCCGAGCAGCACCAGCACCGGCCGGTGCCGGCCGGTCGATCCGGCGTCCCCGACGGACCCGGTCTCGTCGGCGCCCCCGGTCTCGCCGATGGCCGCCGTTTCGCCGGGTCCCGCCGTTCCGCCGGTGGCCGCCGTTTCGCCGGTGTCGTCGTCCCGGTCGAGCAGGCCCTCCTCGATCAGGTGGTGGGCGTAGCTGGGGGTGACGTTGACGACGTCGATCCGATGCCGGTCACAGTAGGCGACCAGGGCCGGCGCGTCCCGGCGCAGCTCCTCGTCGCAGACGTGCACCTCGTGCCCCTCGACCAGCCAGAGCAGTTCCTCCCAGGACATGTCGAAGGCGAACGAGACGGTGTGCGCGATCCGCAGCCGTCGCCCACCGGCCGCCGCCACCGTCGGGTCGAAGATGGCCTCCCGGTGGTTGAGCTGCATGTTCGTCAGCCCCCGGTACGGCGTCACCACGCCCTTAGGCCGGCCCGTGGAGCCCGAGGTGTAGATCAGGTAGGCGGGGTGGGACAGCCGCTCCGGGTCGGTCCGGACGAATCCGGCCGGCAGTTCGGCGTCGCCGAGTTCGGCTCCGGACAGCCCGGCCAGCTCGGCGAGCACCGCCGGTTCGTCCAGCGACACCACCGGAGCGGCCGTCTCCGGCAGCGTGGGCAGCACCGATGCCACCGACAGCAGGCACATCGGCTCGGTGTCGTCGAGCACGAACGCCAGCCGCTCGGCGGGATGGTCCAGCTCCAGCGGCAGGTACGCGGCCCCGGTCCGCAACACGGCGAAGAGCGCCACGACCATCTCGATCGACCGCGGCAACGCGAGCGCCACCACCCGCTCCGGGCCGGCGCCCCGGGCGACCAGCAGCCGGGCCAGCCGGTTGATCCGGTCGTCGAACTCGGCGTACGTCAGGGTCCGGCCGGCAAAGACCAACGCGACCTCGTCCGGGGTACGCGCCGCCTGGGTGGCCAGCAGGTCCGCGACCGATTCGAGGCCGACCTCGTGCCGGGTACGGTCCCACTCCTGCGTCAGCTCGCCACGTTCGGCCTCGGTGAGCAGGTCGAGCCGTCCGACCGGCGTCTCCGGATCGGCGACCAGCCGCACCAGCAGGCTGACGAACCGGTCGAGCAGGGCCTGCGCCACCGGGCCGGGGACCACGTCGGGACGGTGGTCGAGCGCGACCCGGATCCGTTCCGCCGGGGTGACCACCAGGGTCAGCGGATAGTGGGTGGCGTCCACGCCGTCCACCGCGGCGATCCCGTGCCGGTCCCGGAGCCGGGCCGACTCCCCCTCGTCGACGAAGTTCTGCAGCACGTAGAGCGTGTCGAAGAGCCGGGCGTGTCCGGTCGCCCGCTGCACCGCGCCGAGCCCGAGGTGATCGTGCGGCATCAACTCGATCCGCCGCTCCTGTAGCCGGCGCAGCAGGCCGAGCACCGACTCGATGGGGTCGGCGGTGACGCGTACCGGAACGGTGTTGAGGAACAGGCCGATGATGTTCTCCACGTGCGGGATGTCGCCGTGCCGTCCGGCGACCGTCATCCCGTAGACCACGTCGGTCCGGCCGAGGTGTCCACCCAGCACCAGCCCCCAGGCCGCGCTGAGCACCGTGTTGAGGGTGAGCCCGTGCCGGCGGGCCAGGCTGCGCAGTCGTTCCCCCAGCACCGCCGGTAGCTGGGTACGGCGGCGTTCTGGAACCACCGGTGCCAGGGTCGCCTCGGGGGCGACCAGGGTCGGTTCGGCGAGCCCGGCGAGAGCGTCCCGCCAGGCCCGGCCGGCACGCTCGGCGTCCTGGGCGGCGATCCAGTCGAGGTGGTCCCGGTACGACCCGGCCGGCGGCAGATCCCGGTCGTCGCCGTCGCGCTCGTAGAGCGTGAACAACTGCTCGACGAACAGTTCCTCGGACCAGCCGTCCCAGAGCACCAGGTGATGGCTGACGATCAGCCGGTCGCGGTCGTCGCCGAGCCGGACGAGCGTCAGCCGGCACAGCGGCGGCCTGGTCAGGTCGAACCGGCGGCGGCGGTCGGCGGCCATCAGCTCGGTCATCCGGGTCCGCTGGCGCTCCGGGTCGAGCCCGGAGAGGTCCACCTCGGTCACCGGCAGCTCCGGGGCCACCCCGATGAACTGCACCGGCTGGGACAGTCCCTCGCTGGTGAATCCGGCCCTCATGCTCGGGTTCCGGGCCAGCAGCGCGACGCCGGCCCGGCGCAGCCGGTCCAGATCGAGCCGGTGGTCGAGGTCGAAGGCGTCCTGCGCGGTGTAGACGTCGACCGCGGCGGTGTCATAGCTGGCGTGGAAGTACAGCCCCTCCTGCAACGGCGAGAGCGGCCAGATCTCCGCCACCGGAACCGGGCTGGTCCGCGTGATCCTGTCGATCTCGTCCCGACTCAGACTCAGCCTGGCGGTCGTGCCGCTCGGGCCGGCGGTCGTGCCGCTCGGGCCGGCGGTCGTGCCGCTCGGGCCGGCGGTCGTGCCGCTCGGGCCGGCGGTCGCGGCGCTCGGGCCGGCGGTCGCGGCGGTGAGCTGGCGCAGCGCCGCGATCCACTCGGCGCTGAGTTCGGTGACATCCCGCTCGGCGAGCAGCCCGTCGGGCCAGGTCCAGGTGGCGGTCAACTCCGGTCCGGCCGGGGTCTCCGTGCTGACCGCGTCGACCTGGAGCAGGTGGGCCAGGTCCAGCCCACCGTTGACGGTGGCGATGGCGTCGGACTCCGGGGCGGGCGTCCAGTCCGCACCCGATCCACCCGGGAACCGGCCGTAGTAGTGGAACAGCACCTGGGCCGAGGCGAGACCGGCGAGGAACGGCGCCGCCTGGGCGTTGAGGTGCCGCAGCATGCCGTACCCGATCCCACGGTCCGGTACGGCCCGCAACCGTGCCCCGACCGTCCGCAGCACGTCGACCGGGTCGGTCCCGGCGGCCAGTCGTACCGGCTGCACGCTGGTGAACCAGCCGACCGTACGGGACAGGTCGAGGTCGGGACGGATGTCTTCCCGGCCGTGCCGTTCGAGGTCGACGAGGAGTTCTGCGTCGCCGTCCCGGCCGTGCCGCCGCTGCCACCGGGTCACGGCGAGACGGAAGGCGGCGAGCAGCACTGCGGTCACGTCACCGTCGACCGCCGCCGGTACGTCGGTGAGCAGCGGCGCCGTCTCCGCCGGGTCGAGTCGTACGACGTGCTGCCGGGCCGCTGCTACGCTGCGCGGCGACCCGACCGGCAAGGTGCGCGGCGACCCGACCGGCAATGTGTCCGCCGGCAGCAGTTCCGCCCCCGGGGCCAGGGTTTCGGCCCAGTGCGCCAGTTCGGCCAACCGTTCCGGCTGGTGCGCCTGCTCGCCGAGCACCCGGGCGAACCGACGCAGCGAGGTACCCACCGGGGCGAGTCGCGGGGCACTGTCAGTCGTCACGGCTGCCCAGGCTGCGGCCAGGTCCTCGAAGAGGATCCGCCAGGAGACACCGTCGACCACGAGATGATGGGCGGCGAGCAGCAGCCGGCCGGGCCGGTCACCGGCGTCGAACCACACCGCCTGGAGCATCGTTCCACCGTCGGGGGCGAGCCGGTCGGTGGCGGCGGTGGACTCGGCGGTCAGCAGTGTGCGTACGTCCGCATCCGACAGTCCGGTCACCTCGACCCGGCGTACCAGGTCGGCGGCGCGGACCGTGCCGGCCGGAGTCGTCTCCAGTGACCAGAGCACCGATGCGATCCGCCGCAGCCGGAGCCGGAGCCCGTCGTGGTGGTCGAGCACCGCCTGCAACGCCTCGGTCAGCGTGCCGAAGTCCGCTCCCGCCGGTACGACGAGCAGGGTGGCCAGCGTGAACCGGTCGATCGGCAGACCGGTCTCCCGCAGCCAGTGCACGATGGGCAGCAGTGGCACGTTCCCCACCCCGTCAGCGGCGGTCACCACCTCGCCGGGAACGGCGGGCGGCGCCGGCACCGGGCCGGAGGCCACGGCAGGCCCCGCGGGCCCGGCGACGGCAGGCCCCGCGCCGGTGCCGGCACATGTGGGCCGCGCGGCGACAGCGCCAGCTACGGCGCCCGCCGACGGCGGCGCGGTCGCGGCACGCGATTGGCCGGCGGCGATGGCCGCCTCGGCGAGCGCCCGTGGCGTCCGGTGCCGCAGTACGTCCCCGGGTGCGACCTCGAGTCCCTGCCGGCGGGCCCGGCTGGACACCGCGATGGAGAGGATGCTGTCACCACCGAGCGCGAAGAAGTCCTGGTCGACGCCGACCTCGGCCACCCCGAGCACCGCCGCGAAGACCTCGTGCAGCACCCGCTCGGCAGCAGCCCGTGGCCCCGGCACAACACCGCCTGGCGCAGCACCGCCCGACACGACACCGCCCGACACGGCCGCACCGTCGCCCTGTCCGGCGGGGTCCGCGCCCGGGTCGATTGACCGCCCGGAGACCGCACCGTTCGCACCGTCCACTCCGGCTCCACCGCCCACTCCGGCTCCATCGGCCGAACCGGCAAACGGACCGTCCGGCGCAGGCAGGGCGGCACGGTCGAGTTTGCCGCTGGGGGTCAGCGGAAACGCGTCGAGCACCACGAAACCGCTCGGCACCATGGGCTCGGGCAGCGCGGCGGATGCCGCTGCCCGGACCGCCTGAACGTCCAACCGGGTCCCTGCGGCCGGCACCAGGTAGCCGACCAGGCGGGACCGGCCCGGTCCGTCCGTGCGGGCGAGCACGGCAGCCTGGGCGACACCGGCTACGTCCCGCAGCACGGCCTCGACCTCGCCGAGGTCGACCCGGTGGCCACGGATCTTGACCTGGTGATCGGTCCGGCCGACATACTCGAGTACGCCGTCGGCACGCCACCGCGCGACGTCACCGGTGCGGTACATCCGCTGCCCCGCCGCACCGTACGGATTCGCGACGAAGCGCTCGGCGGTCAGTCCCGGGCGGTGGTGGTACCCGTGCCCGAGCTGCGCTCCGGCGACGTACAACTCGCCGGGTACTCCGGCCGGGACCGGGCGGAGGCAGTCGTCGAGGACGTACAGCCTGGTGTTCGCCACCGGTCGGCCGATCGGCACGGTGCGGTCGGCTCCGCCGTCGTTCGCCCACCAGGTGACCTGCACCGCCGCCTCGGTCGGCCCGTAGAAGTTGTCCAGCGAGGTGCCGGTCAGGGCATGCCAACGCCGGGCGAGTTCCGGGGTCAGCGCCTCGCCGCCGCTGGACACCCAGCGCAGGCTGGCCGCCCAGCCCGGATCGGGGATGACCTCGTCGGCGAGCAGGAACGCCTCGACCATCGACGGCACGAACGTCACCGTGGTGACCCGGTGCCGGCGGATCAGTTCGGCGAGCCGGGTCGGGTCCCCGGCGGCGTCCGCCTCGGGCAGGACAACCGCGGCTCCGGCGTACAGCGGCCAGAAGATCTCCCACACCGAGGTGTCGAAGGCGGCCGGCGCGAGTTGCAGCATCCGGTCCTCGGTACCGAGCCCGAACCGCCGCTGCGACCACGCCAACTGGTTGACGATCGCCCGATGGCTGACCAGCACTCCCTTCGGCCGCCCGGTCGACCCCGACGTGTAGATCAGATACGCGCCCTGCTCGGGATCGACGGGGGTGGGGGGCAACGTGTTAAGAAGGGGCCCTTCTTCTACAGAATCCGATAAGGAGGGGCCCTTCCTTACCGGCGGGAGCAGTAGCAGGGGGGCGGCGGATGGGTGCGGGAGTTGGGGAATGGCGTCCGCTGTGGAGACGATCGCCCGGGCGCCGGAGTCGGCCAGTACGGCGGAGAGCCGGTCCCGGGGGTGTCCGAGGTCCAGGGGGAGGTACGCCGCACCGGCGCGGAGCACGCCGAGGAGCGCCACCACCAGTTCCGCCGACCGGGGGACCGCCACCGCGACGATGTCGCCGGGTCGTATTCCGCGCTCGGTCAGGCGTCGGGCGACCGCGGCGGCCCGCTGGTCCAGCTCGGCGTAGGAGATCTGGCGGTCGCCGTCGATCAGCGCGATCGCGTCCGGGGTACGGGCGGCCTGCGCGGCCACCGCACCGCCGAGGGTCAGCGACGGCACCGTGGCGGTCGGGCCGGTCAGCCGGGCCAGCGCCGAGGCGCGCTCGGCGGCCGGCAGCAGGTCGATCCGCCCGACCGGACGGGTCGGCTCGGTGACGACGGTGCCGAGGATCTCGGTGAGCCCGGCCCGGAGTTGGTGGACCGTCCCGGGGTCGATCCGGTCCGGGTCGTACTCGATGGTGAGGTCGAGTCGACCAGTCGGCGACACCAGCAGGGTGACGGGATAGTGGGTGGACTCCCGGAATTCGACCCCGGCCAGCTCCAGGCCGTCGGCCCGGTTCCGCCCGGCGGCGTCGACCGGGTAGTTGTCCACCACGACCAGGGTGTCGAACAGCTCACCGCCGCCGGCCAGCCGCTGGATCGCGGGCAGCCCGAGGTGCTGGTGGTCGAGCAGTTCGGACTGCTCCCGCTGGAGCCGGGCGACCAGGTCGACCAGGGGTTCGGACGGGGTCCAGCGCAGCCGGACCGGCAGGGTGTTGATGAACAGCCCGACCATCGACTCGACCCCGTCCAGCTCGGCCGGTCGGCCGGAGACGGTGCTGCCGAACACGACGTCCCGCCGACCGGTGCGCCGGCCCAGCACGACCGCCCAGGCGGCGTGCACGATGCTGCCCACGGTCAGCCCGGCGGCCCGGGCCCGGCCGGCGAGACCGGTGGCCACGGCCGGCGGCAGGATCACCTCGGTCCGCTCGGGTCGGAACGGGCCCTCGGCTCCGGTGGTGGCACCGACTCCGGTCGTGGACTCGCCACCGAGCCGGGTCGGGCCGTCCAGCCCGGCCAGCGCGGTACGCCAGGCGTCCTGGGCCGCCGCCCGGTCGCGGCCGGCGAGCCATTCGAGATAGCGCCGGTACGGGGTGACCGGGGCGAGTCGGGCCGGCTCGCCCGCCGGGGCGTACCGGGCGAGCAGGTCCCGCAGGGTCACCCCGGCCGACCAGCCGTCGGTGACGATGTGGTGGTGGGTGAGCAGTAGCGTGTGCCGGTCCCGCTCGCGGCGAACCAGTACGCAGCGCAGCAGCGGCGGGCGGGTGAGGTCGAACGGAGTGGCCCGTTCGGCCTCGGCGAGCGCCTCGAACTCGGCCATCCGTGCCTCGTCGGCGTACCCGGTCAGGTCGACCTCGCGCCACGGCAGGGTGATCCGGTCGGCGACGAGTTGGATCGGCCGCCCGTCGGTGAGCTGCGGGAAACCGGTCCGCAGCGGTGCGTGCCGGTCCAGCACGTCCTGTCCGGCCCGGCGCAGCGCGGCGGCGTCGAGCGGGCCACGCAACTCGATCACCTGCTGGACCCGGTACGGATCCCGGTCCGGTCCGGCGGCGACGGCGTGGAAGAACAGGCCCTCCTGGAGCGGGGTCAGCGGCAGCAGGTCGGCGATCACCGGCCCGTTCACGGCCAACTCGTCGACATCGTCCTGGTGCAGGTTCAGCAGCGGGAAGTCCGACGGCGTCGGCCCGCCGGCACCGGGCTGCGCGGTGTGCCGGACGAGTGCGTCGAGCGCGGCGAACCAGCCCTGGGCCAGCTCGCGTACGTCGGCCTCCTGGAGCAGCGCGTCCGGCCAGGCCCAGGTCACGCCCAGCCCCGGCCCGTCCGGATGGTCCTCGGTGAAGGCGTTGACCTCCAGGGTGTACGGCGCCACCGGCATTCCCGCGTCGAAACCTCCGGCGAGCAGCCCGATCCCGGGCAGCGCGGTCCAGCAGCCGTCCGCCGAGGAATCCACCCCGAACCGGCCGAGGTAGTTGAAGCTGAGTTGCGGTCCGGGCAGCTCGGCGAGTACGGCGGCGGTGTCGGGGTTGAGGTGCCGGAGCAGCCCGTACCCGAGACCGTGGTCGGGGATGGCCCGCAGCCGCTCCTTGATCCGCTTCAGGGCCCGGCCGGCGTCCGGGCCACCGGCCAGTGCCCGGTCCAGGTCGATCGGTCCGGGGTCCAGCCGGACCGGGAAGATGCTGGTGAACCAGCCGACCGTACGGGACAGGTCGACCCGGTCGGCGACCTGTTCCTCCCGGCCGTGTCCCTCCAGCGCCACCAGCGCGGGTACCGGTTCTCCGGTCCCCCGGCGGCGCCGCCAGTCGGCCAGCGCCAGCGCCAGCGCGGTGAGCAGCACGTCGTTCACCCCGGCATGGAACGCCGAGGGGATCGTGGTGAGCAGCGGCGCGGTCCGCTCGACCGGCAGCCGCAGGGTCAGCCGCCGGACGGTGCCGAGGTCGCCGACCGGATCCAGCGGGCGGTCCGCCAGCGCGGGATCGGGGCCGCGCAGCATCTCCATCCACAGTGGAAGTTCGGCCAGCCGCTCCGACGAGGCCGCGTCGGCGTGGACCAGTTCGGACCAGCGCCGCAGCGGCGTGCCGACCGGATCGAGCCGGGGCGGTCGGCCGGCGGCGACGTCGTCCCAGGCCGCCGCCAGGTCCGGCAGCAGGATCCGCCAGGACACCCCGTCGACCACCGCGTGCTGCACGACCACGACCAGTCGGCCGGTCCGCTCCCGGCCCGCGTCGAGCCAGACCGCCCGGACCATGACCCCGGCCTCGGGCGCCAGCCCGGCACCGGCGGACTCGGCGGCAGCCTCGATCCGGTCCCGCAGCGCCTCGTCGGTCAGCCCTCGGGCGTCGAGCCGGTGCAGCCGGTCCGCCGCCGGCACCGTCCCCGGCGCCGACACCACGAGCCGGCCGGGCGCGTTCGGCGTGGCCCGGACCAGCCGGGACCGCAGCACGTCGTGCCGGTCGATCACCGTTTGCAGGGCGGCGGTCAGCCGCTCGGCGGTCGCCTCGGCGGGCACCCGGACCGCCAGCCACTGGCTGAACGCGTCGATCGGCCCACCGCACTCGTCCAGCCAGCGCATGATCGGGGTCAGCCCGAACTCGCCGACCCCGGCCCGGGGGTCGTCCTCGATCGCCCGGGGCAGCGGCTCGGCCGCCGGAGCCAACTCGGCGACGGTACGCCGCTGGAAGACCTGACGCGGGGTGATCACCAGGCCGGCCTGCCGGGCCCGGATCACCAGTTGGATCGAGACGATGCTGTCGCCGCCGAGGGCGAAGAAGTCGTCGTCGACACCGACCTCGGGCAACCCGAGCACCTCGGCGTAGAGCGCGCAGAGCACCTCCTCGCGGGCGTCCCGGGGTCGGGTGCCGGTGGTCAGGGCCGCGAAGCCGGGGGCGGGCAGGGCGGCCCGGTCCAGCTTGCCGCTCGGGGTGACCGGCAGCCGGTGCAGCGGCACGAACGCGGCCGGCACCATGTGGTCGGGCAACCAACTCCGGGCGTACGTCCGCAGCGCCGCCATCAGCGCCGCGACGTCCCGGAACGGCGCCGGCCGGTTGGCGTACCGGGCCAACTCCGTCGGATCCGCCGGGCCGGTCGGGTCCGATCCGATCGCCGAGCCGGACGGGGGCAGGGTGCCGGGCCGGTAGGCCGGGCCGGACGCTGCCGCTCCGGGGCGGGTGAGGATCAGGTCGAGGCTGCCGTCGTCGGCCGTGCCGGACCAGGTGACGGCGACGTCGTAGCCGAGCCGCCCGGCCAGCTCGTACAGCGCTTCCGGGTCGACGGGCGACCGATCCGGCGCCATCGCACCGCCGGTCAACTCCCGGTACGCGGCGAGGTCGGCGTCCAGCCGCGCGTTCGGTACCCCGGTGACGCGCACCGCCACCGGCCGCTCCCGCTCCAGCCGCTCGGCCAGTCCGGTCAGCCCGGTCAGCCCGGCCGGCTCGGCGTTCCAGGTCCAGGACAGCTCGGCGACGCCATCGCCACCGATCCGGTCCACAGTGGTCCGGCCGAGGGCGCGGGGCTCCGGGGCGGTGCCGGTCCGCAACACGACGTCGTACCGGTAGCGGGTCAGCTCGTTGTGGTCCCGACCCCGCTTCACCCACAGGTCCACGTCGCCGATCGCCGGCACCACCCCGGCCAGGGCCGGGAAGAAGTCGGGGTCGAGCAGCAGTTCGCCCTCCCAGTGCAGGCTCTGCTCGACGGCGGCCAGCGCGGCGTCCGTACCGTCGTCCCCGGGCCGGCGGCGCGCTGCCTCGATCGCCCCGCGCAGCGGGCGGTGCAGCCGCAGGTTGCGTACGTCGCCGACGAAGACGGTGCCGCCGGGCGCCAGCAGGCCGACCGCCCCGCGCAGCACGTCGACCAGGTAGTCGACGCTGGGAAAGTACTGGGCCACCGAGTTCAGCACGATGGTGTCGAAGTAGCCGGTGGGCAGCCCGTCGGTCACGTCGGCGGGTTGGGCCCGCAACTCGATCCGGCCGGCCAGTTCGGGGACCTCGGTCACCTGGCCGCGCAGCGCGTCGACCGCCGCCCGGGACAGGTCGGTTCCCCAGTACGACTCCACCTCCGGCGCCACCCGGGCCAGCAGCAGTCCGCTGCCGACACCGATCTCCAGCACCCGGCGCGGGCGCAGCGCGAGGATCCGCCGTACCGTCTGGTCGCGCCAGTCACGCATCTGGTCGAGCGGAATCGGCTGGCCGTCGTAGCTGCTGTTCCAGCCGGTGAAGTTCTCCCCGAACCGCTCGGTGCGCCCGGCCGTGTAGAGCAGTTCGTGCAGCCGCTCCCAGTCCCCCACCCGGTCGGACTCGGCGTCGGCGTCCCGGCTCGGCGTCCGCTCCCCGTCCAGCGCCGGTACGACGTACGCGGCGAGCCGCTGGTCACCCGACCGCCCCTCCCGGGCCAGTACGGCGACCTGGCCGACCGCCGGATGCTGGGCCAGCACGGACTCGATCTCACCCGGTTCGATCCGGTAACCACGGATCTTCACCTGGTCGTCCGCCCGGCCCAGGAACTCCAGTCGCCCGTCGGGCAGCCAGCGCACCAGGTCACCGGTCCGGTAGAGCCGCCCACCGGCCGGGCCGTACGGGTCGGCGACGAACCGCTGGGCGGTCAGTCCCGGCTGACCGAGATAGCCCCGGGCCAGGCCGGGCCCGCCGAGATACAGCTCGCCGGTCGCGCCCACCGGCACCGGTCGCAGGGTGGCGTCGAGCACGTAGCAGCGGGTACCCGGATCGGGGCGGCCGATCGGCACCACGCCCCCGGGCGGCGTGTCGGGGTCGCACTCGCCGAGGGTCGAGTTCACCGTCGCCTCGGTCGGCCCGTACGCGTTGAACATCGGCCGGTCCCGGGCCCACCGGGCGACCAGTTCCGGGGAGACCCGCTCGGTGCCGGCCAGCAGGGTCGCGCCGGCCGGCAGGGTCAGCTCCCTCGGTATCGCGGCCAGCAGCGCAGGCGGCAGGATCATGAAGGTCACGGCGTGCCGATGGGCATACTCGGTCAGCGCCGGGCCGGGCACCCGGTGGTCGGCCGGCACGACCACCAGCCGGCCCCCGGAGAGCAGGCCGAGGCAGAGGTCCCAGAACGCCACGTCGAAGCTGGGCGAGGCGAACTGGAGGACCCGGCTGTCCGGCCCCACGCCGAGCCGGGCCACCTGGGTGGCCACCAGTTTGGCCACCCCGGCGTGCGAGACGACCACGCCCTTCGGGCGGCCGGTCGACCCAGAGGTGTAGATGACGTATGCCGCGTTCTCCGGCGTGAGCGGGGTGCCCCGGTCGGCGTCGGTCGGATCACGGTCGAGCCGAGCATTGTCGGACGTCTCGCCGGGCCGAGCATTGTCGGACGTCTCGTCGGGCCGATCGTTGTCGGACATCTCGTCGAGCAGCAGCCGGGGCAGGTCCGGGGTGTCCGGCAGGCTTCCGGCCAGCGCGGCGGTGGTGACCAGGCAGACCGGCCGGGCGTCGGCCAGCATGAAGCCGATCCGCTCGGCCGGGTAGTCCTGGTCCACCGGCAGGTAGGCGCCGCCGGCCTTGAGGACCGCCACCTCGGCCACGATCATCTCCACCGAGCGGGGCAGGCAGAGCGCGACGACCCGCTCCGGCCCGACTCCCCAGGCGAGCAGCGCGTACGCCAGCCGGTTGGCCCGGGCGTCCAACTCGGCGTACGTCAGCTCGACGTCCTCGCAGACCACCGCCACCGCTCCGGGCGCCCGCCGGACCTGCTGCGCGAATAGGTCCGGCCAGGTCGCCGGGGCCGCCGGGCGGACGGTCTCGTTCCACTCGACGAGGATCCGTTGCCGCTCCACCGTGTTCAGCTCGCCGTCCGCGCTGTTCAGGTCACTTTTGGGCACGACGAAATACCGCCTCTCGAAGCGGGTGGAAGGAGCGGTGGCGCGGGGGCGGTCGGAGTCGGGAGTTACCGGTGGCGGACGGTCAGCCGTCGCCGAGCAGCGGCAGGATCTGGTCCAGCGCGTACGGGACGCTCAGCACCGTGCTGAACGAGAGCGCACCGCCGAGCGGCGGGTTCTCGTACGGCAGGAAGACCGCCCGGTTCTGCTTGGCCACGTCGAGGGTGGCGTAGACCTTGTCCGCCTTCACCCGGGGCTCGGCGCTGGCGTCCGAGGTCAGGAACAGCAGCTTGTCGACGTTGACCAGGTCGAGCCGTTCGGAGCCGATCTCGGCGGCGTACTCCTTGCCGACCGCCTGCACGATGGTGTCCGGCACCTTGAAGCCGAGCTGGGTCATGAAGACGACCTTCGGGTCGCTCGGCGCGAACACCGCATACTTGCCGGCCTCGTACGGGTCGACCACCGCCACGGTCCTGCCGGCGAACCCGGGGTGCTCCTGCCGGGCCTTGGCGAACCGGGCGTCGACGTCGGCGATCAGCTTGTCGGCCTGCTCGGGCCTGCCGAGCGCCTGACCGGCCAGCCGGGTCATGTCCTGCCAGGGGGCGGCGTAGTCCTCGAAGCCCTTGGGCTGGGCGACGGTCGGCGCGAGCTTGGACAACTGCCCGTACTGCTCCTGGGTCATCCCGGAGTAGAGGCCGATGATCAGGTCCGGCTTGAGCGCGGCGATCTTCTCCATGTTGTAGTCGTCGCGCTCACCGACGATCTCGGGCGGGGTGCTGCCCCACAGCGGCTGGGCCCAGGGCCACTTGCCGTACGGCCGCTCCAGGAACCAGTCGATGGCACCCACCGGCACGGTCCCGAGCGCGAGCACCGGATCCTGGTCGCTGAGCCCGAGCGTGACGACCCGGGTCGGCTGCTTCGTGATCTCGGTGGTGCCGTACTTGTGGTCGACCCGGACTGGGAAGGCACCGGAGGTGGCCGCGGGTGCCGGGTCGTCGCTGCCGGTGTCGCCGCACGCGGCGAGGCCGAGCACGAGGACGACCAGGGCCGCCGCCATTCGGGCGACGGGCCGGAAGCGGGTCGCGCGGGCAGGTGTGGTGGACATCGGCTCCTCTTCGAGATGCTTTCCGGGTCCGGGCTGCGGATTCCGGGCTGTCGGCTGGGTTCGGTCCCGTGCGGTGATAGTAAGGTAATCCTTACCTAACCTCAACCATTACCGGGTCTGAGGGTCCACACCATCGAAGATCTGAACTAAGGTATACCTATCCTAAGAAAAATCTTCGCTTCCTCGGTACCAGCGCCGGGAGCTGCCCTTACCGCCCAGAGCAGGAGAACGTGAGGACGCGTGACGACGGACCAGGCATCCCCGGCGCGCGGCGCCCAGCCCCGACCGGGCCGGGCAACGCGGTTCCGAACCAGCAGGCCGGTCGGGCTGTTCCTGGTCGCCACGACCGTCCTGATCGTTCTGTCGCTGGTGTCGATCGCGGTCGGTAGCCGGCAGATCCCGCTCGACCAGGTGGTGCAGGCCCTACTCGACCGGTCCGGTATGCGCGGAACCGATCCGCAGGTCGAGGCGATCGTCTGGGGCGTACGCCTGCCCCGAACGATCCTCGGACTGCTCGTCGGAATGGCGCTGGGCCTCTCCGGCGCGCTGATGCAGGGGCTGACCCGCAATCCCCTCGCCGACCCGGGCCTGCTCGGCGTCAGCGCCGGAGCCGCGCTCGGGATCGTCGTCGCCATCGCCTGGTTCGGCATCGCCACGCTCTACGGCTACATCTGGTTCGCCTTCGTCGGCGCACTCGTCGCCAGCATCGTCGTGTACCTGCTGGGCGGTCTCGGCAGAGGTGGCTCCACCCCGGTCAAGGTCGCGCTCGCCGGAGTGGCGATCACCTTCCTGCTCAACTCGGTGACCAGCGCCATCGTGCTGCGTGACCCGGAGGCGCTGAACCGCTACCGGTTCTGGGCGGCCGGCTCGCTCTCCGGACCCGGCATCGACACCGTGACGCAGTTGCTGCCGTTCCTGGCCGTCGGCGTCGTACTGGCACTCGCCACCGCACCGGCGCTGAACAGCCTCGCCCTCGGTGACGACGTCGCCGCCGCCCTGGGCCGCCGGGTCGGACTGGTACGCCTACAGGGCACCCTGGCGGTGACCCTGCTCGCCGGCGCGGCGGTCGCGGTCGCCGGCTCCATCGTCTTCGTCGGCCTCGTGGTCCCGCACGTGGCCCGCCTGATCGCCGGCCCGAACCACCGCTGGCTGCTGCCGTTCACCATGGTCCTCGCGCCGAGCCTGCTGCTGCTGGCCGACGTCGTCGGCCGGGTCATCGCCCGGCCCAGCGAGGTCGGGGTCGGCATCATCTCCGCCTTCATCGGCGGCCCGTTCTTCATCGCGCTGGTACGCCGACGCCGGCTCGCGGAGCTCTGATCCGGTGTCTCTCGTCGAACTGAACCGGACCGGCCGACGGACCGCCTTCCGGATCACCAGGACACCGGTCTCCGGCGTGCTGCGGCCCCGGCTGCTGCTCTGCTGCCTCGGGCTCACCGTCGCGCTGTTCGTGGTCTTCTGCATCGGCATCGCGACCGGGGACTACCCGATGAACCCGCTGCGGGTGGTGCCGGCGCTCTGGAGCTCCGGGGACGCCGGCCAGGTCTTCATCGTGCGGGAACTCCGGCTGCCCCGGGCGCTGACCGCCGTACTGGCCGGTGCGGCGTTCGCCGTCTCCGGAGCGGTGTTCCAGACCATCACCCGCAACCCGCTGGCCAGCCCCGACATGATCGGCATCAACGCCGGCGCCACCACCGCCGTGGTCGCCGGGATCGTGATCGGCGGCAGTGGGCTCAGCCTGCCGACGCTCGGGCTGGCCGGCGGGCTCGCCACCGCCGCGGTCATCTACCTGCTGGCCTGGCGCCGGGGCGCGACCGGATACCGGATCGTGCTGGTCGGTATCGCGGTCTCCTGGATGTGCTCCAGCGCCACCGACTACCTGCTGACCCAGGCCCAACTGGCCGAGGCGCAGGCGGCGGTCGGCTGGCTGGTCGGCAACCTCAACGGGCGCGGCTGGGAGACGGTGGGGCCGTTGGCCGTCGCGGTCGCCGTACTGCTTCCGGTGACCCTGCTGCTCGGGCGCTGGACCCGTACCCTGCAACTCGGCGACGAGGTGGCCCGTGGCCTCGGCACTCCGGTCCAGGCGGCCCGGCTCTGCCTGGTGGTGGTGGGCGTCGCGTTCGTCGCGTTCGCCACCGCGGGCACCGGACCGATCCTCTTCGTGGCGCTCGCCGCACCACAGATCGCCCAGCGGCTGGCCGGGCTGCCCGCGCCGCCGATACTGGCCTCCGCGCTGACCGGGGCGCTGATGGTCTCGGCCAGCGACCTGGTGGCGCGCTGGCTCATCCCGGATGTCGACCTGCCGGTCGGAGTGGTCACCGGGGCACTCGGCGCGGCGTTCCTGCTCTGGCTACTCGTCCGGGCCAACCGCGCCGGTTCTGGAGGCTGACATGACCGCGAATCCGACCCTGACCATCGCCGATTCCGAGATCGGAGTCCCGCCGCCCACCCCGACTCCGGACGCCGTCCACCCGGAACTGCGGGCCGAACGTCTCCGGCTGGCGTACGGCGACCGGGTCGTCGTCGACGACCTGGACCTGGTGGTTCCGCCGGGGCGGATCAGCGTGATCGTCGGCGCGAACGCCTGCGGCAAGTCCACACTGCTCCGGGCGCTGGCCCGGCTGCTCAACCCGGAGGCGGGCAGCGTCCAGCTCGACGGCCGGGCGATCCACTCCCTGCCCACCCGGCAGGTCGCCCGGCAGGTCGGCATCCTGCCGCAGGCGCCGGTCGCGCCCGAGGGGCTGACCGTGATCGACCTGGTCGGCCGGGGTCGATCCCCGCACCAGACCTGGTGGCGGCAGTGGTCGCCGGCCGACGAACGGGCGGTGGCCGAGGCGCTCGCCGCGACCGGCGTCACGGACCTGGCCGACCGCCCGGTCGACGAACTTTCCGGCGGGCAGCGGCAGCGGGCCTGGATCGCGATGGCGGTCGCCCAGCAGACCCCGGTGCTGCTGCTGGACGAGCCCACCACCTTCCTCGACCTGTCCCACCAGATCGACGTGCTGGACCTGGTGGTCGACCTGAACCGCCGGGACGGCCGGACCGTGGTGATGGTGCTGCACGACCTCAACCAGGCGTGCCGGTACGCCGACCACGTGATCGCGCTGAAGGCCGGCCGGATCGTCGCCCAGGGCGAGCCGGCGAGCGTGATCACCGCCGACCTCGTCGACGAGGTCTTCGACGTCCGGTGCGAGGTGACCGTCGACCCGCTGACCGGCACCCCACTGGTCATCCCGACCAGTCGGCACCACCCCCGGCCCGAGTGACCGCCCCGACCCCGACCACCGGGGTCGAGCCGTTCGCGCCGCCGTGCGGTGCGCCGTCATCGCCGGTCCGTTCCACCGAACCGCAGGTCAGGCCCGTCGAGCCGACCTAGGGTTGGGTGTGGCCGCTCGCCGGCCGCTCGCCTTCGTGCACAGCCGGGGCGGCCAGGACGCACGTATCGTCGCCCTGCCGGGTCGGGGATAGGCAGGACGCCCGCAACGGACCGGATGCGCCGCAGACTGGTCTTCGGGCGACCACATTCGGTGCCCCTCGGCGACATCGGGGAACAGGAACACAATGATCTTGAAGCACGCAGTCGGCAGCCAGGGTCTGGTGGCCTCCGTCGAAGGACTCGGCACCATGGGCATGACCGCGTTGTACGGCACACCCGACGACGCGGAATCCGTGGCTACCGTGCACCGCGCCCTCGAACTGGGCGTGACGATGTTCGACACGGCCGACATGTACGGCCCGTTCACCGGGGAGGAGTTGCTCGGCCGGGCTCTGAGGGGACGCCGCGACGAGGCGGTCATCGCCACGAAGTTCGGCGGCGTGACGCTCGACGACTCCGGCAGGATCGTCGGCGGCCCGAACGGGCAGCCTGACTACCTGCGCAGGGCGGTCGAAGGATCGCTGCGCCGGCTCGGCACCGACCACATCGACCTGTACTACCAGCACCGGGTCGACCCGACCGTACCGGTCCAGGAGACGTTCGCCGCCCTCGGCCAGCTCGTCTCCGAAGGCAAAATCCGCTACCTCGGAATCAGTGAGGCGTCGCCGGCGAGCATCCGCGCCGCGCACGCCGCCGCACCGCTGACTGCGGTGCAGACCGAGTACTCGCTGTTCACCCGGGATGTCGAGGCCAACGGCGTGCTGGACACGGTGCGCGAGCTGGGGATCGGATTCGTGGCGTACGCGCCGCTGGGTCGTGGTTTCCTCACCGGCGGCGTCCGCGCCCTCGAGGACCTGCCCGAGAACGACTGGCGTCGCACCTGGCCACGGTTCGCCGAGGAGAACCTGCGGCAGAACCTGCTCCTGGTGGACCGCATCCGGGGCATCGCGGAGCAGCAGGGTGTTACCGCGGGCCAGCTCGCGCTGGCCTGGGTTCTGGCGCAGGGTGATCACGTCACCGCGATCCCGGGCACCAAGCGCCGGAGCTACCTTGAGGAGAACGTCGCCGCCGCCCAACTCGACCTGGGCGCCGCCGTGTTCGAGGAGCTCAGCGCGACCGTACCGGTCGGCGCCGCCGTCGGAGCCCGCTACACCCCGGTGGCGATGGGCGCGATCGAGCAATAACCACAGACGTTCGGCGGATCTACCACGGCGCCGTCAGCGCACCGATCCCAGGTGTGCTGACGGCGCCGCCATCAGCGAAAGGCACCTCGTGGCACACAGCGAACTCGGCAACTTCCTGCGAACCCGCCGTCAGGCGTTACGACCGGCCGACGTCGGGCTGGCGCCGGGCGGCCGGCGGCGTACCCCTGGGCTGCGCCGCGAGGAGGTCGCGTTGCTGGCCAACGTTTCGGTGGACTACTACGAACGGCTCGAGCAGTCCCGCGGCGCCAACCCCTCGGAGGGCCTCCTCGCCGGTCTGGCCCGCGCGCTACGGCTCTCCGTCGACGAACGCGACTACCTCTACCGTCTCGCCGGGTACCCCCCGCCCCCGACCCACGTGGCCAGCAGCTACGTCGAACCCGCGCTGATGTTCCTCCTCGACGCGCTCACCAGCGTGCCCGCACACGTCATCGACGACCTCACCACGATCCTCGCCCAGAACACCCTGAGCCGCGCGCTCGTCGGCCCCTGGACCGACGGCGACGAACGGGACGCGAACGTCACCTGGCGCTGGTTCACCGACCCGGAATCCCGGGCGCTCAACGTGACGGAGGAGCACGAGGCGATCGGCCGCGGCTACGCCGCCGACCTGCGCGCCGCGGCCGCCCGGCGCGGCCGCGACCCGGCTGCCGAGCGACTGGTCGCCGACCTTCGGGCCGCCAGCGCCGAATTCCGCCACTACTGGGCCGAGATGCAGGTCAGCCCCTTGCAGGCCACCCGCAAGAGCCTGGTCCACCCCCAGGCCGGACGACTCGACGTACAGTGCGACATCGTCCTGAGCTCCACCACCGGTCAGCGTCTGGTCATCTTCCGGCCCCAACCCGGCTCCACCACCGCCGACAGCTTCGACTTCCTCCGGGTGCTCGGCCAACAGTCCTTCGACCAATGACCGCACCACACTCGGGAAACGGCCGTACCGGGTGGAAGCCGGCCTGAACGCCTGCCGGGAACAGCCGGACGTACGGGGCTCCACCCTGATCTCCACCCTCCGATGGTGCCGGTCCACCCGGCCCCGCTCATAGCGTGCATGTCATGAACGAGCGGAACCACAGCCCGAAGAGCGGACCCCGGACAGATCGTCGCGTCCCCGTCGTACGTGCCGCTAACTATCTGCTGACCGGCGACCGCGACGGCAGCCGGAGCACCCGGCTGGCCGGCGCCGTCATCGACCGGGTACTCGATCGGGAGGGTGGCAGGATGACCGGCCGGGTGGTTGTCGCGATCCTGGTGGTGCTCGGCGTGGCAGGGCTCGCCTTCGTCGGCTACCGTCTGCTGGTGCTGGACCTGATCCTGACCCTGGTACGGGAACGCGGTTGACCGTGGTCACGGGGCTGCTCCGGCTCACCCGCAGGGGCGTACGGCTGTTGAAGGCCGACGATCCGGAGACCGGCTGGCTGGTTCGGATCGTGCTCAGCGCGCTGCTGGTCTGGGCGCTGCTGTACCTGACTCCGATGGGCCCCGGCGTGTGGCCGGTGCTCGCCGCCAGCCTCGTCGGCTGGGGTTTCTTCGTGGTCGCCGACAGCCGGTGGCCCCGGCTCGCCCGCGCGGGCCTGGCCCTCGCGACACTGTTGCCGGCCACCGTCGTGGCCGTGCCGGACAACTCCTCGGCACTGCTGTACCTCTACGCCGCGCTGTTCACCTTCGTGCTGCTGCCGCGGACCCCGATGTGGGCCATCCTGGCCCTCACCGCCGCGGTCATCGGGGTCCTGCTGACCAGCCTCTGGCTCGCCGGTCGCGGGCCGACGGCGATACTGGCCCAGCCCGCGCTGATCGTCATCCTGGTGCTGTTCAGCCTGCACCGGCGCGAGTACCGGCTGCGGGCCGAGCAGACCGCGCTGCTGCTGGAGCAGACCTCGCGTACGCAACGGGCCCAGGCCCGGGCGGCGGCACTGGACGAGCGGGCCCGGATCGCCCGGGAACTGCACGACGTGCTGGCCCACTCGCTGGGCGCGCTCGGCGTGCAGTTGGAGGTCGCCGAGGTCCAACTGACCGAGCAGGGCGACGTCGCGGCCGCCGCCGCCCGGATCCGGCGGGCCCGCCGGCTGGCCAGCGACGGCCTGACCGAGGCCCGCTCCGCGGTCGCGGCCCTGCGCGCCGACGTACCGCCGCTGTCCCGCGCGCTCGGCGACCTCGTCGCCGGCCACCGGGCAGACCACGCGGCCACGGTCACCCTGCGCACCGAGGGCAGACCTCGCGGCCTGCCGTCCGGACCCGAGGTGTCACTGCTGCGTACCGCCCGCGAGGCGCTGACCAACGCGGCCAAGCACGCCCCGGGTGCTCCGGTCGCGGTCACCCTCGACTATCGCGGACCGGTGGTCCGGCTCACCGTGGACAACCCGGCACCGGCCCCGGCCGGGAACGGGTCGCAGGTCGGCGACGGCGTGGGTGGGCACGGGCTGACGGGGGCCCGGGAGCGGATCGCGCTCGTCGCCGGCACACTGGAGGCGGGTGTCGTCGACGGCGCGTGGCGAGTCACTGCGGAGGTGCCGGGATGATGACCTTCACCGCGGAGGTGCCGCGATGACCGACCAGCCGCTGCGGGTGCTGGTCGTCGACGACCAGCAACTCGTCCGGGAGGGGCTGACCGCCCTGCTGGAACTCACCGACGGGGTCACCGTCGTCGGGGCGGCCGGCGACGGCGCGCAGGCGCTCGACCTGATCGCCGACCGGAAGCCGGACGTGGTCCTGATGGACCTGCGGATGCCCGTGCTCGACGGGGTCACCGCGACCGGTCAGGTCCGGGACCGGTTCCCGGACGTCGCGGTGGTGGTGCTGACCACGTACGCCGACGAGGAGTCGATCGCGGGTGCGCTCGCGGCCGGAGCCCGCGGCTACCTGACCAAGGACGCCGGGCGTGCCGAGATCGGCATGGCGCTGCGGGCGGCGGTCACCGGCCACTCCCTGTTCGACCCGGTGGTTTCCGCCCGGCTCGCCGAGGCGATGAACCGGCCGGCGCGGACGCCGACTCGGGACCGCCTGCCGGACGGGCTGACCCAGCGTGAGGCCGAGGTGCTCGGCCAGATAGCCCAGGGGCGGACCAACGCCGAGATCGCGGCCGCCCTGTTCGTCGCCGAGACGACCGTCAAGACCCACGTCAACAACGTGTTCGCCAAGATCGGCGCCCGCAACCGCACCGAGGCGGCCGGTTACGCGACGCGGCACCGGCTCGGTTGACGGCGTCCGGCGCCCGGTTTCCCGGGATGGTCCCTCCGCCGGACCGTCACGGCATCGGGTGCAGGCCCTCGTGGCGCACCGTCCAGGTCCCGTCGTCGGGGAAGCCCGGTGTCGGGCGGCCGGCGTCGGCGTCGGCGTCCGAGCCCCGGGCCATCAGCGCGACGGCGGCCAGCAACCCACCGTTGCCGGGCAGGTAGACCGGCAGCGACGGGGTCTGCCAGTTGTGCCCGTTCGGCAGGTACCCGTTCTTCGGGGAGGGCAACAGCAGCGCGTCGACGGCGGTCTGCCGCTCCCCCAGCCGGGTCGCGGTCATCGCGATGGCCGGGTAGTCCCAGCCCCAGGTGGAGGCCCAGTCCCAGGTTTCCAGCACCTCGCGCAGGGTTGCCCGCATCACGTCCGGATCGATCAGGTCGGTGGGCGGGACGAATCCCCACGCGTACAGCATCGACGGATGGTCCTCCGCCAAGGTGTACGGCGGGACGTCGATCGCCGGGTAGACCCCGTCCCGGACCGGCGGGCGGATCAGGTTGGCGGCCACCTTCGCCCAGGACGGTTCGGGGGCCAGTCCGAGCAGGGCCCGCCAGCGTTGCGCGATGCGCAGTCCCCAGGACCAGTAGGCCAGTTCGAAGGTGGGGTTGGTGACCGTCGCCCGCACCGACGCGTACGACTCCTGCGCCGGCACCAGCGGCGGTCCGAGCTGGTAGCCACCGTCGCCGCCGGACACGAAGTCTGCCATGAACGCGGCCGAGGAGAGCACCACGTCCGCGTACCGGTGCAGCGCGGCGTCGGAGTCGGTGGTCCGGCGGACCAGTTCGGCGAGGAAGATCGGATGCGGCTGCTGCCAGACCAGGAACGGCCCGATCGGGCTGGGACTCTCCCGACCGTCCGGGCCGACCTGCTTCGGCCACCGGGCGCCGGCACAGCCCTGGCGCCGGGCGGTCTCCCGTGCCCTCGGCAGGATGCCGGCGTACCAGCCGAGGCTCCGTTCCAGCAGTCCGGCCCGACCCCAGAGCGGGAAGTGCGCCCCGTGCCACCAGTGCATCTCCAGATGGAACCGGCCCCGCCAACTGTTCGCCATCAGGCCGGTCTCCTGCGGCGGAAGTGAACCGGCGCAGTGCACCGCGGTGAGGTACTGGGACAGCACGATCCGCCGTTCCAGCTCCATCGCCCGGTCGTCACGGCTGTCGGCCAGTTCCACCGCGGCGCCGCTCTCCCAGAACCGGGGCCAGTGCCGGCCGGAGGCTGCCGCGACCTCGGCGAACGACGGCAGGTCGGCCACGCTCGGCGGGTCGGCCACGCTCGGCAGGTCGGCCACGCTCGGCGGGTCGGTCCGGCCGGCGGCGGGCAGCCCGAGCCCGCCGGACCGGCCGAGCGGCACGGCACCGGGCGCGAACCCGACGACCACCTCGACAACGGCCCGCTCGCTGGTGACGAGGATCTCGTGCCGTCCGATGTGGAGGATCCGGGCGCCGTCGGTCACCCCGATCCCGACCGAGTACGTCGTGTCGTCGAGCACCCGGAGCACCGTGGCGCCGTGGGCGGCCGGCCGTACGCTCGACGAGTGGGCCTCCGGCCGGGACCAGTCCGCCGCGTTGCTCCACGCCTCCGACCCGTACGGAAACGCGAGCCGTACGGCGAGCCCCTCGGTCAGCAGCGTCGACTCGACCCGTACGGCCAGGACGTCGCGCTCGGGATGGCACACGGTGCTGACCCGCACGGGCGTACCGGAGAGCCGGAACCGGCTGGCGATGGTCCCGGTCCACAGGTCGAGCCGCTGGTGCGGGTCGCCCAGCTCCGCCGGGTCGGGCGGCCGGGCGACGATTCCGGCCGTGGCCGACCGAGCCGAGCGCACCAGACCGATCCGGCCGAGGTCGAGCCGGTGCGGATTGTTCCGCAGCCAGGATTCGGCGGCCGACTCCGGTGTCTCCCCGGTGCCGGAGAGTTCCCCGCGCATGTCGACGTACTCGACCGGGCCCCGTGGGGTCCGGTACGTCCGGCTCGTGGCGGCCAGGTCGTACGGCCGCTCGGCCGGCACACTGTGCCAGCCCCACTGGGACTGGGTGCCCAGCAGCGTTCCTGGCGTTCCGCCACCTCCCGGGTTCTCGACCGGGTAGCGGTCCGGAAAGGTCTGCAACCCGGTGACGTCGACGGTGTAGCAGAACTCGCCGTTGCCCACCGACAGCGGAGACGTCGGCAGGATCCCGGTGAGTTCGACCGCGTGCCGGTCGACGAGCCCGCGGCGGTCGATCCCGGATCCGTTTCCGTTCCGACCCGGGACCGGACCGCCGCCCGCAACCGTCACTTCCCGATCGCCGCCTCGACCTGCTTGACGAACTCGTCCGCGCCATCGGCCGGGGACTTGCGGTTGAACAGCACCTCGGCGTTGAGCCGCTGCACGATGAGCCGGGTGTCGGTGGAGCCGGTCGGCCCGATCACCAGCGGCGGCCCGGCCTGCGGCGTCACCCCCTCGATGAACTTCGCCTGGGCGGACTGGTCCGGGTTCAGTCCCGGCAGGATGGCGCTCAGGACCTCGGAGTTCGCCGGGATGCCCCGGTCGGTCAGGATGATCTTCCCCGCCTCCGGGCTGTTCACCAGGAAGGCGACGAACTTGGCCGCCTCCTTGGGGTGCTCGCTCCGGGCGTTGATGGTGTAGATCTGCGAGGCCTGGAGCCACATGCCGGGCTTCTGGGTGCTCTCCCCCGGTGCGCGCAGCAGTTCCAGCGGCTGCCCGGACGCCTTGCGCAGCGCGCCGAGCTGGTTGCTCCAGTCGAACTGCATTCCGGCCAGGCCGCGACCCATCAGGGTCTGCTCCGGCGCCGGCTGGCCCTCCAGTTCCGTGGTCACCGAGGCGGGCGGGGTGGCACCGGAGTCCCGCAGCGCGGTGGTCATCGTCCACCAGTCCGTGACGGTCTGCCGGCTGATCGCCACCTTGCCGTCGGGGGTGTAGAGCCCCTCGCCGCGCTGCCGCGAGTAGAGGTCGAACATGTCGGCGCTGGTCGGGTCGGCCACCCCGTAGGTGCCCTTCGGGGACTTCGCCGAGATCTCCCGGGCGATCCGGCTGAAGTCGTCCCAGGTCCACTTGCTGTCGTCGGGCAGCGGCACACCGGCCTTCTGGAACACCGTCGGGTTGACCACCATCGCGAAGGTGTTGACCCCGGTCGGCACCCCGAACTGCTTGTCCTCGAAGCGCCCGTTGCCCAGGGCCGCCGGGTCGATCTTGTCGGTCTTCAGCTCGGCGGAGACCCGGGCCAGGTCGAGCAGTGCGCCCCGGTCGCCGTACTCCCGGGGGTAGGCCCCGCCCAGGGTGATGACGTCCGGCGCGTCGCCGGCCGCGACCTCGGTGGCGAGCCGGTCGAAGTAGGCGTTGAAGTCGGCCGACGAACCGGTGACCTTGATGTCCGGGTTCTGCGTCTGGAACGCGTCGATGACCCGCTGGGTGGCCGCCGCCCGGTCGTTATTTCCCCACCAGGAGAAACGCAACTGGACGGGACCGTCGTCGCCACCGGAGTCTCCGCAGGCGGAGACGGCCAGCAGCGCGACGGCCGAGACAGCGACCGCCGTTAGGCGGTGTCGGGAAGATCTGGCTCGCATCGGAACTCCTTGTCAGACGGTGGGTTGTCGGAAGGAGGTTTTGAAACGGTTCACTTACGGTTGCCGATGTCGACGGACGGCCAACGGAGATCACTTGAGGCCGGTGGTGGCGAGCCCCTGGGTCAGGTAGCGCTGCCCGGCCAGGAAGAAGCCGAAGATCGGCGCCAACCCGACGATGGACATCGCGAACAGTTGGCCCCAGGCCGTTTCACCCTGGCCGTCCATGAACGACCGCAGGGCCACCGGCACGGTGTAGAGGTCGGGGTTGGTCAGGAAGATGAGCTGGCTGAAGAAATCGTTCCAGGTCCAGATGAAGGTGAACAGTGCCGAGGTCGCGAGCGCCGGTACGGACAGCGGCATGATGATCCGCCAGTAGATCCGGACGTGTCCGCAGCCGTCCATCCGGGCCGCCTCGTCCAGTTCCCGGGGCAGGGACCGGATGAACTGCACCATCAGAAAGATGAAGAAGGCGTCCGTGGCGAGGAACTTCGGGACGATCAGCGGCAGGCTGGTGTTGATCCAGTCGAGCTGTGAGAAGAGTACGTACTGCGGCACGATCAGCACGTGGATCGGCAGCATCATCGTGGCGAGCATCGCGGCGAAGAGGGTCCGACGCCCCCGGAACTCCAGCCGGGCGAACGCGTACGCCGCCAGTGAGCAGGAGAGCAGGTTGCCGACGATCGAGGCGACCGCGATCACCGCGGAGTTCCACAGGTAGTGGTGGAACGGCTGGGCCAGCGCCGTCCAGCCGTCGGTGTAGTTGCCCAGATCGAACTGCCGGGGCCAGATCGACGGGTCCCGGAAGATGACCTCGGTCGGCTTGACCGAACTCGACACCATCCAGAGCAGTGGGTAGATCATCACCACGCCGAAGATGATCAGCAGGGCGTGTTTGGAGATCCGTCGGGCCGGCGGATCGGCCCGGGACGCCGGACGGACCCCGGCCGTGGTCGTCGGATCAGTCACCGTAGAACACCCATCGCTTGGCGAAGAGGAAGTTGACGCCGGTCAGCACGGCGATGATGACCAGCAGCGTCCAGGCCATCGCGGACGCGTACCCCATCTCGAACGACCCGAAGCCCCGCTCGTAGAGGTAGAGCGTGTACAGCAGGGTGGAGTCGGCCGGGCCACCCGATCCGCCGCTGACCACGAAGGCCTGGGTGAAGCTCTGGAAGGCACCGATCATCTGGAGGATCAGGTTGAAGAAGATGATCGGGGTCAGCAGCGGGATCGTGATCCGGAAGAACTGCGACACCCGACCGGCTCCGTCGACCGAGGCCGCCTCGTAGTAGGTGACGGGTATCTGGCGCAGCCCGGCCAGGAAGATGACCATCGGTGCCCCGAACGTCCAGGCGTTCAGCACGACCAGCGTGCCGAGCGCGAAGTCGGGATGGGACACCCAGCTCACGCCCTCGATGCCGACCCGGGCGAGCAACTGGTTGATCAGTCCCTCGCTGCCGAAGATCTGCCGCCACAGGATCGCGATGGAGACGCTTCCGGCCAGCAGTGACGGCAGGTAGTACACCGACCGGTAGATGGCCAGCCCGCGCACCCCACGATTGAGCAACAGCGCCAGCGCGAGGGCCAGGACCAGTTGGAGAGGCACCGACACGAAGACGTACTGGAAGGTGACCAGCAGCGACTTGTGCAGCCGGGAGTCCTCCAGCATCCGCTGGTAGTTCTCCATCCCCAACCACTCCGGCGGACTGAGCAGTGTGTAGTCGGTGAAGGAGAGATACAGCGACGCCAGGATCGGCCCGACGGTGAAGACCAGCATCCCGACGATCCACGGCGCCAGGAAGCCGTACGCCACCCGGTTGTCACGACGGCGGCGACCTGACCGTCGTGGACGTGTGCCCGTTCGATCGCTCATCGGAGCACCCTTCGCCGGAAACGTCGCGAGTGGAGCGTCGGCCATGCCCGTCATGCCCATCATGCCCGCAGGGCCCGGATCGGGGCTGAGTAACCAGTTTCTAACAAAGCCAACATCAACTGTCAACGAGTCGAACGTACGCCGACTACCTGTGGAAACGTTCCGGCGCAGGTCGAGGGGAAGATCGAAGAAACCGGTTGCTATCAAGATCGGGTAACCGGTATCTTCGAGGCCCGCGAAGGCGGTCAGCAGGACGTCAACGAGCGGTTACGGTGCGGTCCCGGGCGTCCGCGACGGCCGGCGCCACCCGATGGGCGCCGATCGGGTCCCGGCGGACGCGTCCGGCCCACCCGCGAGCTGGATCGTCCTGATCGGACGGGCAAGCACGGTCGGCCGCGCAGGGAGAGTCGAGATGAGCCTGACCGGAGACCACCGCACCGAGCCGGCACGACCCGCAGAACGCGGGACCGGGGCGGAGCCGGTCGCGCCGCCCGTCCGGCGCGGTCGACGCGGCGGTGGCCGCTCGGACCGTCCCGCCGCCACCATCGGCCGGGTCGCCGAGGCTGCCGGAGTGTCCCGGGCGACCGTGTCGCGGGTGATGAACGGCAGTCCGACCGTCGCCCCCGAACTCGCCGCCCGGGTCCGCGCCGCCGCCGAGGCGTTGCAGTACGAGCCCAGCCTGGTCGCCCGCAGTCTCGCCCTCGGCCGTACCAGCACGGTGTCGCTGATCGTGCCGGACCTGGCCAATCCGATGTTCCAGGACGTGCTCCGGGGACTCAGTAACGCCGCCGCCACGCACGGGCACCGGCTGCTGGTCGCCGAGTCCAACGAGAACGTCGCCGAGGAGGCGATCCTGGCGGTGGAGGCCCGGCGCCGCTCCGACGGCCTGGTACTCGCCTCCCCCCGGGTGCCCGAGGCCGAACTTCGGGCCCTCAGCGAACGGCTCGCGCCGCTCGTACTGCTCAACCGGGACCTGCCGGGCAGCACCGTGCCGTCGCTGTCGGTCGACTACTCCGCCGGGATCGCCGCGATCGTGGCCCATCTGCGGTCCCTCGGCCACCGGCGGCTGCTCTACCTCGCCGGCCCGGCGGCCAGCACGTCGAACCGGGACCGCCGGGCCGCACTGCACGCGGCCTGCGCCACGGAACCAGTCTGTACGCTCGCCGAACTCGCCTGCGGCGCCACCTTCGAGGACGGGCACGCGGCCGCCCGCACGGTACGCGACACCGACGCGACCGCGGTGGTGGCGTTCAACGACATGGTGGCCTTCGGCGCGCTGAGCGGGCTGCACGAGCTGGGCGTCGTCGTGCCGAGGGACGTCTCCGTCACCGGCTTCGACGACATCCCCTTCGCCCGCTACACCACCCCGCCGCTGACCACGGCGTCGATCCCCCGCAACGAGTTGGGGCGGCAGGCCTGGGACCGGCTCTGGACGCTGATGAACGGCGGGTCGGCCGGGCACAACGTCGCGTTCCAGCCCCGCCTGCTGGTCCGGGAGAGCACCGGCCCGGTTCCGGCGGACGGCCCGGATCCGGCGGAACGCAGTTAGGAGGAGCCATGGAGAAGCTGCCCTGGATCCGGGTCGACGGTGACCGGCTCGTCGACGCCACCGGAACGGTCGTGACCCTCGCCGGGGTCGGGCTCGGCGGCTGGCTGAACATGGAGAACTTCATCACCGGCTATCCGGGTACCGAGTCCCAGCAGCGCCGGGCCCTGCACGCGGCGCTCGGCGACGAGGGCTACCAGAGGTTCTTCACCCGGTTTCTGACCGACTTCTTCGCCGCCGAGGACGCCGGCTACCTCGCCTCGCTGGGCTTCAACTCGGTACGCGTGCCCTTCAGCTACCGGCACTTCGAGGACGACGACCGTCCGTTCGTACTCAAGCCCGAGGGGTTCCACTGGCTGGACCGGGTCGTCGAGCAGTGCGCCGACGCCGGCCTCTACACCATCCTCGACCTGCACGCCGTGCCCGGACACCAGAACCAGAACTGGCACAGCGACAACCCCACCCACTGGGCGCACTTCTGGACCCACCGGCACTTCCAGGATCGGGTGGTCCACCTCTGGGAGGCGATTGCGCAGCGGTACCGGGACAACCCCGCCGTGGCCGGATACAACCCGGTCAACGAGCCCGCCGATCCGTCCGGCGAGGTTATCGGGCCCTTCTACGAACGCCTCGTCGGGGCGATCCGTGAGGTCGATTCCCGGCACGTGCTGGTTCCTGGACGGCAACCGCTACTCGACCGACTTTTCGATGTTCACCGAGCCCTTCCCCGACACGGTCTACACCGCGCACGACTACGCGCTGCCCGGGATCGCCGCCGGCAGCGAGTATCCGGGGACCACCCGGGGCGAGTACTTCGACAAGGCGGCGGTCGAACGGCCTGCGCGACTTGAAGGGATAACCATGCACCATGACCGACACCAAGCGAGAAATGCTGCGCACCACGTTCGGCCAGGACGCCGAACTCTACGACCAATGCCGTCCCAGCTATCCACCCCCGCTGTTCACCGACCTCGCCACGCTCGCCGGTCTCGGCCCACACGCTCGGGTGCTGGAGATCGGATGCGGCACCGGCCAAGCGACACTGCCGCTGGCACAACTCGGATGCACCGTCGTCGCGATGGACCTCAGCCCCGACATGGCCGCCATCGCCCGACGCAATCTCGCACAGTTCCCGAACGTCACCGTCGTCGCGTCGGCGTTCGAGGACTGGCAGCCTTCGAACGGAACTTTCGACGCGGTTCTCTCCGCGACCGCGTTCCACTGGCTTGACCCCGACGTGCGGATGATCAAGGCGGCCGACCTGTTGCGTCCCGGCGGAGCCCTCGGCATCGTCTCGACCCACCACATCGCCGGCGGGACGAACGCCTTCTTCGCCGACGCACAACGATGCTACGAACGCTTCGACCCCACAACACCGCCCGGCATACGCCTGACTAACGATGACGAGACCCCCGAAGAGACAGCAGAGTTCGAGCGATCGGCACGCTTTGGGCCAGTCGAGTTCCGCCGCTACGAGTGGCAACAGAGCTACACGGCCCACGAGTACCTGAACCTGCTCATGACCTACTCCGGCCACCGAGCCATGGCAGCCCAGGCACGCAGAGACCTGTTTGCGTGCATCAGCCACCTGATCGAAAACGTCTACAACGGAGAAATCACCAGGCAATACAGGACCCGGCTCGCAATCGCGCACAAGACGCCGTGACTCGGATCGACTCCCGATCCGCGCTCGGTCCTCGCCTCGAGCAGACAGCAAACTGACGGAACCCCTCCAGGCTCGCCGCGCAACCCAAACCGACACGCCAGTTCGCGAACCCGAGCGCTCAACGGTGGCCATACTGAAGGTGGACACGTCAGTTCCCGCCCATCGGGGCTTCAGAATTCGCGAACCCGAGAGCTCTATCTCGGTATCGGCCGATCGTCGGTATCGGGGCTGATCGTCAGTACCGAATGATCGTCGCCGGGACCGAGCCGGTGTACGCCCAGGTCGCCAGCGCCGAGCGGTCGACCAGCCCGATACCCAGCTCGTGGGCGAGTCGGAGCCCGTCACCGGCCGCGAAGAGCCCGTTGGTCACGATCACGCAGATCTCGCCACCGTGGATGCTGCGGCAGGTCCCGGCGAACTTCTGGATCGCCGCGCTGCCGACCCGGTTCGTCGGGCCGTGCCGCTTGCACTGCACGACGACGTGCCGGCCGTCCGGTGCGGTCGCCATGATGTCCGCCCCGCGGTCCGCCGCGCCTCCGCACACCTGGACGCCGGTGAACCCGGACCGGCGGAGCACGCCGGCCACCCAGTCCTCGAACTCCGGCCCGGTCATCGTGTCCGTGGCCTCGACGTGTCGGGCCCGTTCGCGGTCCTGTGCCGCCCGCCGGGCGCGTGCCTTGAACAGCACGGTCAGCACGCCGATCCCGACGGCCACCAGCCCGACCGCGATGAGGGTCGCCCAGACCGGGTGCCGCTGGACGAACTCGGTGATCATCCAGGCGGCGGCCAGGGCACCGACGATTCCGGCGAACCACCAACCGGACCGGTCCGGCGCGGCCGGCCGGGACGAGCGCCGTCGGGCGTACGGCCGCCGGGACCGGCCACCGCCTGGACGCCGGGACCGGTAATGGCCCCTGACCCGGGTGCCGTCCCGGCGTCGGTACGAACTGACTCGCGGCATCGACACTCCTGTTACGAGGGGTAGCCCCAGTGTGACCGTCGGGTGCGACACTTCCCGCCCGGCCGCCCCGGCGCCGTCGGTCAGCTCCGGAACATCGGATCGCCGAACGGATACCTCGGGCCGCCACCCCCGACGGCGGACTCGATCCGTCCGAGCCGGGCCTTGATCTCCTCCAGGTGGGCGAGCACCACGCCCTGCGGGTCGAGTGACGCGGTGACCGCCGACCGTGGAGTGCCGGTGGCGCCGGCCTGCGCCCGCAGCGTCGCGACCTCCTCGGTCAGGGCGGCGATGGTGCTCTCGACCTCCTCCAGGAACTCGTCGACCTCCTGCTCGTCGTACCCGCGCCGGCCGAGCGCCGGCTTCTTGAAGGCGATGTTCCGCACGTCCGACGGAGTCAGGTTGGACATCGGCCGATCCTCCCGTCCCGAGGTGGAGCCCGATGGTATCGACGCCCGACAAGATCCGGTCCGGACGCGCACCGGCCCGACCCCATCGCCACCGCCCCCGGCCGGCACGCGTGACCGGGCGCACGTTGCCTTGACGCTGGCGACAAGGTTTACGTTTGCCACGAACGGACGCGGTGCGGGGAGGACGAATGCTGATCGGAGAACTGGCGGAACGCGCCGCCACGACCACCCGCACGCTGCGGTACTACGAGGCGAACGGCCTGGTACGCGCCGAGCGTTCCGCGAACGGCTACCGCCAGTACAACGAGGCGGAGCTGCGGGTCGTCCACGAGATCCGGGCCCGGCTCGCCGTGGGATTCAACCTCGACGACATCCGCCCGTTCGTCGCCTGCCTACGCGCGGGCAACACGTCCGGAGAGGTCTGCCCGGACTCCGTGACCGTACTGCGCCGCAAGCTCGCCGAGGTCGACGCCGGGATCGACCGGCTCGGCGCGGTACGGCGGCAGTTGCAGAACCAGCTCACCCAGGCGATCGCGCAACGGTCACCTCGCTGACCAGCCAGCGCGACCCCGCCGGGCCGACCGAGAGAATGACATGAAGTTCGCGATCAGCTACAGCACCCCCTACTACGGCGTCGACCCGGACAAGATAATCGCCTATGCCCGACACGCCGAGGACCACGGCTTCGAGGCGCTGTACCTGCCGGAGCACATCGCGCTGTATCCGGGTGCGACGCTCGGAAGTTGGGAGATCCCACCGTCGCTGCCCTACGCCGATCCGCTCGACACCCTGAGCTTCGTCGCCGCGGCCACCCGCCGGATCCTGCTCGGCACGGGCGTTCTGCTGCTGCCGTACCACCATCCGGTGGTCCTCGCGAAGCGACTGGCCACCATCGACGTGCTGTCCAAGGGCCGGATGCGGCTGCTGACCGTGGGGCTCGGCACCCTGCCGGGCGAGGCGCGCGCGGTCGGGGTGGACTTCAGCACCCGTGGCCGGCGTACCGACGAGGCGATCGACGTCCTGCGGCTGCTCTGGAGCGGCGGCGAGGAAGGGGTCAGCTTCGGCGGGGAGTTCTTCAGCTTCGACAACCTGTGCAGCTTCCCGAAGCCCTACGAAAGCACCCACCTGCCGATCCACGTCGGCGGATCGAGTCGGGCTGCCGCGCGCCGCGCCGGACGGCGCGGCGACGGGTACTTTCCCGGCGGTGCCCTCGGTCCCGCCGAACGCGCCGCCCAGCTCGACCTGGCCAGGTCGACCGCCGTCGCGGCCGGTCGCAGTCCCGAAGTCCTCGAATACACCCGCTGGGGATCGATCGACATGACCGGCGAACGGGTCGAGGCACTCGCCGCGGAGGGGGTGACCCGGATCGTCGTGAGCACCAGCGCCAGCGAGCCCGACGAGCAACGCGACGAGATGTCCGCCTTCGCCGAGCGGTTCGGCCTGGGCGACCGGCATCCCCGGTAGCCCGGCCGTCCACAGCCGACCCGAGCGGCTCCGCCACCGTACGGGACCGCGAAAACTCCTCCTTCGGGTACCTCGCCGCTGGCAACACATTGTTACCGTGCAGGCACTCGGACGCTGGGGGTCGCGATGACGGAGTCGCTACGAGTCGAACCCGATGCACTACGGCAGGCCGGTCAGGTGCCGTGTGAACTCGCCACCGAACTGCGTGGCCTGCGTGACCGGTGGGACGGAGTCACCGCCGACCCGGGTGACGCGCTCGGCGTCGCCGAGGTCACGGCCGCCTTCGCCAAGCTCCAGGACCGGTGGCACGGCGAGCTCTCCGTCCATGTCCGACTGCTGGCGGAACTGTGCCGGGGAGTGGTGCTGTCCGCCGACGGGTACGCGACCAGCGACGCGACGGCGGCGACCCGGCTCGGCGGTGACGGCCCGGTGAAAGCGGGCTGACCACTCATGACCTCCACCGACTACGCCCAGCTCAGCACGCTGATCAATCGGCTGCGGCAGCTGCTGTCGGCGGTCAACCCGGCCAACGCGGTCAGCACCGTCAGCACGGTGCTGGGGATGATCTCCGAACCGCCGCCCGGCGACCCCGACCGGATCGAGGAACTGGCCGTGGCGTTCGGGGTGGCGGCCGGCGACGTCGGGCCGATCGCCGCCGACGTCCGACGGCTCGGCACCGGGCAGTTGCCAGAGATCTGGCAGGGGGTCGCCGGAGCGACCGCCGCCGAACTGGTCACCGCGACCGGTGGCCTGATCGAGGCGACCGGCCCGCAGTTCACCCGGGTACGCGGCGCCCTCGACACGTACGCGGCCGAGGTTCGGGCGCTACGCAGCCGGCACGAGGAGTTGCACGGGGCACTCCGCGACGCCTGGCACGACGCGACACACGTCGCCGGGCTCCCCTTCCCCGACCCGACGGCCCTGGACGACCTGGTCCGCGGCCTGACCCGGCTCGTCACCGGATGCATCGAGGTGTACGACCGCAGCATCGTCGCCGCCGACGCCCTCGCCATCGTGCTGGGTGACGTCACCGGAAAGGCCCGGGCCGGCGCGATGGCCGACTCGACCCTCCCGCCGGCCGGAATCGTGCTCACCACCGGCGTCGGCATCGACGGGAACCTGACCGGCGACAACGCCATCCTCGCCGGTGCCCAGTCCAGCCGGGCCGCCGACCGGTACGACCAACTCGGTCCGCAGGACCGCCGACGCTTCGACGAACTGCTCGCCCAGGCGCCGAGCCAGGCTCACCGGGCGTACCTGCTCAAGGCGCTGGCCGCCGGACATCCGCTCGACAACGTGGTGGCATTCGGCCGGACGATCAACGGCCGGGAAGAAGCCTGGCTGCACAGGCACCTCAGCCTGGTCAACCCGGGCCAGACCGGTTCGGCGACGTACGACGGTGGACGGCTGCGTCAGTACAACGACGTGACCTGCGGGTCGATGACCACGATCATGCTGCGCTCGATCGCCGACCCGCTGTACGCGCTCCACCTGACCACCGGCGGCAACCCGGACGACCCGAAGGCCGTCGATCGCGACGCGGTGCTGCAACGGCTCGCCGACGAACAACAGGCCATCTACGAGCGGTCCAGCCGCAACTGGCCGGACCAGCTCGGCACCCCGCCCTGGGGGCTGGTCGGCGAACTCAACAACCACGCCGGCACCCTCGGCACCGGGTACGAGTTCCGGCTCGTCGACGACACCGACGCCGGCAGCGTCAACCCGGCCCTGCGCGATGCCGTGGCCGCCGTCGACGCCGGGCACACCGTGCCGGTGCTGGCCGGCGACTCGTACCCGGCCCACTATGTGCTGCTGGTCGGGCACGATGGGTCGGACCTGGTCATCTACAACCCGGGGAGCGGTGTCGTGGGCCGAGTCGACGAGAACGACTTCCGCAACGGCAACCTGGGATCGGCGGCCGGCTTCGCCCACGCCAACGGGGTGGCCCTGCCCGGATGACCGTGCTCCGCCGCCGACCTCAGCGGTGCGACGGATCGGGGCTCGCGCCCTCGGTGTACGACGACGCCAACTCCAGGTAGACGCCGTCCTCCTCGGACGGTGCCGGAGCACCGGGGCGTTCGATGCAGGATTGTCCGGCCGCCAGCCCGGCCGGGGCGTCGGCGAACGGATTGGCGTCGTCACGCCGGTTCGGCGCCCGCAAGAGGATGGAGGAACTGCCCTTGCCGTCGGGCCAGATCTCGGCGACGAGATGGAACCAGACCCCCACCCCGGACACCACCTTGTAGCCGACGACGGCCCACCGCCAACCGTCCGACCCGCTCACGCAACGGGTGTGCAGCACGGTCCAACCGGTGTCCCGTACCGTCGCCAGGATCTCGGCGATCCGGCCCTCGGCTTCGGTGACCGCGATACCGCCCGGCGCCGGGGAGCGCCACAGCCCCAGCGGCGCGCTCACCTCGGAACGGTTCCAGCTCCCGTCGTTGATCTCCCAGCCGGGGTACGCGTCGGGCGGTTCGAGAGCGCCGGCGAGGACCGGATCACTGCGCAGCAGGTCGACCCGTTCCTGGTCGACCTTGCTCTCCCCCGGCCGTCCCGGGCAGCCGGCGAGCACCGTGACGAGCAGGACCGCTCCGGCGATCCGGGCGGCGCGGTTGGCCACGTCGACGTGCACCGGCCCATCGTGCCGCATCCGACCGAGCCGAACGGCCCCGCCGGGCCACCGCTACCCCGGCGACCGCTCCGGACGGAACGCCTCGGCGTGTCCTCGCCGCGCCCGCCGGAACCGGGGCCGCCCCGGCAGCATCCGCGCGCCGGCCAGCGCCGAGGGCCGCGCCGGACCGGGCGTCGGTGACCGGTGCGGGTTGACCCGACGGACCCCGCCCGCCCACCGGGCGAGCCCCCAGCAGACCAGGAGCAGGTCGAGCAGCGCTCCCGGGACCTTGGTCTTCGTCACCAGGCCGAGGCTGTCCGGCAGGGTGAGGAAGATCAGCGCGGCGGCTCCGGCGTACAGCAGCGTCGCCGCCCGTCCCCGGGGTGCGGTGGCCGCCAGCACGGCGACTCCGGCGAGGGCGTACCAGGCGTAGAACACCGGCCCGAGCAGGGCGGTGGCGAGCAGGGCCAGCCCGGCGGCGGAGACCGCCTCGGCCACCGGCCCGCGTACCGCCCGGCGCCACAGCACCACCAGGACGACGGCCAGTCCGCACAGTCCGGCCAGCCGGGCCACCTCGACCGCGTTGGCGAACGCCTCCGGCCGGCCCGCCATCCGCAGCCCGTACCCGACCGCCATGCCGACGCCGGTCGGGATCGACGACCACTGGACGTTACCGGCGGTCGCCGGCCAACTCTGCACGAAGCCGAAGCCGTGCCCGGTCAGGCCGGCGAGCAGCACGATGGTGCCGACGGTCGCGCCGGCCAGGACCCCGCCGGCCCCGATCCGGCGGCGACCGGTCCGGGCCCACGGCACGACGGCGAGCGCGAACGGCACGACCACCAGGGCGGTGGCCTTGATCGAGGCGGCGGCCCCGAACGCGACCCCGGCGAGGACGAGCCGGGCGACCACGGTTCGCCGGTCGGTGCCGGCCAGCGGTGCCGTGGCGGCGAACGATCCGGCGACGGCCAGCGGCCCCGCGGCGGCCAGCAGTCCGGCCACGACCAGTCCGGCGAGCAGCGCGTCGTTGTGCGCGCCGGACACGGCGTGCACCAGGGTCAGCGGGCCGAGCGCCCCGAGCCAGACCACCCGGGCCGGTTCCGCGCCGCAGCGGCGGGCCAGCCGGGCACCGGCGACGGTGGCCAGCAGGACGCCGCCGATCGCCGCCAGCCGGAGCAGCGTCACTGCGACCGGCAGGCTCCCGGCCGCGACGACGGCGGCGAACCGTTCGACCAGCAGCCAGAGCGCACCGTACGGCGCCGGGGTGCCCCGCCAGGTCGGCGAGACCCAGTCGAGCCATCGACACGGCAACGCGTCCGGCCCGGCGACGTACGGGTCGAGTCCGGCCGCGACGAGTTCGCCCTGACAGGCGTACGCGTAGACGTCGTGGCTGCCCAGCGGTGGTGCCAGCAGCAGCGGCAGGGCCCAGAGCGCCCCGGTGGCCAGCAGCCATCCCGGCGCGGCGACGGTGCGCAGCCGCCACCAGACGGCCACGAGTCCGGCGGCGCCGACCGCCCAGAGTGCGACGCCGACGCCCCACCCGGGGCCATGCTGCGCTGGCGCCCCGGCGAGGTAGGCGCTCGCGGCCATGGCCACCGAGCAGGCCAGGCCCAGCCACCGCAGCCGATTCGGCGAGTACGAGCCCTGCATGCGCGCATCGTGGCCAGCACAGGTGAATGCCGCCCCCGCTCCGCGCTACCTGCGGACGAACATCGTCGAACCGTCCGAGAGTCCGGGCGACGCCGGTTGGTTGGCGAAGCCGCCGGTACCGGTTCCGGCCTCGGCACACGCCGCGCGGATAGCCGTTACGCCGTGCCCGGGGCGCAGGCGTACTCGGGCTGCCGGTCGGGCGCCGGGTCCGGCACGACAGCCCGGGCGGAGATCGAGGCGAGGATCTCGGCGGCCCGGACGGCGGTGTTGGACAGCAGCGACGAGGAGATCCCGTGGGTGTGTTCGGTGCCGCCCTGGAGGTAGATCCCGGCCCGGACCTCCGGCCCGGTACGCAGCCGGTAGTCGCGCTCCACCAGCGCCCGTCCGGACTCGTCCCGCTGGCACACCTGCGCCGCCTCGCCGAGCAGGTCGAAGGGGTCGACCGGCCGGTAGCCGGTGGCGAAGACCACCACGTCGGCGTCGAGCACCGTCTTCTCGTTGGTCACCAGCGACTCGACCACCGTCCGGACCCCTTCGGGGGTACGGACCGTCTCCACCACCCGGGACAGGTTGAACATCCGCAGTCGCTCGACTCCGCGTACCTTCTCCTGGTACACGCGCCGGTACAGCGCGTCGATCAGTTCCTGGTCGACCACGGAGTAGTTGGTGTTGCCGTGGTAGGCGAGCATCATCTCCTTGACCCCTCGCGGCGCCTCGAAGTACTCCTCCACGGCCGCCGGGTCGAAGATCCGGTTGGCGAACGAGCTGTCGTCGGCGGGGCTGTAGCCGTACCGGGAGAAGACGGCGCAGACCTCGGCCCGGGGGAATTCGCGGTGCAGGTGGTCGACGGCCTCGGCCGCGCTCTGCCCGGCGCCGACCACGACGAAGCGGGCCGGCGCCGACGGCACCAGGCTTCGGAGGTTCGGCAGCAGGTCACGGTTGTGCCAGATCCGGGTGTCGAGGGTGACGCCCTCGGGCAGATGGGGCCGCAGACCGGCGCCCAGCACCAGGTTGCGGGCCCGGTGCACGACCGGCGGGGTGGAACACGCGCCGGTCCGGGCGGCCACGTCGAAGTGGGTCAGTTCGCCGTCCCGCCACACCGGCCGCACGTCGACGACCTCGTGGCCGTACCGGACCAGGCCGTCGACCTGCGCCGCCGCCCACTCCAGGTAGTCGTGGAACTCGACCCGGGACGGGAACAGGTTCTTGTGGTTGATGAAGTCGATCAAGCGCCCCCGGCTCTGCAGGTAGCAGAGAAAACTGAACTCGCTGGCCGGATTGCGCAGCGTCACCAGATCCTTCAGGAACGACACCTGCATGGTGGTGTCGTCGAGCAGCATCCCCCGGTGCCACCCGAACCGGGGCTGGCGTTCCAGGAAGACCGCGCTGCCGGCGTGTCCCGCGCGGGACTCCGCGTTGGCCTCGCGGATGGCGATGGCCAGGGCGAGGTTCGACGGGCCGAATCCGATGCCGACGAGGTCGTGGACCTGGGGATCGTCGTCGCTGCGATTGCTTGGTGACATACCTGTCCCATCAGTCTGCCGGGCCGGTCGGCCGGCTTGGTGGAGGACTGGATCCGTACGGACCCGGTGCGGCTGGCGCGGACGGTCGACCATCCGTGGCATTTAGGTTAGGCTAACCTACACCCTGGTCAAGGACAATATGGACCGCCTGGCAGTTGCTCTCGCGGCAAGCGGGAACGACCGAGGGCGAGGCGAAGAGGAGAGCGTCGATGCGGGTTGTCATGTTCGGCTATCAGACCTGGGGGCACCGCACCCTGGAGGCGCTGCTGAACTCCGAGCACGAGGTCAGCCTCGTCGTCACGCATCCCAGGAGCGAACACGCGTACGAGAAGATCTGGGACGACTCGGTGGCCGAGCTGGCCGAGAAGCACGACGTACCCGTGCTGATCCGCAAGCGTCCCGGTGACGCCGAGCTGATGGACCGACTCCGGCAGGCCGAGCCCGACGTCATCGTGGCCACCAACTGGCGTACCTGGATCCCGCCGGAGATCTTCAACCTGCCGCCGCACGGCACGCTGAACGTGCACGACTCGCTGCTCCCCGCGTACGCCGGCTTCTCGCCGCTGATCTGGGCGCTGCTCAACGGCGAGCGCGAGGTCGGGGTCACCGCCCATCTGATGGACGACACCCTCGACGCGGGCGACATCGTGCTGCAACGCGCCGTACCAGTCGGCCCCACCGACACCGCCACCGACCTGTTCCACCGCACGCTGGAACTGTTCGGCCCGATCACCGTGGACGGGCTGGCCCTGATCGCCTCCGGCCGGACCGACTGGCGCAAGCAGGACCGTTCCAGGGCCAGCTTCTTCCACAAGCGGTCGGAGGAGGACATCCGGATCGACTGGACCCGGCCGGTGGACGAGATCGAGCGACTGGTCCGGGCGCAGTCCGACCCGTACCCGAACGCCTTCACCCACCACGACGGCCAGCGGGTGCGGATCCTCTCCGCCCGGGTCTCGCAGGGCCGGTACGGCGGCACCCCGGGCCGGATCTTCTACCGGGAGGGCGACGGCGTGGTGATCGTGGCCGGGCCCGAGGCGCGCTCCGGCCGCGAGCACGGCCTGGCCATCACCCGGGTACGTACCGACGACGGCCAGGACCACGCCGCGACCGACTACTTCCGGACCATGGGGGGTTACCTGACCCGCTACCCCGACGGCCGGCTCTAGTCGGCGCGGCGCCGCCGGTTACCTGACGCCGGGCTCCACCGTCAGGGTCCCGGCCTGGGCATCGATGGTGGCCCGGGCTCCGAGCGGGATGGTGAGCTGCCCGTTGCCGTGCCCGAGGCGGAGCCCGCCCAGCACCGGCACCCCGAGGTCGTAGAGCCGGTCCCTGAGCATCGCCACCGCGTCCCACTCGCCGGGCCCGCCGACGCTGTTGGTGATCTGCCCGACCACCACTCCGGCGACCCGGCGCAGTACGCCCACCCGACGCAACTCCGTCAGCATCCTGTCGAGGCTGTACGGCGCCTCGTCCACGTCCTCGAAGAACAGGATGGCGTCGTCGAAGTCCGGCGAGTCCCCCGCGCCGTACGACGTGGAGAGCAGCGTCAGGCAGCCGCCCAGCAGCCGACCGGAGGCCCGGCCCGGCACCATGACCGGAGCGGCGGTCTCGGCCGGATCCCGGTTGACCACGACCGGGGCGGTGGTCATCACCGCCCGGCGCAGCGCCTCGGCCGAGTCCGGCCCGGTCCGGCTGTCGTTCCAGTTGACCATCGGGCCGTAGAACGTCACCAGGCCGGTGTCCCGCCACAGCTTGCCGTGGATGCTGGTGATGTCGCTGAACCCGACGACCACCTTCGGGTGGCGGCGGACACCGGCGACCTTGATCTGGTCGACGATCCGCTGGGTGCCGTAGCCGCCCCGGGCCGCGAAGACGGCACGGACATCGGGGTCGTTCAGCGCGTCGTTCAGGTCGGCCAGCCGCTGGGCGTCGGTGCCCGCCAGGTAGCCGTACCTGGCGAAGACGTGCTGGCCGAGTTCCACCTCCAGGCCCCAGCTCCGCAGGATCTCCATCCCCCGGTTCATCAGGACCGGGTCCGGGGTGCCGCCCGGCGACACGACCCGGACCCGGTCGCCGGGCACCAGCGCCCGGGCGCGCAGCGGCGTCACGCCGCGCCGCGGCGCCGCCTCCGCCCCCGTGCCGGCCGCGCCGACCAGCAGCGCACCACCGGTGGCCACCGCCCCGGTACGCAGCATGTTCCGCCGGGACAGGGCTCCACTGCCGGCCCTGCGGACCGGTACGGGTTCTACTTCGGACTGTCGCACGGACATCCCTCCGTCGATGACATGTGGCTCCAGCGTTCGAGCCGGCAACCATATCGTGGATCATCGACGTATGGCGTCCACCGGGGACGGCGCCCGGGAGCGACCGGCGGTCAGGTCCGGGCGGATCCGGTCAACAGCGCCACCCCGGTCTCCGGATCGACCCGTTTGGCCAGCTCCGCCGCGACCTCGGTGACGACCACCTCCAGGGTGGGCCACACCTGGCCACGGCGTAGGTGGCCGCCGACCGTGCTGCCGTCCCGGCGACCTAGTACGGCGTGCACGTGCAGCGCTGGCTCCCCGTCCACCTCGGCGATGTCGCCGAGCAGGGAGAGGACCTCGACCTGTTCCGACACCGGGATCGGGAGGTAGTCCCGGGCCTCCCGGTCGAAGTAGCCGACCTCGGCGTTCTCGAAGCCGCCCACGGCGGTGACCTGTGCCGCGCGGATCCCCCGGCGTCGGGCCACCTCGTTGACGGTGGCCACCGCCTCCTCGCCCCGCTCCACCGCGATCACCACGACCCGCCGGCCATCGCCCGCCAGTTCGACGTCCCGCATCCGGTCCTCCTCACCCTCGGGTCCTCCGCACCCTCCGTGCTCTCTCCTGCCCGCCGTCGCCCTGCCCATGCCTGCCCCGGCCGAGGAACCCCGGTCCCGTGCCGACCCGCCGCCTGCCAGGCCCGCTTTCGGGGCCGGTTCTCGCGTTCGGCACCGCCGCCGGTCCGGACCTGCCTAGGCTGACGAACGACAGGATGGCCATGCTTCTCGTCCGGTAAAGAGGCTGCCGTGACGAATGTTGTCCGACGTCCCACGCCGGCCGACCCGACTCCGGGTCTGGCGGCCGGCGCCGAAACGCCGAGTTCGGTCCAACGTACCCAGCCACCCGAGTTGGGACCGGACGCCGTCGCGGTGGTGGAGGGCCGCTCGTTCATGGTGAGCAACGCCACCGGAGACGTACCGGTCGGCACGATCGGCGGCCTGGTGCACGACGACACCCGGCTGCTCAGCCAGTGGGAACTGACCCTCGGCGGCGCATCGTTGCTCCTGCTCAGCTCCGGCACCATCGACGACGACTCCGCGGCGTTCTTCCTCACCAACGCGGACCTGCCACACGTTCCGACGAACAGCGTCGGAGTCCGCCGGCAGCGCTTCATCAGCGAGGCCATGCAGGAGCGCATCGAGCTGGAGTGCTTCGCGAACGAGGTGCAGTCGGTGCAGCTACGCCTGCGGGTGGGCACCGACTTCGCGGACCTTTTCGAGATCAAACAATGCGTACGGGACCGCTCGGCCAACATCACCCGGGACCACCCCACCGACGGCTCCGGTCTCAGCTTCACCTACCGCAACGCCGGTTTCGAGGCCGTCACCGCCCTCAAGTCCTCGCCCCCGGCGGACCGGGTGGAGGAGAACGACCTGATCTGGGACCTCCGGCTGGAGCCCGGAACCAAATGGGAGGCCGAACTGACCGTCGCACTGCCCCGCAGGCCCAGCGAGATGCCGTCGCTGCACCGCCAGTTCGGCAAGGGATTCGACCTGGTCGGCGAGGACCCCACCGAGATCTGGCACGACGACTGTCCGGTACAGGAGTTCGACTCCGATCTGATCAACCGGGTGCTGCGAAAGTCCAAACTGGACCTGGTCGCACTCCGGATCGCGCAGAAGGTGGGCGACGAGACTATCGTGCTGCCAGCCGCCGGGCTGCCCTGGTTCCTCACCATCTTCGGCCGGGACTCGTTGGTCACCGCTTACCAGACGGTCTGCTTCGGACCGCGCCTCGCCCACGGCACCATCCGGATGCTCGCGAACTACCAGGGCACGAAACTGGACGACTTCCGGGACGAGGAACCCGGCAAGATCCTCCACGAGGTACGCAGCGGCGAGCTGACCCGGACCGGTGAGAAGCCGCACAACCCGTACTACGGCACCTCCGACGCGACCCAGCTCTGGCTGATCCTCCTCTCCGAGTACTGGCGCTGGACGCTCGACGACGGCCTCGTCCGGCAGTACCGCGACAACGTGTACGCCGCGCTGCGCTGGATCGACAACTACGGTGACCTGGACAAGGACGGATACGTCGAGTACGCCACCCGCTCTCCACAGGGGCTCGGGAACCACTGCTGGCGGGACTCGGCCGACGGAATTGCCTACTCCGACGGAGCCATCCCGGTGCTGCCGATCGCGACCTGCGAGATCCAGGGCTACACCTACGACGCGAAGCTACGGGTCGCCGAACTCGCCGACGGGCCCCTGGGGGATCCGGAACTCGCGGAGCGGCTGCGCGACGAGGCGCACCGGCTCCGGCAGCGCTTCAACGAGGACTTCTGGATCGACAAGCGGGGCGGCTACTACGCCGTGGGGCTCGACGGCGACAAGCGCCAGATCGACTCGATGACCTCCAACATGGGGCAGCTCCTCTGGAGCGGCATCGTCCCGCCGGAACGCGCCAAAATCATCGCCGACCAACTCCTGGCCGATCACATGTTCTCCGGCTGGGGCGTCCGGACCACCTCCACCGGCAACACCTGCTACAACCCGATCGGGTACCACAGCGGCACGGTCTGGCCGCACGACAACTCGCTGATCGCGCACGGGCTGAACCGCTACGGGTTCCAGGCGGAAGCCACCCGGATCATCGTCGGGATGCTGGAGGCCGCCGACTTCTCCGAACACCGGTTGCCCGAGGCGTTCGCCGGATACGACCGGTCGTACGGACGCAAGCCGGTGCCGTATCCGACCGCCTGTACGCCACAGGCCTGGGCGAGCGCCGCACCGATGCTCTTCCTCCGGACCCTGCTCGGTCTGGAGGCCCGGAACGGTCAGCTCACCCTGAACCCCTGCCTGCCACGGGACTTCGGCCGGGTCAAGCTCCTCCGGTTGCAGGCCTTCGGCAAGCGTTGGGACCTGGAGGCAACCGGCACCCAGGGGCACGTACGGCTCTCGACCTGACCGGTACCCGCGGATACCCGTCGTAGCCGCGGATCGTCATCGCGCGATGAGGAAGAAGTTCATGACAGGAACGAAGGCCCTCGGCACCCGGCCCGGCATGCTCAGTGACAAGGTCGCGTTCATCACCGGCGCCGGCCGGGGCATCGGCGCGACGGCGGCCCGGCTGTTCGCCCGGGAGGGCGCCGCGGTAGTGCTGGCGGCACGGACGGAGTCCCAACTCGCCGACGTCGTCGACCAGATCCGGGACGACGGCGGCACGGCCGACTACGTACTCACCGACCTGACCGACGCGGCCAGCATCCAGGCCGCCGTCGACACCGTCATCCGGCTGCACAACCGGTTGGACGTGGCCTTCAACAACGCCGGCGTTTCCGTCCCGCACACCCCGATGGTGAATGCCACGGAGCAGAACTTCGACCTGGTCACCACCGTCAACTACAAGGGTGTCTTCCTCTCCATGACCGCCGAGATCCGGGCGATCCGGGCGACCGCCGGGACCGGGGCGATCGTCAACAACAGCAGTGTCGGCAGTTTCCGGGGCTCGCCGGGACTCGGGCCGTACGCCGCGACGAAACGGGCGGTCAACAGCCTCACCGAGACCGCGGCGGCCGAACACGGCCCGGAGGGTATCCGGGTGAACGCGATCGCGCCCGGCACCACGATGACCGGAGTGATCCGCAGGTGGGCGGAGGAGGAACCCGCCGCCGTCGACCGGCTCAACTCGCTCACCCCGCTGCGTCGGGCCGCCGAACCGGACGAGATCGCCGAGGCCGCCGCCTGGCTGCTCAGCGACCGTGCCTCCTTCGTCACCGGCGTCTGCCTGCCGGTCGACGGTGGCCTACGCGCCTGACGAGGGGGTGCTCACCGGATCTGCGGTAGCACCGAGTCGGTGAGTCGGCCGTGTGGACGGTAGACGACGCACATCACCGTCCGGTCGCCGTCGGCCCAGGTCTGCTCGGTCGGCAGGATCGGATAGAAGTCCAGTCTTCCGCCGGACCGGTCCGGCCAGCGCCGCTCGAAGAAGTTTCCACAACCCTCCCAGGCGAAGGCCGCCAGTTCCGGACGTTGCCACGGCCCGTCGGCGGCACGCAGGAAGCCGTACGACTGGTTGTCCGCACCCTCCTCACAGGGCTCGTACCGGACGATCACCTCGGCGGCCTGCCGCGAGTACGCCGGATCGGCGAAGCACTCGCCACCCTCGATGTTGAGGATGCCGCTCGTCTGCGCACTGATGAACGTGTCGTCCTTGGCCTGCGGCGGCGAGACCGTCGGGTCGATGGCGGATATCGCCGCGAGGGCGCCGACGGTGGCGGCCACCGCCCAGCGGCGCGACGGCAGGTTCATCATGCTCCGAACTCTGTGGAGGGACCCGACGTCGGCATGCTAGGTGGTCCGGGGTGAACGACCGGGCACCACCGGATGGCTGGTCGACCGCCACGCCGTGAATCCTGCGCGGATGACCGGGCAGCGACCAGCAGTTCACCTTCTGGTCAGGAAACCGCCGATCACTTTTTGATCATCTCTGGGTGAATGCGCTTGCTCACCGGTCGGCCGACGACCGGGAGCGCAGTTCACTTTCACCTGAAAGGTGACTCTCGTTGAGTAACGTCAAGAGACCCTGGATCGTGGGTTCCCGGCGGGCGAAGCTGACGGCGATCGGTGCCGCGGCTATGCTCGTCGGTGGCTTCGCGTTGAGCCCGGTGGCGTTCGGTGACGCCGCACCGGGCAAGTACCCGGCGGCGGAGATCCACCGGCCGTCGCCGATGCCGGACCGCATCATCCTCACCCCCACCACCACGCCCTCCACCTCGCAGCGGGTGACCTGGCGTGCCGAGGCCACCCCGGAGTGGGCCCAGGCCGAGATCCTCGAGGCCCCCGCCGCGCTCGGCGGAGTGGCTCCCCCCGCGGGCGCCGTCTCGGCGGTCAAGGCGATGTCGACCACCTCGGTCAACACCTCCCTCGGGTACGCGTCGACCTACCACACCGCGGAGTTCCTCGGCCTCAAGCCGGGGACCCGCTACTCCTACCGGGTCGGCGACGGCACCAACTGGAGCGCCTGGACCGACTTCACCACGGCCACCGCCGACGCCGAGCCGTTCTCGTTCATCTACTACGGCGACGCCCAGAACTACATCGACTCCGCGGTGCCCCGGGTGTTCCGGCAGGCGTTCGCGGACCGGCCGCAGGCCAAGGTGATCGTCAACGCCGGTGACCTCATCGACTCCGCGAACAGCGAGGAGCAGTGGGGCCAGTGGTACCAGGCTGGCGGCTTCATCGACGGCCAGATCAACAACATCTCGATCCCCGGTAACCACGAGTACAGCGGCAGTGCGCTGTCCTCGTTCTGGGCGCCGCAGTTCCCGTTCCCGGACAACGGTCCGGCCGACTGGCCGGCGGAGCTGGACCGGACCGCCTACACGGTGGACTACCAGGGCGTGCGGTTCATCGGCCTGAACACCAACGTGCAGGGCATCCCCGACATCATGGCCGCGCAGACCGCGTGGTTGGAGGGTGTGCTCAAGAACAACCCCAACAAGTGGACCGTGGTGACCTTCCACCACCCGGTCTACTCGACCGCCGAGGGCCGCAACAACCCCGTGGTCCGGGCGCAGTGGGGCCCGCTGTTCGAGAAGTACGGCGTGGACCTCGTCCTCCAGGGCCACGACCACACCTACGGCCGGGGCAGCGTCAGCTCGTCCCGGCAGTCGCTGTCCGTACACGACAGCACCGTTTACGCGGTGTCGGTGTCCGGCGGCAAGATGTACGACGTCGACGGCTCGGTCTGGACCGACAACGGCGCGGACATCATGAGCAAGGGCGAGGACAAGCAGCTCTACCAGCTGATCGACGTCACCGCCGACAGCATCCGGTACGAGGCCCGCTACGCCAACGGCCAGCACCACGACGGCGTCGTCATCCGGAAGAACGCGGACGGCGAGCGCACCGTCAACGAACTCCGTACCCCGGAGAACACCGTCGGTGAGCAGGCCAAGGTCAACAAGACCATCGTCGAGGCCAAGGGCAAGGTCAAGGTCTCCGCGTACGGCTACGACCCGGGCGAGGAGGTGACGGTCTACCTGCGCAACTCCAAGGACGGCGCGGGCAAGAACGGCGTCTTCATCGGCTACAAGAAGGCCGACGAACTGGGCCGGCTCGAATACACCTTCGCGCTGCCCCCGTCGGCGAAGAAGAACACCACCCACGTGGTGTACCTGACCAGTGAGAACCAGAAGATCACCAGTCCGGTCATCACCGTGACGAAGTAGTTCCCGCCGGGCGCGGAGCATTCGCGGCCGCGAATGCTCCGCGCCCGGTCCGTACCTCAGGAGACTTTCCCAGTGCCCCTCCGCATCCCGCCGCTGGTCGCGGCCCGCGTCACCGGCGCGGCCGCCCTGGCCGCCGTCGTGGTGGCCCTCGCGGCCCCGGCGACTCCGGCCGCCGCACATCCGTTCGGCCCACCGTCCACCGCGCGGATCAGCGTCGACGGCTCCGGCGTCGCGATCACCTGGCTCGCCGCCGAGGACGACTGGGTGGCCCTCGGCCAGTCCCTCGGGGCCTTCGAGGACCCGACATCCGGCGCGGTGGCGACCGAACTCACCGGGGAGCAGAAGCTCCAGCGGTCCACCCGGGTACACGACTACCTGCTGGAGCGGATCACGGTCCGGCAGGACGGCTCCCCGTGTCCCGGACGGCTCGCCGCCCTGGACCGGCTGCTCAGCCGGGGCGCCCGGCTCGACTTCGACTGCCCGGTCGAGGTGGTCGATCTCGACGTCACCGTGGGCGCGCTGACCGACCTGAACGAGGCGTACCGGACGATGCTCACCAGCGAGACCCCGGCCACGCCGGACCGGACGCTGTTCACCGCCACCGAGCCGACCCATCGGGTGCGGTTCGCGCCGGGTACGGGTGGCCTGTCCGGTACGACGCTCCGGACTGCGATCGGCACCGGTACGGCCGTGGTCGCGGCCGTGGCCGTGCTGGTCGCGGTACGGCTGCGTCGACGCACCCGGGGCCGGTCGTGAACGGCCTCGACGGCCGGCTGGTGTCGCTCTTCGACGGCCGAGCGGTCTTCTGGCTGGCCCTGCTGGTGGCGCTGGGGGTCGGGGCCGCGCATGCGGTCGCGCCGGGCCACGGCAAGAGCATCACCGCGGCCTACCTGCTCGGCACCCGGGGTCGGTACCGCGACGCGATCCGACTCGGGGTGATCGTGGCGGTGATGCACACCTTCTCGGTCCTGGTGCTGGCGCTCGCCTGGGTCGGACTGAGCGGCGCGGCGAGCCTCGGCACCAGGACGGTGACCGCGTGGATGCAGGTGGCGGCCGGGTTGCTCGTCATCGGTGTGGGTGCCCAGCTCACCTGGCGGCAGTTGCGGGGCGGCCATCGACACCACCACGGTCACGGACACGCCCACGACCACGACCACGGACACGGACACACCCACGGACACGGGCACGACCACCACCACGAGCACGGACACGGCCACGTCGGTGCCGCCGAACCAGAACACACGCATCACGTCGCGGCGCCGACGGATCCGTGGTCCCGGCGCGGGCTGACCGTACTCGCGGTCTCCGGTGGCCTGCTGCCCTCGCCATCCGCGTTCCTGGTGCTGGTCAGCGGCCTACTGACCGGCCGCGCGATCGACGCGTTGCTCCTCGTGCTCGCCTTCGGGGTCGGCATGGCGGCCACGCTCACCGCCGTCGGTCTGGTCGCCATCCGCGGATTCGCGCTGCTGAGCGGCGGCACCCGACGCTGGCCTATCGCGGCGACCGCGACAGCCTGGACCCCGGCGATCGCCGGGGTGGCGGTCAGCCTCGGTGGCTGCCTCTACCTGGCCGCGGCGATCTCGGTGTTGTCCGGCTGACCCTCCGTGCCATGACGTCCAATGTTTCCTCGGACGTGGACGGCGATGCGCTCCGCGCGGGTACGACAAGGACACGGCCATGAACAGTGCTGATGTCGTCGACTGCGCCCCGGTCGGCACCCCCTGACACCCGCCCGTCGATTAACGGCCACCGATGACCTCGGATGTTTCCTATTGATTAGCGTCGCGGTCTGTGGTTAATTCTCTAGCACGTCGGACAATCCGCTCGTAGCCATCGGTACCAGCACCGAGACGTCCGAACGCCACCGGGCACGGCACCCGGTGACCACCGCACACCGGCCTCAAGCGCGGCGGCGCGCGCCTTGCCTGGCTGCCCCTCTCCAGCTCAGGAAGAAGGAGCACGCATGTCACCGTCCCCACGCACCATCCGCCTGCTCGCCACACCACTGCTGCTGCTCGGCCTGTTCGCCGCCGCCATCGGGCCGACGCCCGGCCGGGCGAGCGCCGAGACCGGATCGTCCGGCACGACGGAGGCGACCGGCGCCACCGGGTCGGCTCCGGCCGTCGCGGCGGCCGGCCTGTCGAACAAGGTCCACCTCTTCTACTACTCCTGGTACGGCAACCCGGCCACCTACGGTCAGTGGCGACACTGGCAGCAGGGCGGGCACACGCCGCCGGACGACATCGGCGCCGACTTCTACCCCTCGCTCGGTGCGTACGACTCCGGCGACTACGCCGGGGCCGTGGCCCAGCACATGGCCTGGGTACGGCAGTCCGGCGCGGGCGTCATCGTCTACAGCTGGTGGGGTCAGGGTTCCTTCGAGGACAACCTCGCGGCCGGGGTGCTCGAGGCCGCCGCCCGGCAGGGCGTGAAGGTCGCCTGGCATCTGGAGCCCTACCAGGGGCGTACCGCCGCCTCGACCGTCGCCGACGTCAACTACATCAACCAGCGGTACGGAAGCAGTCCGGCCTTCTTTCGCGACCCCGAGCACGGTAACCGCCCGGCGTTCTACGTCTTCGAGAGCGTACGGATCACCGACTGGTCGCCGATCGCACCGTTGAAGGCGAACAACATCATCCTGGCGCAGACCACCAACACGTCGCTGGTCGGCGACTTCGGCGGGATATACACCTACGACGGCATCGCCGGCGCCACCGCACCGGGCTGGCAGCAGGCCGCCGCGTACGCGAAGGCGAACGGGCTGGTCTGGGCTCCGTCGGTCGCGCCCGGCTACCTGGACGACCGTGCGGTTCCGGGCAACACCACGCCGACGGTGGACCGCGCCAACGGCGCGATGTACGACCAGCAGTGGAACAACGCCCTGAACCCGGCCACCGGTGGTCCGCCCAGCTGGGTCTCGGTCACCTCGTTCAACGAGTGGCACGAGGGGTCCAGCATCGAACCGGCCAGGGCCAACCCGCCGGCCGGGCACGGCTACCTGACCTACAACGGCGCCTACGGACGTACCGGTGCCGCCGCCGAGACCGCCTACCTCGACCGGACCGCCTACTGGGTGAACCGGTTCGACCCGGGCACCGGCGTCCCGGAGGGCAACCTGGCGCTGAACCGCCCGGCGACCGCCAGCGGCCAGTGCGCCGCCAGCGAGGCGCCGGGCAAGGCGGTCAACGGCACCTGGTCGGGTGGGCTGTCCGACAAGTGGTGCGTGCTCGGCAACACCCGCTGGCTCCGGGTCGACCTCCAGTCGAACACCCAGGTCGGCCGGTTCGTCCTGCGGCACTCCGGTGCGGGCGGGGAGAACCCGGCCTGGAACACCCGGGACTTCGACCTGCAGACCAGCACCGACGGGACCACCTGGACGACGGTGGCGGCCGTACGCGGCAACACCGCCGACGTCAGCACCCACACGGTCGCCCCGGTCACCGCCCGGTACGTCCGGCTGAACGTGCTCGCACCGACCAGCGACGGCAACACCGCGACCCGGGTGTACGAGTTGGAGGTCTACCGCGCCTGACCGGCATCGGCGCCACCACGTCCGCTG
>NZ_JBHSPR010000008.1:109695-273361 GCF_042658085.1 Plantactinospora solaniradicis | reverse complement strand
CGTTGCGGGGCGCCACCCGCGAACCTCGTTCCCCGGCGCACGCTGGACGCCGTGTACTGCCGGGACGAGCCCGCGCCGCCGTGTCGGCGGATACGGCGGCGCGGGAGACCCGGGACCCGGTCGATGACCGGGCACCGCAGTTAACATTGGATGTATCCCCCTCGTCAACACCATCGTCGATTCGATGCTGTGGGCCGGAACGACGGAGCAGCGTTGCCGAATGGTGATCCGAGGTGATCCCCACAGGTCTTGCTGCGCACCGGTGGCTCTGGTAAACATCCGATGTATAACCTGGTTCCCCGAGCAAAGGACCGACCCGGTGCGCCACAGCGGCAGCGCGATACACCCGATCCCCGACCTGGCGGTCCCGATTCGCCGGCTCGTGCCGGATCCCCGCGTACCGGGGCGGCGGCAGCGGGTGGTCGGGGCATGAGCAGCCGTTTCATCGCCGTCGACACCTACGACATCCGGTTCCCCACCTCCCGTCACCTCGACGGGTCGGACGCGATGAACCCGGACCCGGACTACTCGGCGGCGTACCTGGTGCTCCGGACCGACTCGCCGGACGGCCAGGAGGGGCACGGCTTCGCCTTCACCATCGGCCGGGGCAACGAGGTGCAGTCGGCGGCGATCGCGGCGCTGCGGCCGTACCTGCTCGGGCGGCTGGTCAAGGACGTGCTGGACGACCTCGGCGGGATGTGGCGGGAGCTGGTGCACGATTCGCAGCTCCGCTGGCTCGGCCCGGAGAAGGGGGTCATGCACATGGCCATCTCCGCCGTCGTCAACGCGTTGTGGGACCTCAAGGCCAAGCGGGCCGGACTTCCGCTGTGGCAACTGCTCGCGTCGATGCCGCCGGAGGACCTGGTGGCCCTGGTCGACTTCCGGTACCTGACCGACGCGCTCACCCCGGACGAGGCCCTGGCGATCCTGCGCTCCCGCGCCGAGGGGCGGGAGGAACGGGTCGCGCACCTGCTGGCCGAGGGCTATCCCGGGTACACGACCTCGCCCGGCTGGCTGGGCTACGACGACGACAAGCTGCGCCGGCTCTGCCGGGAGGCGGTGGCCGACGGCTTCCGGCAGATCAAGCTCAAGGTCGGCGGCAACCTCGACGACGACATCCGGCGGATGCGGATCGCCCGGGAGACCTGCGGTCCCGACTTCCGGATCGCGGTCGACGCCAACCAGCGCTGGGACGTCGACCCGGCGGTCGAGTGGATCACCGCCCTGGCGCCGTTCGATCCGTGGTGGGTCGAGGAGCCGACCAGCCCGGACGACGTACTCGGGCACGCGGCGATCGCCCGACGGATCGCACCGGTCCGGGTCGCCACCGGCGAGCACGTGCAGAACCGGGTGGTGTTCAAGCAGCTCCTACAGCTCGACGCGGTGTCGTTCGTGCAACTCGACGCGGCCCGGGTGGCCGGGGTCAACGAGAACATCGCGATCATGCTGTTGGCCGCCAAGTTCGGCGTGCCGGTCTGCCCGCACGCGGGCGGCGTCGGGCTCTGCGAGCTGGTCCAGCACCTGGCGATGTTCGACTACGTCGCCGTCTCCGGCTCGACCGAGAACCGGGTCATCGAGTACGTCGACCACCTGCACGAACACTTCACCGACCCGGTACGGATCCACAACGGCAACTACCTCGCCCCCACCGCCCCCGGGTTCAGTTCCACCATGCGCCGGGCCAGCCTGGTCAACTACTCGTTCCCCGACGGTCCGGTGTGGCGCGACGCCACGCCGTGACCCCGTACGTCCACGCCGAATCCCCCTGCCCCACCCGGTACGCACCGCCCCCCACCTGAACCGTTCACAGTGAGGATCAGCATGGAACTCACCAGACGCGCCACCCTCGGTGCGGCGATCGTCGCCGCCCTCGTCGCCACCACCGCCGCCTGCAACTCCGCCGAGTCCCCGTCGGGCGGCGGCGATGGCGGTTCCGGCAACTCCCAGATCGCGGTCGACCTGCCCCGGGCCGACTCCGACTTCTGGAACTCCTACGCGAAGTACATCCCGCAGTTCGCGCAGGAGCAGGGCATCAACCTGATGACGCCGACCAACTCGCAGAACGACATCGCCAAGCTCGTCGCCAACGCGCAGGCGCTGACCAGCCAGGGCGCCAAGGCCATCGTGATGGCGCCGCAGGACACCGGGGCGATCGCCACCACCCTCGCCCAGCTCGAGCAGAAGAAGATCCCGGTGGTCTCGGTGGACACCCGCCCCGACAAGGGCAAGGTGTTCATGGTGGTCCGGGCCGACAACCGGGCGTACGGGCAGAAGGCGTGCGAGTTCCTCGGCGAGAAGCTCGGCGGCAAGGGCAAGGTCGTCGAGTTCCAGGGCTCGCTCTCCTCGGTCAACGGCCGGGACCGCTCGGAGGCGTTCGCCGAGTGCATGAAGACGAAGTTCCCCGGCATCACGGTGTTCGAGGAGCCGACCGAGTGGGAGGGCGCCAAGGCGTCGGCCGCGTTGCAGACCCGGCTGGCCCAGCACCCGGACATCAAGGGGATCTACATGCAGGCGGGTGGGGTGTTCCTGGCCCCGACCCTGCAACTGCTGCGCTCGCGTAACCTGCTGGTGCCGGCGGCCGATCCCAAGCACATCTTCATCGTCTCCAACGACGGCATCCCGCAGGAGTTCGAGGCGATCCGCAAGGGCGAGATCGACGCCACCGTCTCCCAGCCGGCCGACCTGTACGCCAAGTACGCGCTGCTCTACGCCAAGGCGGCGGTCGACGGCAAGACGTTCCAGCCCGGCCCGACCGACCACGACAGCAACATCGTCGACGTCGGCAACGGTGTGCTGGAGGACCAGCTCCCGGCCCCGCTCGTCACCGCCGCCAACGTCGATGACAAGGCGTTGTGGGGCAACCAGATCGGCGGATGATGAGCATCGACTCGATCGCCGTGCCCGGGGCACCCGCCCCGGGCACGGCACCACCCGGTACGGCGGTCGAGGCGACCGGCGTCACCAAGCGGTTCGGCGCCACGACGGCGCTCGCCGACGCCGGCATCACCATCGCCGCCGGCAGCACACACGCACTCGTCGGGCGGAACGGGGCCGGCAAGTCGACCCTGGTGTCGATCCTGACCGGGCTGCACCGCCCGGACACCGGCACGGTCCGGTTCGACGGCGAACCGGCCCCCGCACTGGCCGACCGGGACGCCTGGCGCCGCCGGGTGGCCTGCGTCTACCAGCGCTCGACCATCATCCCCACCCTGACGGTGGCGGAGAACCTGTTCCTGAACCGCCAGGCCGGGCGGGGGCCGATCGGCTGGGCCCGGCTGCGTCGGCGGGCCGGCGCGCTGCTCGACGACTACGGCGTGGCGGTGGATCCCGGTGCGCTGGCCGGTGAACTGAACGTGGAGCAGCGGCAACTCGTGGAAATCGCGCGGGCGCTCTCCCTGGGCAGCCGGTTCATCATCCTCGACGAGCCGACGGCCCGGCTCGACGCCACCGCGATCGACCGGTTGTTCACCCGGATGCGCGCACTGGCCGCGTCCGGGGTGACGCTGCTGTTCATCTCGCACCACCTGCACGAGGTCTACGAGGTCTGCGACACGGTGACCGTGCTCCGGGACGCCCGGTGGATCCTCACCCGGCCGGTCACCGAGGTCGGCCACGCGGCGCTGGTCGAGGCGATGACCGGCGAGGCGGTCGGGTTGACCGAGTGGCCCTCCCGGCCTCCGGTCACCTCCCAGACGTCGGTCGCGCTGCGGACCACCGGGCTCCGGCTGGCCGACGCCTACACCGACGTCGACCTCGAAGTACGGGCCGGGGAGATCGTCGGGGTGACCGGCTCGGGCAGCAGCGGCAAGGTCTCGCTGGCGGAGACGCTCAGCGGACTGCGCCGGCCGGACGGTGGCGAGATCCGGGTCGGTGCACAGCCGGTGCGGCTGGGCAGCGTACCGGCGGCGCTGGCCGCCGGGATCGGCTTCGTGCCACAGGACCGGCACCGGGAGGGCCTGGTACCACTGCTCTCGGTGGAGGAGAACGCCACCTTGCCCATCGCCGGCCGGTTCGGTCCGGCCGGGGCGATCGTGCCGAAGCGGCGGACCACGGTCGCCGAGGAGATGATCGCGCGGTACGACATCAAGACGTCCAGCCCGTACGCCCCGGTGAACAGCCTCTCCGGCGGTAACGCCCAGAAGGTGGTGCTGGCCCGGGCCCTGTCCACCGATCCCCGGGTGCTGGTGCTGATCGGCCCGACGGCCGGGGTGGACGTGCGGTCCAAGGAGTCGCTGCTCGGCGCGGTCCGGGCGGCGGCCGACGGTGGCACCGCCGTGCTGCTCGTCTCGGACGAGCTCGACGACCTGCGCGCCTGTGACCGGGTGCTGGTGATGTTCCACGGGCGGATCAGCGCCGAACTCGGACGGGACTGGGAGGACGCCGAGGTGGTAGCCGCGGTGGAGGGAGTGGCCGCCGACCGGATCGGCGCCGCGGAAGCCGTGGCGGCCGAGCGGATCGGCGCCACGCAGGAATCGGCCACCGATGGTGTCGGGGCCCCGGAAGGAGCCGGACAATGACCGGAACGAGCACCGCCACCCCGGCCGGCGTGGCAAAGGCGCCGTCACCGCCGGGTGGGCCGCTCCGGCCCCGACTGCGGCTGGCCCGGCTGCGCGACCTGGCGCTGGTGCCGGCGATCCTGGTGCTGGTGGTGGTCGGCGCGCTGATCGACCCGGTGTTCCTCAGCACCGCCAACATCATCAATGTGCTCCAGCAGCAGACCGAACTGTCGTTGCTGGTGCTGGCCGAGGCGATCATCCTGATCGGCGGAAAGTTCGACCTGTCGCTGGAGTCGACCGTCGGGCTGGCCCCGGCGCTCGCGGTCGCGCTGGTGATCCCGGCGGCCAGCAACGGCCTCGGCACCGACTGGCCGACGACGCTGGCGATCCCGATCTGCCTGCTCGTCGGTCTCGCCATCGGCGCGTTCAACGGGATGCTGATCCTGCGTCTCGGGCTCTCGGCGTTCATCGTCACGCTCGGCATGCTGATCGTGCTGCGGGGCGTACAGATCGGTATCACCGGTGGGCAGAACCTCTTCGAGCTGCCCCCGTCGGTGCTCTACCTGGGCAACGCGCTGTGGTTCGGGTTGCCCGCCTCGATCTGGTTGTGCGCGGCGCTCTTCGCGGTCGCGATCGTCGTGCTCGGGTTCTTCCGGCACGGCCGGTCGATCTACGCGATCGGTGGGAACGCCGACGCGGCCCGGGCCGCCGGTATCCGGACCGACCGGGTGGTCTGGATCGTCTTCATGGTCGCCGGGGTGCTCGCCGCGCTCGCCGGGCTGCTGATGACCGGCCGCCTCGGCTCGGTCGCCGCCGCCCAGGGCCAGGGCATGATCTTCACGGTCTTCGCCGCGGCGGTGATCGGTGGGGTGAGCATGGACGGCGGTAAGGGAACGCTGTTCGGCGCGCTCTGCGGGGTGGTCGTGCTCGGTCTGATCAACAACATCCTGACCCTGGCCGGCGTCTCCGCGCAGTGGATCCAGGCCATCTACGGCCTGATCATCCTGGTCGCCCTGATGCTCGCCCGGATCACCACCGGCAAGGCACAGGATTGACCCTCGGAGACTCCCCGGCGCGGCCCGGGTGCCGGCGGACACGGCCGGTGCCCGGGTCGTCCGGCGTCCCGGGGCGGACACCCCGACGGGGCTACCGGTCGGGGCCGGGGCCGACGGCGGACAATGAACCCCTGCGGAGGTGGACATGGCACTGACTGACGAGGCCATCGACAAGATCAAAGGGATGATCACGTCGGGTGAGCTGGGTCCCGGCGACCGGCTGCCCAAGGAAGCCGACCTCGCCGAACGGCTGGGACTGTCCCGCAACTCGCTGCGGGAGGCCGTCAAGGCGCTGTCCATCATCCGGGTGCTGGACGTACGACAGGGCGACGGCACGTACGTCACCAGCCTCGAACCGCCGCTGCTGCTCGACGCGCTCAGTTTCGTGGTCGACTTTCACCGCGACGACACCGTGCTCCAGTTCCTGGAGGTACGCCGGATCCTCGAACCGGCCGCGACCGCGCTCGCCGCACAGCGGATGCCCGAGGAGGGGATCGTGAAGCTCCAGGCGACGCTCGACGGCCTCGGCACCGATCCGAGCATCGAGGCGCTGGTCAGCAACGACCTCGACTTCCATCGGCAGATCGCGGCGGGCGCCGGCAACACGGTGCTCTGTTCGCTGATCGACGGCCTGTCCGGGCCGACCACCCGGGCCCGGATCTGGCGCGGCCTGACCCAGCAGGGCGCGGTCACCAAGACCCGTGAGCAGCACCAGTCCATCGTCGACGCGATCGTCGCCCGGGAACCCGAACTGGCCCGGTCCTGGGCGACCGTGCACGTCGCCGGGGTGGAAGACTGGCTCCGGCGCGCACTGTAGAGCCCGGCGGGAGGTCCGGTGTCAGAGCTGGCGACTCCGCCGCTGTTCGCGGCCCTGGCCGGCGCCCGCAACGTGCTGATCGCCGGTGCCGGTGGCGGGTTCGACGTCTACGCCGGGCTGCCGCTCGCGGTCGCGCTCTGGGACGCCGGGGTCCGGGTGCACCTGGCGAACCTGTCGTTCGCCCAACTGGAGCTGATCGACCTGGACGGCTGGTTCGCGCAGGACGTCGCGGCGGTCACCCCGGACACCAAGGGTCCGGAGGAGTACTTTCCGGAGCGGGTTCTCGCGGACTGGCTGGCCGCGCACGGGCTCCCCAGCACGGTGTACGCCTTCCCCCGGACCGGTGTCCGGCCGCTGCGTCGGGCGTACCGGCGGCTGGTCGAACACCTGGACGTGGACGCGATCGTGCTCGTCGACGGCGGCACCGACATCCTGATGCGCGGCGACGAGGCCGGCCTCGGCACCCCGGTGGAGGACATGACCAGCCTCGGCGCGGTGGCCGGGCTGGAGGTGCCGACCCGACTGGTGAGCTGTCTCGGGTTCGGCATCGACGCGTACCACGGGGTGAACCACGTCCAGGTGTTGGAGAACCTGGCCGCGCTGGACCGCGAGGGGGCGTACCTCGGTGCGCTCTCCATCCCCGGGCGGAGCCGGGAGGCGGTGCTCTACCGCGACGCGGTCGCCCGGGCCCAGGCCGCCACACCGCTGCGGCCCAGCATCGTCAACGGGCAGATCGCGGCGGCCACCCGGGGCGAGGTCGGCGACGTCCAGTTCACCCGGCGTACCAGCGGCAGCGCGTTGTTCGTCAACCCGCTGATGGCGATCTACTTCACCGTCGACCTGGCGGCGCTCGCCCGGCGGTCGCTCTATCTCGATCGGCTGGAGGACACCGTCGGCGCCCGCCAGGTGAGCCTGCGGATCGACGAGTTCCGGTACGACGTCTCGAGCCGGAAACCTCGGGCCTTTCCGCACTGAGTTCACACCCGTCGGCACCCAAAGCGGCCAGAACATTGGATGTTTCTCACCTCAGGATCGGTGTTGCTGGGGCCTTAGCCGATAGAAGCCGTTGAAGCATCAAGATAGATAGGATGTCTAAAGATCCAAATGTATTGACGCCTTCGGTCGGGCGTGGCAAAGTGCGGTCCAGCGGTGGGCGCGGGCAGGCGCGCACCGAAGGCTTGGAAGGTGCGTCGGCGCGCTCCTCTCCTTCACCGGTCCGTCCCCGGAGGAGCAGATCGTGCGAATGCTGACCCGTGCCCTGCTGGCCGTCGCCATGACCGTGGTGGCAACCGTCGCGGTACCCCTGACCACGGCCGCCGTCACGCCGAGCGCCGCCTCGACCGCACACTTGCCGAAGGCCGCCCCGGCCGCTCCACTGTCCAGGATCCTGGTCTTCTCCAAGACCGCCGGATTCCGGCACTCGGCCATCCCGAGCGGTATCGCGGCGATCCGGCAACTCGGCACCGCGAACGGGTTCACCGTGGACGCCACGGAGGACGCGGGCGCGTTCACCACCGCCAACCTGGCGCGATACCAGGCGGTGGTCTGGCTCTCGACCACCGGCGACGTACTCGACGACGCCCAGCAGGCCGCGTTCCAGGCGTACGTCGGAGCCGGCGGCGGGTACGTCGGCGTACACGCGGCGGCGGACACCGAGTACGGCTGGTCCTGGTACGGCGGACTGGTCGGCGCGTGGTTCGACTCGCATCCGGCGACCCAGCCGGCGACGATCCGGGTCGAGGACCGGGGCAACGCCTCCACCGCACACCTGCCGCCGACCTGGACCCGCACCGACGAGTGGTACAACTACCGGACCAACCCGCGTGCTGCCGTGAAGGTGCTGGCCAGTCTGGACGAGTCGTCGTACAGCGGCGGGAACATGGGCGACCACCCGATCACCTGGTGCCAGAACTACGCCGGTGGCCGGTCCTGGTACACCGGGCTCGGGCACACCGAGGAGACGTACGCCGACCCGAACTTCACCCGGATGCTGCTCGGCGGGATCCGGATCGCCGCCGGGGCGACGCCGGCCGACTGCCGGCCGGAGACCGGCTACGCCTCGCTGTTCGACGGCAGCCAGGCCAGCCTGGACCAGTGGCGGCAGGCCGGCCCCGGTGGGTTCACCCTGGCCGACGGCACGCTCACCTCGTTCGGCGGGATGGGCCTGCTCTGGTACCCGGTCCGCACCTTCGCCAACTACTCGCTGAAGCTCGACTGGATGATGCCGGGCGACGACAACGGCGGGGTGTTCATCGGGTTCCCCGATCCGCAGGGTGACCCGTGGCGGCCGGTCGACACCGGTCACGAGATCCAGATCGACGCCACCGACGCCGACCCGTCCCGGACCACCGGCAGCGTCTACAGCTTCCAGGCACCGAACGCCGCGCTCCGGGACGCCGCGCTGAACCCGCCCGGCGCGTGGAACAGCTACGAGATCGCGGTGACCGGGCAGCGGGTCGAGATCTGGCTCAACGGCGTGAAGATCAACGATTACGTCAGCGGCCGGGCCATCGCCGACGGCTACCTCGGAGTGCAGAACGACGGCGCCGGCCTCGACATCAACTACCGGAACATCCGGATCAGGGCGGCCGGCACCCCGGGCGCCGTCGACCGGGCCCGGAGTCAACCGGTCACCGCGTCCAGCACCGAGCCGAACAGTGCGCACCTGCCGGCCAACGCGGTCGACGGCAACTCCGGTACTCGCTGGGGCAGCGCGCACGCCGATCCGCAGTGGCTCGCCGTGGACCTCGGTGCGACGTACGCGGTGAACCGGGTCCGGCTGAGCTGGGAGACGGCGTACGCGCGGGCGTACCAGATCCAGACCTCGACCGACGGCAGCACCTGGACCACCGTGCACAGCACCACCACCGGCGACGGCGGCACCGACGACATCACCCTGACCGGCACCGGCCGCCACCTACGGGTGTACGGCACCCAGCGCGGCACCGCCTGGGGCTACTCGCTCTGGGACCTGAACGTCTACGGCGAACCCGCCGGCACCGGCGGCACGCTGCTGTCCCGGGGCCGCCCGGCCGTCGCGTCCAGTGTGGAAGGCGGCAGCACACACGTCGCCGCGAACGCCGTCGACGGCAACGGCGGCACCCGCTGGGGCAGCCTCTACACCGACCCACAGTGGATCAGCGTCGACCTGGGCGCGGTCCGGACCGTCGACCGGGTCCGGCTGGCCTGGGAGGCGGCGTACGCGCGGGCGTACCAGATCCAGACCTCGACCGACGGCAGCACCTGGACCACCGTGCACAGCACCACCACCGGCGACGGCGGCAGCGACGACATCACCCTGACCGGCACCGGCCGGTACCTGCGGGTGCACGGCACCCAGCGCGGCACCGCCTGGGGCTACTCGCTCTGGGAGTTCGACGTCTACGGCAGCTGATCCCGGCGCACCCACCACCAGCTGGCCGGCCCAGACCCCGGCATCCCCCACCACCTGGCCGGCCCACACCCCGGCATCCCCCACCACCCCCACTGGAGGACCCGTGTCACCCACCTCCCGTCGGCGCTTCGCGCTCACCGCCGCGCTGGCCACCGTCGTGGCCGTCGCGGGGTGGATACCGCAGGCCGGCGCCGCCACCAGCACCACCACGCACGACGGCACCGCAGCCCACGCCGCGGCCCAGGCCGCCGCCGCTCCACCCGCCACCGGGCTGTTCGAGAAGGTCAAGCTCGACGGCGGCCTGTCGATGGGCGAGCCGATCGAACTGGCCGTACTGCCGGACCAGAAGGTGCTCTACATCAACCGGGGCACCACCAACGGCGGCGGTCAGGTCCGGCTCTACCACCCGGGTACCCAGACCACCACCGTCGCGCTCACCCTGGCACTCGACGCCCGGCACGAGGACGGGCTGATCGGGATCACCGTCCACCCGCAGTTCGCCACGAACCGCTGGGTGTACCTGTTCTACTCGCCCAAGGTGACCCCGCTGGTCAACCGGATCTCCCGGTTCACCTTCAACCCCGGCACGAACCTGCTCGACCCGGCGTCCGAGGACATGGTCATCGAGTGGCCCACCGAACGGGAGCTGTGCTGCCACTCGGCCGGGTCGATGACCTGGGACAGCAACAACAACCTCTACTTCGCGGTCGGCGACAACACCAACTCCGGCGGCGACTCGGCCGGCATGGCGCCGATCGACGAGCGGACCAACCGGAACCCCCAGTACGACGCGCAGCGTACCTCCGGCAACACCAACGACCTGCGCGGCAAGATAAACCGGATCCATCCCGAGGACAACGGCACCTACACGATCCCGGCCGGCAACCTCTTCCCGGCCGGTACGGCGGGGACCCGGGGCGAGATCTACGTGATGGGGCTGCGGAACCCGTACCGGATCTGGGTCGACAAGCAGGCCGGCAACACCCTCTACTGGGGCGAGGTCGGTCCCGACGCGGGTGCGACGGTCGCCAACCGGGGTCCGGCCGCGTACGACGAGTTCAACCGGGCCACCGCGCCGGGCAACTACGGGTGGCCGTACTGCGGCGGGCCGAACGTCGCGTACAACGACTGGGACTTCGCGGCGAACGCGCCCCGGGGCTGGTTCCCGTGCGGCGGCACCACCGGCCCGGTGAACAACTCGCCCCGCAACACCGGCCTCCAGCAGTTGCCGCCCACGAAGCCGGCGACGGTGTGGGAGCAGCACGGCGGCAGCCGGGAGTGGCCGGCGCTGGACAACCCGGGCGGTTGCGGCTCGCCCGCGCACACCGAGGTCTACCACTACAACGCCAACCTGGTCTCCGACGTGAAGTGGCCGCAGTACTACGACAACAAGTGGATCATCTCGGAGTACTGCCGGAACTGGCTCAAGGAGGTCCAGTTCAACAACGGCAACCCGGCCACCGGTACGCCGACCGTCATCGAGCCGGTGCTCGGCGGGATGAGCTTCGTGCACCCGATCGACTTCCAGTTCGGCCCGGACGGCTCGCTCTACCTGCTGGAGTACGGCAGCGGCTACTTCTCCGGCGCCCCGGACGCCGGACTCTACAAAATCAACTACATCCAGGGCGGACGCTCGCCGCTGGCCAAGGCGACGCCCAGCGTCGACAACGGCCTCGCCCCGCTGACCGTGAACTTCTCCTCGGCCGGGAGCACCGACCCGGACGGCGACCCGCTCGGCTACGCCTGGGACTTCGACAACAACGGCACCGTCGACTCGACGGCGGCGAACCCGTCGTACACGTACACGACCGTCGGCGACAAGCGGGCCCGGCTGACCGTGAACGACGGCACCGGGAAGTCGGGCACCACGGTCGTACCGATCGTGGTCGGCAACAACCGGCCCACCGTCAGCGTCGGCGGGCTGCCGAACGGCGGCCTGTTCAGCTGGGACGAGAACCTGACCGCCACGGCGGCGGCGACGGACCCGCAGGACGGCACCATCCCGTGCGCCAACGTGGTGGTCCGGGCTGCGCTCGGCCACCAGGAGCACGCCCACGAGGAGGGACAGGGCACCGGCTGCGGCGCCACCTTCGACACCGGCCCGGTGCACGCCGGTCCGGACTCGGTGCTGTTCTTCGTGATCCGGGGCGGGTACACCGACCGGGGTGCCACCGGCAGCGTGCCGCTGACCGGCGAGCGGGAGATCACCCTGTGGCCCAAGCAGTGGCAGGCCGAGCACTACGTACAGCTCAACGGGCCGCAGGTCATCAACGCGGCCGGCGCCGAGGGTGGCTTCCGGCTCGGTGACATCCAGAACGGCGAGTGGGTACGCCACCACGGCGTCAGCCTGAAGGGCATCACCGGGGTACGGGCCCGGGTGTCCTCCGACAAGGCCGGCAACGTGGTCTCGTTCCGGTACGACTCGCCGACCGGCACCGAGGTCGCCCGGGTCACCGTGCCGAACACCGGCGGCTGGGACAACTACACCGAGGTCACCGCCCCGGTCAGCAAGCCGGACGACGGCACCCACGACCTCTACGTCGTCTTCACCGGCGGCTCCGGGGCACTGCTCGACCTCGACAGCTACACCTTCACCGGGGCCGGCGTCAGCACTCCGGACTCCGGCGGCCCCGGCCGGACCGGGCCGCTCCGGGCGATGGGCAAGTGTGCCGAGATCAACGCGGCCGGCACCGCCGACGGAACCAGGGTGCAGATCTGGGACTGCAACAGCCAGCCGCAGCAGACCTGGACGCTGCCCGGCGACGGTACGGTCCGGGGGCTGGGCAAGTGTCTCGACGTCGCGGCCAGCGGGCTGACCAACGGGACCAGGGTGCAGTTGTGGACCTGCAACGGCACCGGCGCGCAGCAGTGGGTCGCCGCGGCGAACGGCGGGCTGCGGAACCCGCAGTCCGGCCGCTGCCTGGACATCCCCGCCTCCAACACCACCAACGGCACCCAGTTGCAGATCTACGACTGCAACGGCACCGCGGCACAGAACTGGACCCTGCCCTAGTGGTACCGACCCGGCTGGGCAGGACACCTGGCCCGGCCGGGTCTGCCCTGGCCGGATCAGGCGCCGAGGTACGCCAGCACCGCCAGGACCCGCCGATGGTCGTCGTCCGACGGAGGAAGGTCGAGCTTCGTCAGGATGCTGTTGATGTGCTTGCTCACCGCTTTCTCGGTGATGACGAGCCGGGCGCCGATCGCGGCGTTGGACCGCCCCTCGGCCATCACCGCGAGCACCTCCCGCTCGCGCGGCGTAAGCGTCGCCAGTTGGGCCGCCCGGCCGCTGCCGAGCAGTTGGGCCACCACGTCCGGGTCCATCACCGTGCCGCCGGACGCCACCCGACGAATCGCCTCGGTGAACTCGCGCACCTCGCCGACTCGGTCCTTGAGCAGATAGCCGACTCCGCCGGCCCGGTCGCTGAGCAGTTCGCGGGCGTACACCTGCTCGACGTACTGGGACAGGATCAGCACCGGCAGGCCGGGCACCTCCCGCCGGGCGGCGATCGCGGCGCGCAGACCCTCGTCGGTGCAGGTGGGCGGCAGCCGTACGTCGACCACCGCCACGTCGGGTCGCAGCGAGACGAGCGTCTCCGCCAGTCCGACACCGTCGGCGACGGCGGCGACCACCTCGAAGCCGTACGCGGCCAGCATGCGTACCATGCCGTCGCGGAGCAGCACGAGATCCTCGGCGATCACGACCCGCACGGGAGCACCGCCTCCACTTCGGTGGGGCCGCCGGTCGGGCTGGTGACCGTGACGGTGCCGTCGAACGCGCCCAGTCGCCGCGCGATCCCCCGCAGTCCCGTACCGAGGGAACCGTCGGCGCCGCCCCGGCCGTCGTCGCGTACCCGGAGGCGGAGCCGCACCTCCTCGTCCACGATGGACATCGTGATCCGGGTGGCGACGGCGTGCTTGATGGCGTTGGCGAGCGCCTCCGCGAGCACGAAGTACGCCGCCGACTCCACCGGGGCACTGAGCCGCCGACCGAGCCGCAGGTCGAGGTCGACCGGTACCGGGCTGGCCATCGCGAGCGCCTCGGCCGCCCCGACCAGGCCACGGTCGGCGAGCATCGGTGGGTGGATGCCGCGCACGAGGTCGCGTAGCTCGCTCATCGCGCTGTGCGCCCCGGCCCGGGCGTCGGCGAGCATCGCCCTGGCAGCGCCCGGGTCGCTGTCGAACATGTCCTCCGCCATCCCCAGGTTCATCGTCAGCGCGACCAGCCGGGCCTGCGCGCCGTCGTGCAGGTCGCGTTCGATCCGGCGCAGTTCGGCGGCGGAGGCGTCGACCACGGCCGTACGCGTCTCGACGAGCTGCTCGACGCGGGCGCTCAGCCGGGCGGCGGCGGTGGGGGTGAGCAGCCGGCGGGCCAGCCGCGCCTCGCCCGCCCGGAACGCCCGGGGCGCGAAGTAGGCCGCCACCAGGAGCACCACCCCCAGCGGCACGGCGATCAGCGACCGGGGGGTGCTGGTGACCGGCATGCCCTGGAACACCAGCTCCAGATCGGCCGGCAGCAGCAGGTACAGCAGCGGTATGACGAAACCCTGTAGGCCGGCGGGCCAGAGCGCCACGACGAGCATCGCGACGAAGCAGGCCACCGCCTGACCGGCCAGCCATCCGGCATCGCGCCAGAAGGCCGCCTCGGCGAGGATTTCCCGGATCCGGCCCGGTGGACCGGCGTACGGCGACGGGATCCGTGGCCCGATCCGCCGCCGCTGCGTGTCGGCCAGCCGGCGGGTGAGCCGGACCACGAAGCCCAGCACCGGCCCGCCCAGCGGCGGCAGCAGGCAGAGTAGCAACGCGAAGGCGGTGAGCGGCAGCAGTCCCTGCGCCGCCAGCCCGAGACCGGCGCTGATCAGCAGATGGCCCGCGTCCCGCGCCGCTCGCCGCCTCCGCTTCGTCACTGCACCATTGTCGCCGAAACCGGTCCCCCGGCCGGCTCCGTCTCCCGTGCCGACGCCGGCGCCGTCTCCGCTGCTGTCTCCGGTGTCGCCAACGTCCTGCCCACCCGCGCCGGCCAGAAGGCCGCCCTGCCGAGCAACGCGGTCAGCGCCGGTACGAGCAGCCAGGAGAGCACGAAGGTGGAGAGCAGCACGCCGACCGCCACCGCGAAGCCGACCTCGGCGAGCGTGGCCGAGATGGTCAGTGCCCCGAACGACGCCGCCAGGATCACCCCGGCCGCGGCGACCGGCGGGCCGGCCTCGCGCAGTGCCACCCGGACAGCCTCGCGCCGGGACGCGCCGCCGCGCAACTCCTCACGAATCCGGGCGATGATCAGGATGTTGTAGTCGGTGCCGATCGACGCCACGAACATGTAGACGATCAGCGGAAGCGTGAACGTCAGCCCCGGCCGGCCCACGGCCCCCTGGAAGACCAGCACCGCCGCGCCGAGGGTGGCCACGAACCCGCCGACCACCGCGCCGAGCAGGTACGCCGGAGCCAGCACCCCGCGCAGCATGAGTAGCAGCACCAGGCCGATCAGCAGACCGGCGGCGGGCAGGATCACCCTCAGGTCCACCTCGACCACCGCCCGGATGTCCGCGAATATCGAGGTCTCGCCACCGACGTACACGATGCTGCCCGGCGGCGCGGCGGCGTGCGCGGCCGGGCGTAGCTCCTGCTCCATCGCGTCGAGCGCCCGCGCACTGAACGGGTCGGCCGCGAGCAGTAGTTCGACCTGCGCCGTCTGGCCGGTGGCCCGTACCGCGCCGACCTCGCCCACGATGGGCAGGGCGGAGAGCCGCTCCGCGTACGCCGCGACGGTCTGCTCGGTCAGCCCGGGTCCGGACAGGTACACCGAGGTGGGGCTGAGCGTGCCGGCCGGAAACCCGGATTCCAGCCACCGCATGACGCGGGCCGACTCGGTGCCGGCCGGCATCGTCTCGATGTCGTAGCTGGGCCGGTGTGCCAGCGCGGCCGAGCCGAGCGCCGCCAGGATGGCCACCGCCGCGAGGGCCACCGCCGCCGGTCGCCGGGCCACCAGGAGACCGGTCCGGGCCGCCAGCCCCGCCCTCGGTGCGTTCCGCCACGCCTTCGACGGCCAGAACGCCCGGTGCCCGAGCAGCGAGAAGACCGCCGGGATCAGGGTCAGCCCGGCAAGGACCATCACGAGTACGGCGAACGCCAGCGCCGGCCCCAGAATCTGGAACGACCCGAACCCGGAGAGCAGCAACGCCCCGAACGACACCGCCACCGCCAGCGCGGACACCCCGATCGCCGAGCCCACCCGGCCGAGCGCGGCCACCATCGCGGTACGCCGGTCCTCGCCGAGGCGCAGCCGCTCGCGGTACCGGTACAGCAGGAACACCACGTAGTCCGTACCGACCCCGAACAGCACCACCGGCAGCAGTCCGGTCACCGAGCCGTCCAACGTCGTTCCGGCGAGCTTCGCCGCGATCGCGATCACCGCCACCGCACCCTGGCCGACCAGCGCGATGATCAGCAGGTTGAGCAGCGCCACCCACGGGCTCCGGAAGATCACCACCAGCAGGATCAGGATCATCACGATCATGCCGACGCTGACCAGCAGATCCAACCGCTCGGTGTCCTTGGCCACGGCCGCCGCACCGGTGTAACCGGACCGCAACGGCGTTCCGGAGAGTCGCTCCGCCGTATCGTCGCGCAACCTGCTGACCGCGCTGGACACCTCCGGATGGCCCAGCTTCGCCGTGAAGGTCACCTGGGCCAGCATGACCTTGCCGTTGGGTGACAGCGACGGCGCGCCCACCCCGCGTACACCCGCCCCGCCAAGGCCGGCCACCGCCTCGCGCCCCTCGGCCTGGTCGGCCGGGCCCAGCGCCGCACCATCAACACGCGACAACACGAGTACGGCGGTAGCACCGTCCTCCGCGTCGGACGGGAACGCCTGCTCGGCGAACCTGGCCGCCCGGACCGACTCGTAGCTCTCCGGTAGGAAGTCCGTCTCGTTCTGCCCGGAGACGGCTGCCGGACCCTCCGGCCCGAGCACCAGATAGCCGAGACCACCCAGTCCCATCACCACCACCAGCCAGGTCACGATCACCCGTACCGGATGCCGGACCACCGCCGAACCCCACCGCTCGAACATGGCCACCCCTCTCGAATTCGTCCTGGTAGACGCTATGGAGCAGGGCGGGCGTGATCGATGGTGCGCAATGGCGTCTTGGCAGTGGTGCCAGCACCCCTGCCGGCGCCACTTCGGCACCGCATCGGCGGCGGCGACAGATCGGCCCGACGGTTCGTCCGACGGACGACGGGGTAGGAGCGTGCGGGTCCGGTCACGATCGAGTCGGGAGCAAACCTGTGGGAACCCTCCGTGCGTTGGTACTGTGCTGCACGCTCAAGCCCTCCCCCGCGCCATCCAGTGCCGAACTGCTGGGTCGGGAGGTACTCGCCGCACTCGCCGACCACGACGTGGACGGCGAACTGGTTCGGGTGGTGGACCACCGGGTGAAGTTCGGCGTCTCCACCGACGAGGGCGACGGCGACGGGTGGCCGGCCATCCGGGCCAAGCTGATGGACGCGCAGATCCTGGTCGTGGCGACCCCCATCTGGCTCGGCCAGCCGTCGAGCGTCTGCAAGATGGTGCTGGAGCGCCTCGACGCCGAACTGTCCGAGACCGACGCGGAGGGTCGGCTGTCGACGTACGGCAAGGTCGCCACGGTCGCCGTCGTCGGTAACGAGGACGGCGCACACCACGTCACCGCCGAGGTGCTGCAAGCCCTCAACGACGTCGGATTCACCGTCGCCGCCAGCGCCGCCACCTACTGGGTCGGCGAGGCCATGGGCGGCACCGACTACCGGGATGCCGGACCGAAGCCGGACACCACCGGCAGCGCGACCAGGACCCTCGCCAACAACGCCGCGCACCTCGCACACCTGCTGGCGAAACAGCCGTACCCCGCCGGCTGAGGACTCGCTGGTCCTGGAGTACCAACTCGGTGGTCCTGGAGTAACCAGCCAGCGGTAGCCCCGTCTCCCGCCCGAGGTGGCAGGGCGGGGCCCGAACCGGGTGAGTGGGCCGCGTTCCGAGTCGGTGGCGCCCTGCGCTGACCTACGCTGCCGGATAGGGCAGTGCGCTACGGGGGGAAGTCCGATGGCGGAAGCGCAGCGGGTGGCCGTACTCGGGCTCGGCGGCATGGGGCAGCCGATGGCCGCCAACATCGTCCGGGCCGGTCTGCCCACGGTCGTCTGGAACCGCCGGTCGGGACCGGCTCGGCAGCTCGCCGAGCAGGGCGCCGAGGTGGCCGACAGCGCGGCGGACGCGGTGCGCCGGGCGGACATCGTGATCACGATGGTCACCGACGCCGACGCCGTCCGCGCCATCGCCGTCGACCAGGGCATGCTGGCCGCGATGCAGGAGGGCGCGCTCTGGGCCCAGATGAGCACCATCGGCGTCTCCGGAACGGAACGGATCGTCGGCCTGGTCCGGGCGCAGCGCCCCGACGTCGTACTGGTCGACGCGCCCGTGGCCGGTAGCCGGGGCCCGGCACAGCAGCGTCAACTGGTCATCCTCGCCTCCGGTCCGGAGCAGGCCCGCACCCGGATCGCACCCGTCTTCGACGCGATCGGGCAGCGGACCGTCTGGGCCGGGCCGGCCGGAGCGGGCTCCCGGCTCAAGCTGGTCAACAACATGCTGCTGGCCTTCGTGGCCGAGGGAATCGCCGAGTCGATGGCGCTCGGCCATTCGCTGGGCCTGGACCGCGACGCGGTGCTCGGCGTGCTCCGGGGCAGTCCCCTGGTCTCCCCGTGGGCCGAGGAGAAGCTACAGCGGATCGGCCAGGACGAGTACTCGGCGCAGTATCCGCTCTCCCTGGCGCTCAAGGATGTCAACCTGGCGCTCCAGGAGGTCGACATCGACCGGCTCGCGGTCGCCAACAGCCTGGCGGCGCAGTGGCAACGGGCGGTGGAGCGGGGGCTCGGAGACGAGGACCTCACCGTGATGACCCGGGCCCTCCAGCACTGAGGTCCGGCGATAACTCCTCGGCGCCGGAGCCGCAATGCGGAATGCCGCGGTCCTGCTGGTCAGCCCGTCGACAACGGGTCCATCGGCATTAACGCCGGTCTTGACGACATTCAAGATCGAACATAGGTTTACCTGCGCGTAACGGAGAACTTCCGGAACTTTCGCGATCCATCGTGTTCAACTGCCCGCGTATCCCGCGTGGCTGCCGAACAGAATGGGGTGAGCCGGTTGACGTGGTGGGATCGGGTACGGCGGGACCGGATCCTGCTGCTGGCCGCAGTGCCCGGCGTGGCACTCCTACTGATATTCCACTACCTGCCCTGGTTGGGCAATGTCATCGCCTTCAAGGACTACCAGCCCTACATCGGCATCTTCGACAGTCCCTGGACCGGTCTGCGCAACTTCCGGGTCATCGTCAACGGAGATCCCGCGTTCCTCAACGCACTGACCAACACGCTGATCATCACCCTGCTCCAGGTGCTGATCGTCTTTCCCGCACCGATCGCCCTGGCCCTGTTGCTGGACAGCCTGATGTCCGAGCGGCTCAAACGGGCCGTGCAGAGCATCCTCTACCTGCCGCACTTCCTGTCCTGGGTGATCGTGGTCGCGATCTTCATGCAGTTGCTCGGCGACGGCGGCCTGCTCAACAACTTCCTCCGGGAGCACGACCTCGGCACCGTCAGCATCATCAGCAACCCCGACGCCTTCCTGGCGCTGGTCACCGGGCAGGTGCTGTGGAAGGACGCCGGTTGGGCGACCATCCTCTTCCTGGCCGCGCTGTCCCGGATCGACACGACCCTCTACGAGGCGTCGGCGGTCGACGGAGCCAGCCGGTGGCGGCAACTGTGGCACATCACCCTGCCCGGACTGCGCAGCCTGATCGTGCTGTTGCTGATCCTCCGGCTCGGCGACGCGCTGACCGTCGGGTTCGAACAGATCGTGCTCCAGCAGCAGGCGGTCGGCGCGGACGCGAGCGAGGTGCTCGACACGTACGTCTACAACAACGGCATTCTCGCCGGTGACTGGGGGGTCAGCGCCGCCGTCGGACTGGTCAAGGGCGTCGTCGGGCTACTGCTGGTGCTCGGCGCCAACAAACTCGCGCACCGGTTCGGAGAGCAGGGGGTCTACCAGAGATGAGCAGCCGAGCCACCATCGCCGGGGTCACGGTCGCCTCGAAACCGGTACGCGCGCTGAAGGGCGTCGTCCTGGCCGTCTGTTGTGCCGCCGTGGTCGTGCCGTTCGTCGGGATCGTCTCCACCAGCCTCGCGAGCCGGGAGCAGATCACCCGCGAGGGTGGCTTCGTACTCCTTCCGGACCAGGTCAGCTTCGCGGCGTACCAGGCGATCCTCTCCGGTGGCGTGGTCACCCGGGCGACGATGGTCAGCCTCTTCGTCACCGTCGCCGGTACGACGTTGAGCATGGCCGCCACCATCCTGCTGGCGTACGGGCTCAGTCGGCCCAGGTCGGTCGCGCACCGGCCACTGCTGATGATCGTCCTGTTCGCACTGCTCTTCACCCCGGGCATCATCCCCAGCTATCTCGTGGTGAAGAGTCTCGGCCTGCTCGACACGTACTGGGCGCTGATTCTGCCGGTCGCGGTCAACGCATTCAATGTGATCATCCTGCGCGCGTTCTTCATGGAGCTGCCGAAGGAGGTGATCGAGAGCGCCCGGATAGACGGCGCGGGAGATGTCGCTATCCTGTTCCGGATCATCCTGCCGCTGAGCAAGGCCGTACTAGCGGTCATCGGCCTGTTCTACGCGGTGGCGTACTGGAACGCGTTCTTCAGCGCCCTGCTCTACCTCAACGACACGGCCAAGTGGCCGTTGCAACTCGTGCTACGGACGTACGTGATCAACCAGACGCAGATCGGAGTCGACCAGCTCGGTGCCGCCGGCGTCGCACTGCCGCCCCAGGAGGCGATCCAGATGGCCATCCTGGTGCTCTCCATCGTCCCGGTCCTCGTCGTCTACCCCTTCGTACAACGGCACTTCACGAAGGGTGTGCTGATCGGCGCGGTCAAGGGCTGAACCCCGCTCATCCCATCCGATGCCTTCCGGCGCTACGCCAAGGAGCAACGATGACCAGTTCTTCGTCGATCGGCCGCCGGCAATTCCTCACCGGCGCGCTCACCACCGCCGCTGCGGTCGCCACCCCGGGCCTGCTCGCCGGGTGCGGTGGCGGCGGCGGTCCCAGCGGCGGCGGAAACAACCAGGCCAGCGGCTCGGTCCGGCTGCCGAACTACACCCCGTACACCGGGGTCACGCCGGACCTGAGGGGCAACCCGCAGGGTCTGCTGGACGCCTTCCTCAAATACCCGGAGCCGGCTGTCCGGGCGACCAACGCCGCGCCCGGGGACGGCGGCCCGGTCTCCGCCTTCGTGCTCACCAACTCCCCGGTACCGCCCGCTCTCGGGCAGAACCCGTTCTGGCAGGAACTGAACAAGCGGCTCGGCGCCGACCTGCAACTGACCATCGTGCCCAGCGCCGACATGCCGACCAAGTTCGCCACCCTGGTCGCCGGGGACGACCTGCCCGACCTCATCGTGCCGGCGCTGTTCACCCCGAACGGGCTGCCGGCCGGCACCGCCAACCTGCCGGCCTGGCTCGCCGCCAAGTGCCAGGACCTCACCCCGTACCTCTCCGGCGACGCGGTCAACGAGTATCCGTTCCTGGCCAACCTGCCGACCGAAGCCTGGCGGGACTGCCGCTACAACGGCGGCATCTACGGGCTGCCGGTGCCGCGCGGCGTCGGCGGCACCCTGATGATGCGTCGCGACGACCTGTTCAAGCAGCTGGGCGCCAATCCGCAGCCGAGCAACTTCGCCGAGTTCCGGGAGGTCTGCCGCAAGGTCACCGACGCCCGCGCGAACCGTTGGGCGCTCGCCCTGTCGCCGCTGGACTTCGTCCGGCAGATGCTCGGCAACCCGTGGCGGTGGAGGCTCGAGGGCGGCCAGCTGGTGAGCGCTTACGAGGGCGAGGAGTACAAGCAGGCCCTCGCCGACGTTGCCCAACTGGTCAAGGACGGCGTGGTCCATCCGGACAGCTTCAGCAACAACGCGCCGGTCAAGAAGTGGTTCAACGCGGGCAGCGCCCTGCTGATCCCCGACCGGTACACCGCCTGGCCTCAGTTCTTCGCCGAGAACATCGCCGGGCCCCAGTTCGAGATCGGCGGCATGCGCCCGCCGCTGCACGCCGGCGGCGGCTTCGCCGCCACCTGGCAGGCCCAGGCGACCAACAACTTCACGGCCTTCAAAAAGGCCGACGAGGGTCGGATCCGGGCGCTGCTCAAGGTCTGCAACTGGCTGGCGGCGCCGTTCGGCACCGAGGAGTGGCTGCTGCGCCGGTACGGCGTCGCCGGTACGCACTACAACATGCGTGGCGGTGGACCCACGTTGACCCAGGCCGGGGTGAGCCAGACGGTGCTCGGCGTCCGGTACATCGTGGACGCCCCCGATGTGATCTTCGTGCCGGGCGAGCCCGAGGCCACCCGGAAGTCGTACGAGTACCAGGCGTCGATCATTCCGACGGCGATCAAGGACCCCACCCTCGGCCTCTTCTCCGACACCTGGTCCCGCAAGTCCGGCCAGCTCGGCACGATCATCAACGACGCGAACAACGACATCCTCAGCGGCCGCAAGCCCGTCTCGGCCTGGGACGACATCGTCAAGCAGTGGCGGAGCACCGGCGGCGACCAGTGCCGTACCGAGTTCGAGGACGCGATCAAGAACAGCGGCGACTAGGGATCCGTTCCTCGCCACCGGGATCGGAAGCGTGCCGGCACCGGGGCCGGGAGGCGCTGCCGACCTCCCGACCCCGGTGTCCCCGACATCGTCGCCGGGTCGCTGTGGCGACGACGTCGACCCCCGTCCCGGCCCGGGTACGCCGGTTCAGGCGTCGCGAAACCGGAACAGCAGCGCGCCGGCGAGCAGCGCCGCACCGGCCCAGCCGGCCAGGACACCGAGCCCGGCCCACGGTCCGATCGGCTGCCGCTCCAGCGCCGTGGTGGCCTGGACGGCCAGCCCCGAGGTCATCGGAGCCACCTTGCCCAGCCGCTCCTGCCATTTCGGGTCGCTGACGAGCTGGGTGACCACCGGGAAGCTGAACAGCAGGGTGAGCACCACGATCATCGATCCGGCGGTGTCCCGGACGGCCGTCCCGACGCCGATCGCGAGCAACGCGACCAGTCCGAGGTACAGCACCGTACCCACGGCCGCCCGCAGGGTCGGCTCGTCGGCCAGGGACAACGGCGGATACCCGTTCGCCGGGGTGAAGCCGTTGCCGGGCAGGATGAGCCGGCCGGCGAGCAGCGAACCGAGCACTCCGGGTACGGCGGCGGCCAGCACCAGCGCCGTGACCACCCCCGCCTTACCGGCCAGTACGGCCCACCGGCGCGGGTTCGCGGCGAGCGTCGTCTGGATCAGGCCGTTGCCGTACTCGTTGGTCACCGCGAGCACGGCCAGCACCGCGACCGCCACCTGGGCGATCCGGACTCCCCAGAGACTCAGCCGGGTGGTGTCCTCGAAACACTCGGTCGGGGTGGGGCACGCGGACGTGTCCACCGCCGCCGTGGCGAGCGCGCTGAACGCCACGGTGGCGACGACCACCGCCAGGCCCAGCCAGGTGGTGCTCGGCAACGTGCGCAGTTTCGTCCATTCCGCGTGCACGGTCACGACGTCTCCCCCACTACGCTCGCTTCCGACGTCCGACCGCTTCGGCCGCTCACGCGTCCCGCCGTCGGAGCAGCCAGTACGCACCGGCGACGGCCACCGCGACGTAGCCGCAGAGCACGCCCACCCCGACCCATGGCCCGTCGACGAAACAGCCGGACTCCGGCAGGCAGACCGTGGCGACGTGCTCGTACCGGGGTGTGGTCTGCTGGATCGACAGGCCGGCCGCCGGCGTCAACCGCATCAGCCACTCCGCGGCGGTCAGCGGCAGCGCGCCGGCGACCATCTGCGGTAGGACGATCAACACGATGACCGCGGTGATCGCGGCGGCGCTGCGCCGCAGGATCGTGCCCACCGCCAGGCTGAACACGGCGACCAGGGCCAGTACCACCGCGGTGCCGACGACCGCCCGCGACACCGGCCAGTCCAGCAGCGACGGGGTCGGGAACAGCGGTGGCTTGAATCCGCTGGCTCGTTGGCCCGGCTGGCTGGCCAGGAACGCGGTGACGCAGGCGACGAGCCCGACGCCGAACGTCGCGGCCCCGAGCACCAGGGACTTCGCCGCCAGTACCCGGCCCCGCCGGGGGCTCGCCGCGAAGGTCGTCCGGATCATGCCCCGGCGGTACTCGGCGGTGATGAAGAGCGCGCCCAGCGCGACGATCGGCATGAGCCCGATCAGTACTCCGCCGAGGCTCATCCGGGTCAGGTCCTCGTCCGCGGCGCGTGGTGCGACGTCGCCGGTCCCGGTCACCGTGCTGGCTCCGGTGCTGTCGGGAACCCCGCTGACCAGGGCGGCGTCCGGCAGTTCCGGTCCACCGGGCGAGTCCGGTGCGTCCGGCGCGGTACGCCCGTCGGCGGCGTTCGGCCCGCCCCGGCCGGTCACGCCGATCTCCTCGTCGCGCCAACCCGCCGCCGAGGGTGCCCCGGACGGGCGTACGCCCACGTTGTCGAACCTGGCCGTGCTCCAGCTCGGAGTGGCACTGACCGAGGTGCCGTTGAACTGACGCTCGACCCGGGTGGAGTTCGGCGAGGCGACGAAGATCCCGACCTCGGCCGTCTCCGGCAGCCCGGTGAGTTCCGCACTGCCGACCTGGTGCCAGTTCGCGCCATCGGTCGACTCGTACCCGGTGACGGTGCCGCCGGTACGGGTCAGCCGCAGCCAGACCGGTGTGCCGCCGGCACTACCGGCCCGGTCGACGACGAAGTTGGTCTGCCACCGTACGCCGTGACCGGGGGTGAGCAGCATCGCGGCGTACCGGGCGCCGGGGCGGGTACCGTCTTTGATCATGACGCCGGCCTTGGCCCAGCCGGGGGCGGCACCCTCCACGCCGGACTGCGCCAGTACCCGGGCGGTCACCTCGCCGTTTCCGGTCATCGGCTGGTGCACGAACCGGAAGGTGTCCTGCACCTGTCCCCCGTCCGGGCCGATCGGCGGCGCCGACCCCCCGCCGATCGAGAAACTGCTGTTCGCCGCGCTGAGCAGCGAGATCAGGACGGTCAGGCCGACCGCCGCCAGCATGGTCAGCGCCCACCGGCGCACCGAGCGCAGCTTGGTCCACTCCGCCCGCAGCAACCCGGCGAAGCCGGCCCCGGACGGTGTCGTCGTGGTGGTCATTCAGGCCTCCTGGCCGACGGTGGTGTGGAACTCGGCGGCGTCCCGGGTGAGTTCCATGTACGCCTCCTCCAGCGAGGCCCGGTGCGCGACGACCTCCGAAAAGGGCAGCCCGCGCTCGGTGAGCAGCGCGACGACCCGTTGTGCGGGCAGCCCGGAGACCGTGACCGTCTCGGCGTCGATCGCCGCGACCGTGGCACCGGCGTTGGCGAGTGCCGCCATCGCCTCGGCCCGCTTCGTGGTACGCAGCGCGACCCGGTCGCCCGACGCGGTGGCGAGCAGCGCCGCGACGCTGGTGTCGGCGATCAACCGTCCTCGGCCGATCACCACCAGATGGTCGGCGCTGCCCTCCAGTTCGGTCATCAGGTGGCTGGAGACCAGTACGGCCCGCCCCTGCGCGGCCAGTGACCGCAGCAGTCCACGGATCCACCGGATGCCCTCGGGGTCGAGCCCGTTGACCGGCTCGTCGAAGAGGAGGACCGGTGGATCGCCGAGCAGCGCGGCGGCGATACCGAGCCGCTGCCGCATGCCCAGCGAGAACCCACCGGCCCGGCGCCGCGCCGCCGGACCCATGCCGACCTGCTCGATCACCTCGTCGACCCGACGCCTCGGCAGGCCGTTCGAGTGCGCCATCCAGAGCAGATGGTCACGGGCCCGCCGACCCGGGTGCACGGCCCCCGCGTCGAGCAGCGCACCGACCTCACGCAGCGGCGTACGCAGCGAGTGGTAGGGGCGCCCGCCGACCAGCGCGGTACCGCCGTCGGGGGCGTCCAGTCCGAGGATCATGCGCATCGTGGTGGACTTGCCGGCGCCGTTGGGCCCGACAAAGCCGGTGACCTGTCCGGCCGCGACGGTGAACGACAGATCGTCCACGGCGAGGGTCGACCCGTACCGCTTGCGAAGGCCCCGGGCCTCGATGGTTGCTTCCATGCCGCGAGGCTACGGAGCCGGCGACCCCGTGGTCGTCACGCGACGGAGCAGTCTTCACCGGCACCGGCACGGGTGATCGTCCCCGGGCCCATCCCTCCTCCGGGGGACGGGCGAACGCCGGACCAGGGATGACGCCCGCACCATCGGGTCCGGCGACAATGGCCTACGTGAGCCAGCCGAGCGTACTGATCGAACGGGCGGTCACCGTCGGCCGGCGGATGACCGGCGCACCGGAGTGGCCGACGACCGCCGGCCTGCTGCTCGGGCTGCTCGCGATGGTCGAGGTGGCGCTGCGGGTGACCGACTCGGGGCCGAGGGTCTCCATCGCGCTGCTGCTCGCCCTCTGCGCGACCGTGCCGCTGGCCGTCGCCCGCACCCACCTGCTGATCGCGGCCGTGACGATGACGGTGGCGACCTCGCTGACCCTGGCCACCCTGCCCCGGCTCACCGGCGCCGGCCTGGTCGCCCAGCTCGCGGTGCTGTACCTGGTCGGCCGGCGGCACTCGCCGTGGGTCGCCGCGCCGATGGTGCTGCCGTTCGTCGGGTACGCCCTGCTCGGCCCGCTGTGGCTGTCCGGCACGGCCGGCAGCGGACCCGACCCCTCCCCCGGCGCCGGCCGGCTCTCCGCCGTGCTGCTCGCCGCCGCCACCACGACGGCGCTGGGCACCGGTATCGCCCGCCGGCTACGCCGGGCGGCCGCCGAGCGGGCCGTCTCCCGCCAGGCCCTGGAGGACACCCTGCTCGAGCACGTGGCGCGGGGCGAGCGGGCCCGGATCGCCCGCGAGCTGCACGACGTGGTCGCCCACCACATCTCGATGATCGCGGTGCAGGCGGAGACCGCGCGCCTCACCACCCCGGGAATGCCGACCGAGGGGGCGAAACGGCTGGTCGCCATCGCGGAGACGGCACGCGCCGCGCTGACCGAGATGCGCCGGCTGCTGGGAGTGCTCCGGTCCGACACCGAGGGCGTGCCGACCCGCCGTCCACAGCCGAGCCTGCACCAGCTCAACGAACTGCTCGACGAGGCCCGCGCCTCGGCCGGCGTCGCCGCCCGGCTCATCGTCCGGGGCCACGTCAGATCGCTGGACCCGGGGATCGAGCTGACCGCGTACCGGATCGTGCAGGAGGCACTGACCAACGTACGGCGGCACGCGCCGGGTGCCGCCGTCGACGTCGCGCTGCACTACACCGCCGACACGCTGTGCCTGAGCGTCCGCGACAACGGTCCGGGTCAGGCCGCCGTCGGTGCGGCCGGGCACGGGCTGGTCGGCATGCGCGAGCGCGTCGCGATGGTCGGCGGCACCCTCACCGCCGGCCCGGCACCGGTCAGCGGGTTCCTGGTCCGGGCGACCCTACCGCTACCGGAGGAGACCGGATGATCGAGCCAGGCGCGGGTACGACCGGCTCGGCGACGACGGACGTGGGCGGACCGGGCCGGGTACGGCTGCTGGTGGTGGACGACCAGGAGGTGGTCCGGGCCGGCTTCGGCGCCCTGCTCGCCACCCAGCCGGACTTCGCCGTGGTGGGCAGCGCGGCGGACGGCGCCGAGGCGGTCCGGCTCTGCCGGAGCCGACAACCGGACGTGGTGCTGATGGACGTGCGGATGCCGGTGATGGACGGCATCGAGGCGACCCGGCTGATCGCCGGAGCCCCGAACCCGACCGGGCCCGTCGACGAGGACGCCGGGACGGACGGCGGACGACCCCGGATCATCATGCTCACCACCTTCGACCTCGACGAGTACGTCTACGACGCGCTCTGCGCCGGGGCCAGCGGCTTCCTGCTCAAGGAGGTGACCGCCGAACGCCTCTTCGACGCCGTACGGGTGGTGGCCGCCGGGGACGCGCTGCTCGCCCCGGCGGTGACGCGACGGCTCATCGGCGAGTTCGCCCGGATGCGCCCCCGGCCACCGCAACGGGCAACGCTGCTCGACGCGCTGACCCCACGGGAGACCTCGGTGCTCCGGCTGATCGCCGAGGGGCTCTCCAACACGGAGATCGCCGATCGCCTGGTGATCAGCGAGGAGACGGTGAAGACCCATGTCAGTCGGGTGCTCGGCAAGCTGCGGCTGCGCGACCGTACCCAGGCGGTGGTCACCGCGTACGAGTCCGGGCTGGTGGTACCCAGGACCAGGTCCTGACGGATCCCCAGGGCACGTCGATGGACTCCGGGTCTTCGGACAGCTGCCGGAAGCGCGCCGGGCCACAGCGTACTCCTGTCGATACCTGGCGACGCGACCTTGCGGGGCGAACCGGTTGGCAGCGATGGTGTGATTCTCCGTCCGGGATTGCCGACCCGGCGGTGAGAGGTTTCGGATGTCCGACAACGCCCCTGCCACCAGTAGCCACGACCTGCCGGTGCCGCCGGCCCTCGCGGAGTTCATGCTCGACGGCTGGGCCCCGGTCCAGGCCCCGGTGCGGGTGGATCCCGAGGTCGCGAGCTGGGCGGCCAAGCGCCGCGCCCGGCTGACCGGCATGTTTCCCGGCGAGCATCTCGTCGTGCCCGCCGGTGCGCCACCGGTACGCAGCAACGACCAGTACTTCCGGTTCCGGCCCGGCTCGGACTACACCTGGCTGACCGGCGACGGGGACCGGGGCGGGGTGCTGGTGCTGGATCCTGCCGGCGACGCCACGCTCTACTCGGACGAGCCGCCCCGGCCCGGCACGGCTCCATACTGGACCGATCGCGCCGCGGGCATCGTCTGGAACGGTCCCCGCGCCGACCTGGCCGCCCTGGGCGAGGCGTTGCAGGTCCGTTGCCGCCCGCTCGCCGAGTTGCCCGGGGCGCTCGACGCGGCCGGTCGGGCCCGGCTGCTGCGTACGGTCGACGCGGGCGTGGACGCCCTGGTGCCGCGTACCGACCCGATCGCCGACGTCGACCTCGCGGTGGCGCTGGCCGACCTGCGGCTGATCAAGGACGAGTGGGAGGTCGGGCAGCTCCAGCACGCCGTCGACGTCACGGTGCGAGGCTTCGAGGACGTGGTGCGGGCGATTCCGGAGGCTCTCGCCGGTGGTGGCGAACGATGGCTGGAGGGCACCTTCTCGCGACGGGCCCGGACCGACGGCGAGGAGGTCGGCTACCAGCCGATCGTCGCGTCCGGAGCCCGCGCGGCGATCCTGCACTGGAACCGCAACACCGGTCCGGTGCGTCCCGGCGAGTTGCTGCTGCTGGACGCCGGGGTCGAGGTGGGGTCCCGGTACACCGCCGACATCACCCGGGTGTTGCCGGTGGACGGCCGGTTCAGCCCGCTGCAACGGGACGTCTACGAACTGGTCCGGCGGGCCAACGACGCGGCGATCGGGCAGCTTCGGCCGGGTGCGATGTTCCGGGACTACCACTGGGCGGCGATGGCGGTCTTCGCCGCCGGACTGGTCGACCTCGGGCTGCTGCGCTGCTCGGTGGAGGAGGCGCTGGATCCGGAGCGCCAGCTCTACCGCCGCTGGACGCTCTGCGGCTCGGGGCACATGCTCGGGTTGGACGTGCACGACTGCGGCCGGGCCACCACCGCCCGCTACGTCGAGGGCGAGTTGCAGGCCGGCATGGTGCTCACGGTCGAGCCGGGGTTGTACTTCCAGCCCAACGACGAACTCGTCCCGGCCGAGTTGCGGGGACTCGGGATGCGGATCGAGGAAGACCTTCTGATCACCGAGGACGGCAGTCGGAACCTGTCCGCCGCGCTGCCCCGGACCGCCGACGATGTCGAGGGGTGGATGTCCGCCCTCGCCGGATAGCCCGCCCTGCTGGCCGCTGGCACCCGCCTCCCGTCCCGGTCAGCTCGGTCGGGCCCGGAGCCCCTCGCACACCACCGTCACGAGCCGGCTCAGGGCGGCGCCGTGGGGGTCGTCGACGTCGCGGGAGAGGCAGCCGGCCATCAGGGCTTTCACGTCCGGGTACGTGATGTCGGCCCGTACCGCTCCGGCCTGCTGTGCACGGGCGAGCATGGTGCGCAGCTGGCCCGACACGTCGTGGCCGGCCTGGGTAGCGGCGGTCTCCAGGTCGTAGCCGGCGCCGGCCAGGGCTTCCGCCAGCCCCCGGTTGGCCGCACCCTCGCGGACCAGCGTTGCGAAGAAGGTGAAGAACGCCGTCGCCGCGTCGTGGGTGTCGGCGAGCGCCTCTGCCTGGCCGGTGAGCTGCTGCATGCGGTCGAGGAGAATCGCCGCGAACAGCTCCTCCTTGGTGGGAAAGTGCCGGCTGACGGTGCCGGTGCCCACGCCTGCGCGGCGGGCGATCTCGTGTACCGGCACGGACAGTCCCTCGGTCGCGAAGACCTCGGCCGCCACCTGGAGCACCCGGGCCCGGTTGCGCTGTGCGTCGGCGCGCAGTGCCCTGCCCGGCCTGTGGCTGCTGGTATCCGACGCGGCGGGCTTGTTCGCCATCGCGGGGTCGCGCCTCCCATCACGGGTCGACAAACGGGACGGCCATCCCGTATCTTTCAAGAACCGGGACGGCTGTCCCGATTCTACCTCTCCGGATCGGAGACATCAGATGGCAACGAGCACCATGCGGCGCTGGACGTCTGCCGACATACCCGACCAACGAGGACGCACAGCCCTGATCACCGGCGCGAACACCGGGCTGGGATTCCAGACGGCCAAGCTGCTCGCCGAGCACGGCGCCACCGTCATCCTGGCCTGCCGCAACCCCGGCAAGGCGGCCGAGGCCGCGGCTCGCATCGCCACGTCGGCGCCGGACGCGACCGTACACACGCTGCAACTCGACCTGGCATCGCTGGCCTCGATCCGGCACGCCGCCGAACAACTCCGGGCCGATCACCCACGCCTGGATCTGCTCATCAACAACGCCGGCGGGATCAGGCCCCGGTACGCGGTCACCGAGGACGGCTTCGAGTCGACCTTCGCGACCAACCACCTCGGCCCGTTCGCGTTCACCGGGCTGGTCCTGGACCAACTGCTGGCCGTACCCGGGTCGCGGATCATCACGGTCAGCAGCATCGGGCACCGGCGGGGCACCGTCGACTTCGATGACCTGCACTTCGCGCGCGGGTACCGGTACCAGCACGCGTACTTCCAATCCAAGCTGGCCAACCTCATGTTCACCTACGAACTGCAGCGGCGACTGGCCGCAGCCGGCGCGTCGACCATCGCGGCGGCCGCCCATCCCGGCAACGCGCGGACCGAGTTCGGGCGCGAGATGTCCCTGCTGGTCAGAGTTCTGATGCGTCCACAGTTCCGGATGCTCACCTGGTGGCTGATGCAGAGCCCGCAGAGGGGTGCCCTGCCCGCGGTACGCGCCGCGGTCGATCCGGACGTGCGCGGCGGCGACTATTACGGCCCGCCGGGCCGGGCTCAGTTCACCGGATACCCCGCCCGGGTCCAGTCGTCCGTCCGATCCCACGACACCGGGGCACAACGCCGCCTGTGGCAGGAGTCCGAACGGCTGACCGGCATCACCTACCCCGTCAGGGAACCCGTACGCGTCACACCATCCTGACTGGGTCCAGATCGCGACTCGGGGGTCGCCGGCGACCGCCGTGAAAGACTTTCGGGAATTCGCCCGCAAGGTTTCAGGAATCAACGAGTCCGCTGGCGAATGCGACGGGGGCCGAACAGATTCCCCGGCACGAAATCGGGGCTGGTCATCGCAATCCGTGCTGCTATGGACACACCATGCATCGAAGTTGGCCTTGACCTCATCTCGCGATGTGTTTAGATTTCCTTTCCGGAACACTTCCGATAAGTTTCACGCCGCACCTTCCCCCACCTCCTTTCAGGCCCGGAGCGCGCGATGCGAAGGTCAATCCCTGCCGGCCTGCCGGCTTCCCTCCACAGCGGACCCGCCGGCTCCAAACTCTGGCGGGTCCTGCTGTCGCTGACGGTCGCCATCACGGCGGCGCCCGCCCTGGCCGCGTCCTCGGCCGGAGCGTCCGGCGGACACGCCGACAAGTCCGATCCCGCCGGTTTCATCTCGTCCCGGTCCCAGCCGGGCAGCCTGCCCCTGGTCGAGCACGGCCGGGCCGCGACGCTGGTGGTGAGCGCGAACGACCATCCCGGCGTGGTCCGGGTGGTCAACGACCTTCAGGCCGACATCGAGCGGATCACCGAGGTACGCCCGGCGGTCTCGGTGGACCAGGTGCCCCGGCACGGTGAGGTCGTGCTCGTCGGCACCATCGGCAAGAGCCCGCTGATCGACCAACTCATCGCCAACCGCAAGCTCAACGTCGCCGGAATCGCCGGCAAGTGGGAGACCACGCTACAGCAGATCGTCCAGAATCCGCTGCCCGGCGTCCGTCGCGCCTTCGTGATCGCCGGCAGCGACCAGCGGGGCACCATCTACGGTGCGTACGAGGTGTCCAAACAGGCCGGTGTCTCCCCCTGGTACTGGTGGGACGACGTACCCGCGCGGTCGAGTGACGCGCTGCACGTACTGCCCGGCCGGCACACCCAGGGCACGCCGGCGGTGCAGTACCGCGGCTTCTTCATCAACGACGAGAACCCGGCCCTGGGCACCTGGGCACCGAACTTCTTCGGACCGGGGCTCGCGCCGGGCTACGAGGGCGGCTTCAACCGGCACTTCTTCGCCAAGGTCTTCGAGACCATGCTGCGGCTGAAGGCGAACTACCTCTGGCCAGCCGTCTGGGGCCGGGCCTTCGCCGAGGACGACCCGGCCAACCACGCCACCGCCAAGGAGTACGGCGTGGTGATGGGCACCTCGCACGAGGCGCCGATGATGCGCGGCATCGAGGAGTGGAACCGGCACGCCCGGGGCGGCACCGATCCGTACGGCGGCACCGGCGAGTGGAGCTTCCGGCGTAACTCCGAGGCACTCAAGGGGTACTGGCGGGACGGCATCGAGCGGATGGAGGAGCAGGACTTCGAGGGCGTGGTCACCCTCGGCATGCGCGGCAACGGCGACGTCAGCCTGCCCGACGGGGACGGCATCGAGCTGATGGAGAGCATCATCGCCAGCCAGCGCCAGATCCTCGACGAGGTGAGCGACCGCGAGCTGCCGGACATCCCGCAGGTCTTCACGCTCTACAAGGAGGTCCAGCGCTACTGGGACCGGGGCATGCGTCCGCCGGAGGACGTCACGGTGGTGTTCTGTGACGACAACTGGGGCAACATGCGCAAGCTGCCGGACCAGAGCCTGCCGGCCCGTGCCGGCGGGTACGGGATGTACTACCACTTCGACTACGTCGGTGGCGGCCGGAACTACAAGTGGGTCGACACGATCAACCTGGCCAGCACCTGGGAGCAGTTGAACCTGACGTACACGTACGGGGTCGACAAGCTCTGGGTGGTCAACGTCGGCGACATGAAGAACGAGGAGCTGCCGCTCCAGCTCTTCCTCGACTACGCCTGGGACCCGACGAGCATCCCGATCGAGAAGCTCGACGAGTGGCAGGAGGCGTACGCGGCGCAGAACTTCCCGGACCGGTACGCCGGGGAGATCGGCGAGATCCTGCACGAGTACGGCCAGCTCCAGGCCCGACGCAAGCCGGAACTGCTGAACCGGAAGATCACGCTGGACCCGGCCAAGGATCCCGCGACCGACTCCTCGGCGGTGGTCTACGACGACCAGGGCAACCCGTACAGCCTGACCGACTACCAGGAGATGCGCCGGGTCGTACAGGAATGGCGGCAGCTCGCCGCGCGGGCCGAGCAGGTCCGGGGCCGGCTCCCGGACGGCTACGACGACGCCTACTACCAGCTCGTCTACTACCAGGTGAAGGCGTCGGCGAACCTCTACGCCCTACGGGAGGCACAGTTCACCAACCTGCTCTACGCCGCGCAGGGCCGGGCCGCCACCAACGCGATGGCCGAGGAGGCCGAGGCGCGGTTCGCCGAGGACCAGGCGATGTCCGACTACTACAACAACACCCTGGCCGGCGGGAAGTGGAAGGGATTCCAGACCCAACCCAAGATCGGGTACGGCGACATCGCCCGGTACGGCCCGAACGCGCCCTGGCAACAGCCGGAACTGAACTACCAGGCCCTGCCCGACGCCTTCTACCCGCACCTCAGGCGGATCGAGGTGCCGGCAACGGCCGAACTGGGTGTCGCGATCGACGGCTCCGACAAGTGGTGGCCCGCCGAGACCGGACCGGCGGTGCTGCCGACGTTCAGCCCGTACCAGAGCCAACCGGGGCAGTACATCGAGGTGTTCAACCGGGGCACGGTCCCGTTCGACTACACCGTCAGGGCCGACGCGCCGTGGCTGAAGCTCGACCGACGCGGTGGCCGGGTCGACGACCAGGTCCGGATCGGCGTCCGGGTCGACTGGCGGCACGCGCCGAAGGGCAGCACCACGGTGCCGATCACGGTCACCGGGCCGAACGGCGCCAGCGTCGTGGTGCAGGCGTTGGTGGACAACCCGCAGGGGCTGCGGCCGAAGGGCCACGTCGAGGCGAACGGCTACGTCTCGATTCCGGCCGAGCACTACACCCGGGCGGTGAACACCGGCGGGGTGTACTGGAAGCGGATCCCCGACCTCGGTCGGACCGGTGACGGCCTGACGCCGTTCCCGGTCACTGCGGCCAGTCGTACGCCGGGCGGCAACACCCCGCGCCTGGAGTACGAGATGACCCTGACCACGACCGGTCCGGTGAGAGTGTCGGCGTACCTGTCCCCCCGGAACAACGTGCTGCCGACCGACGGGCTCAGGTACGCGGTCTCGATCGACGGCGCAGCTCCGCAGATCGTCAACGTCACCACCAGCACCGGCGCGAACGACACGACGATGAACCGGCAGTGGGAGCGGAACACGTCCAACAACGTCAACGTCACGACCACCGTCCACACCGTCGACCGGCCGGGCGTACACACGCTGAAGTTCTGGATGGTCGACCCGACCGTGGTGGTGCAGCAGCTCGTCGTCGACACCGGCGGGCTGCGGCCCAGCTACCTGGGACCGCCGGAGAGCAGCCGAATCGGTCACTGACAACCCGAGAACCTCCTACCGGTGCGGTCCGCGCCAGCCCTTCCGGGGGCCGGCGCGGACCGTCCCCGCATAGAGAGACATCATGGACCAGCACCACGGAGAGAAGGGAAATGCCATGCGCCGAAGCCAACGCCGACTGTTCGCCGCCACGGCCCTGACCGCACTGAGCCTGGTCGCCGCCTGCGGTGCCCCCGAGACCGCCCAACCCGGGCCGAGCGGAGGCGCGGTTCCCGACAAGCCCGGCTCGCCGGTCGTGCTGAACATCCTCGACGTCGCGGGCAACCTGCAACTCACCCAGGCCATGATCGACGACTTCGTGTCGAAGAACTCCGACACGGTGTCGAGGGTGACGTACTCGAAGTCGCCCTCGCCGGAACTGGTCGGGAAGGTCAAGGCCCAGCAGGACGCCAACCGGGTCGAGATCGACCTGGTGCTGACCGGTGTGGACGGACTCGCGGCCGGCATCGAACAGAATCTGTGGACCCCGCTGCTGCCCACCCACGCCGCCCGGCTGCCCGGGATGGCGAACTACCTGCCCGGCGCGGCGGCGATGCAGAAGCTGGCCGGCGACCACGGCGTGACGGTCACCTACTACCCGTCCGGCCCACTGATCGAGTACCTGCCGTCGAAGGTGCCGGACCCGCCGACCAGTGCCCAGGCACTGCTCGACTACGCCAAGGCCAACCCGGGCGCGGTGCAGTACGCCCGGCCGTCCAACTCCGGACCCGGCCGGACCTTCCTGATGGGCCTGCCGTACCTGCTGGGCGACACGGACCCTAAGGACCCGGTGAACGGCTGGGCCAAGACCTGGGCGTACCTCGCCGAGCTGAACAAGTACGTCACGCTCTACCCGTCCGGTACCGGTGAGACGATGAAGAACCTGGCCAACGGGTCCGCGAAGATCATTGTCAGCACCACCGGCTGGGACATCAACCCACGGGTGCTCGGCACGGTGCCCGAGGAGGCGAAGGTCGGCACGCTGGAGGGCTTCCACTGGGTCACCGACGCGCACTACGCGGTCGTCCCCAAGGGAGTGTCGACGGACAAGCAGGCCGCCGTCCTGGCCTTGCTGAACCACATGCTGACCCCGGAGCAGCAGGCCAAGGCGTACGACCAGGGCTACTTCTACCCCGGGCCGGCGATCAAGGACGTGCCGCTGTCGATGGCACCGGAGGCCAGCCGCCAGGCGATCGAGAAGTTCGGCCGCCCCGAGTACGAGCAACTCATCGCCAGCAACCCGCTCGAGGTGCCACTCGACGCCAAGGCGCTGGTCGAGGCGTTCAGCAAGTGGGACCGCGAGATCGGCGGCGCGAAGGTGAGCAAGTGAGCTTCGCACAACTACGGCTCGACGGCGTGACGAGGAGTTTCGCCGGCCACGACGCACTGACCGACCTGGACCTGACGGTCCGCAGCGGGGAGTTCATCGCCCTGCTCGGACCGTCGGGTTGCGGCAAGTCCACCGCGTTGAACTGCCTCGCCGGCCTGCTTCCGCTGACCCGGGGCAGCATCTGGTCCGACGACACCCGGCTCGACACGGTGCCGGCGGAGCGGCGCGGTTTCGGCATGGTGTTCCAGAACTACGCGCTGTTCCCCCACATGTCGGTACGCCGCAACATCGCCTTCGGTCTACAGATGCGTCGGCTGCCCCGGGCCGAGATCCGGCGCCGGACCGAGGAGGCCGTCCGGCTGGTGCGGCTGGAGGAACACGCGGGCAAGCTGCCCGGACAGCTCTCCGGAGGTCAGCAGCAGCGGGTCGCCATCGCCCGCGCGGTGGTGCTGGAACCCTCGCTGGTGCTGATGGACGAGCCGCTGTCCAATCTGGACGCCAAGTTGCGGCTGGAAATGCGTACCGAAATCCGGCGGCTGCACCAGTCGCTGGGGCTGACCACGGTGTACGTCACCCACGACCAGGAGGAGGCACTCTCCCTGGCGGACCGCCTGGTGGTGCTCCGCGCCGGCCGGGTGCAGCAGATCGGCACGCCGGAGGAGTTGCACACCCGACCGGCGAACTGGCACGTCGCCGACTTCATGGGGTACCGCAACCTGCTGCGGTTACGCGCCGACGAACGTACCGGGCCGGCGGAGGTGGTGGTGACCGGTCATGGGCTGCGGCTCGTCGGCACCCCCGTCGGGCCGGTACGTGCCGGGGCCGAGGTGATCGCCGGGGTACGCCCCGAGGATCTCCGGATCACCGGTCCGGAGGAGGGCGTGCCGGCCGTCGTCGAGGTGGTCGAGTACCAGGGCCGCGAGGTGGCGGTCGAGGCCCGCACCGCCGAGGGGGTCCAGTTCAACCTGCGTACCCAGTCGCGTCCGGCCCTCGGTGAACGGATCGGGATCGCGGTGGATCCCGTCCGACTGCTGGTCTTCGCGACGGACGAGGCCGACGCCGGCCTGCTGGACGAGCCCGTCGACACGGTATCGCCGGGACCGGCCATCGGGTCGGCGGACGAACCCACCGACGGGGACGACCGCCCCGCCGGCGAACCGGCGGACGAACCCGCGACCGGGAGTTCCCGGTGAGTGCCACGGCGACGCCACCCCGCACCGGCGACCCGACCGACGACGATCCGTCGAAGGGGCGGTCGAGAGCCGGGGCGCGGGTGGCGCTGCGGCACCGGTTGGCCGAGCGCGGCGTCGACTGGCAACTCCTGCTGCTGTTCCCGGCCGCGATCTTCATCCTGGTGCTCTTCATCTACCCGTTCGGGTACGGCGTCGGGTTGTCGTTCCAGCCGACCGAGGGCGGCCCGTTCGCCGCGTACCAGGAGTTCTTCTCCGACCCGTACCTGCGGGACACCATCTGGACGACGCTCAAGCTGTCGCTGCCGGCCGCCCTGCTCAACGTGGCGGCCTCGGTGCCGATCGCGCTCCGGCTGCGGGGGCGGTTCCGGGGCAAGCGGCTGCTCACCACGGTGCTGGTGGTGCCGATCACCCTCGGCACGGTGCTGACCGCGCAGGGGCTGCTCAACTTCCTCGGCCCCACCGGATGGTTCAACCGGACCCTGCTGGCGGTCGGCCTGACCGACGATCCGGTCCGGCTCACCAACAACTACTGGGGGGTGTTCTTCTCCATCGTCATCACCGGGTTCCCGTTCGCGTTCCTGCTGGTGCTGTCGTACCTGTCGGGAATCGATCCGACGCTGGAGAAGGCCGCCGCCACCCTCGGGGCGAACTGGTGGCACCGGTTCCGCTGGATCACCCTGCCGCTGCTGGCGCCCGGCCTGGCCACCACGTTCTGCCTCACCTTCGTGCTGGCGTTCAGCGTCTTCCCGTCGGCCATACTCGTCGGTGACCCGGCCGGCACCACCCGGGTGATCTCGATCGCGGCGTACGACGCGGCGTACGTGCAGTACGACTATCCGATGGCGGCCACCATCGCGGTGCTGATGGGCCTGGTCGAACTGCTGGTGATCGCCGCCGTGCTCGGCTGGCGGACGCTGTTGTACACCGGCTCGACTGCGGGAGGGAAGGGCTGATGGCGTCGACCGGTTCGGCTCCGGCGCGTACCCGCCGACGCCTGGTGGCCCGGCCGGCGGCCTGGTTGATCTGGGGCGTGGTGGCGTTCTTCTTCGTCAACCTGGCCGGCGTGATCGGTTCGGTGCTGGTCAGTTCCTTCGGCAACCGGTGGTACGACACCTGGTTCCCGCAGGAGTTCACCACCAAGTGGTACGGCCAGTCCTGGCAGGAGTTCGGGCTGTTCCAGGTGCTGGTGGTGACCCTGGAGGTGTCGCTGCTGGTGGTCGGCATCTCGGTGCTGATCGGGGTGCCGGCGGCGTGGGTGCTGGCCCGCTACTCGTTCCCCGGCCGGCGGCTGCTCTACCTGCTGTTCCTGCTGCCGATCCTGATGCCGCCGATCACCTACGGCATCCCGCTGGCCACGGTGCTCTACAAGTACGGCTTCGCCGGGCACCTCTCCGGGGTGGTGCTGGCGAACCTGGTGCCGTCGGTGCCGTTCGTCATCCTCACCATGACGCCGTTCATCGAGCAGATCGATCCGGCATTGGAGCGGGCGGCCCGGATGTGTGGGGCCGGCACCCGGCAGATCTTCGTCCGGATCCTCGCTCCACTGCTGACGCCGGGGATCCTGGCCGCCTCGATCCTGGTCCTGGTCCGTACGGTCGGGATGTTCGAGTTGACCTTCCTCACGGCGGGGCCGGACTCGCAGACCCTGGTCGTGGCGCTGTACTACTCGATGTCGGCGGCCGGCATCCGGGCCCAGCAGTCCATCGACGCGATGGCGGTCATGTACACCACGATGATGTTGGTGCTCCTGGTCATCGCGTTGCGGTTCGTCAATCCGACCCAACTGGTCGCCCGGGTCCGGGAGGACATCGACTGACGCCGCACCGGACCCGGTGGCGCCGTCGAAGGCCCCGGGTCCGGTGCGTTCCGTCCGATCCCGTCGAATGGGCGAAACCACTAATAGTGATCGGCATGTGAGGCGGCACTACACCAGCGATCGAGCTTGATTAACTGTTATGCATTGACACTAAGCGACAGCTCGTGAACACTCGTTGCAAGGTCATCCGTTGACAGGGTCTCCGTTCAGGAGGCCTGGCTCAAGCAGCCTGGAGGAAATGTGGCCAACAGCGTTCACGGGCGTGCCGGAAACGTAGTCAAGACTCTAGCTGGCCTGTTACTCGCGATGCTCGCCACGATCGCGGGTCTGACCGTTTACCCCTCGGCAGCCTGGGCTGATGGCGGTTGGCATCCCTACACAAAGTCCGCCGACTGGTTCTGCGAGGCGCGTAACAACCTTGCCCCTGGGGTGGCCGCCGAGGTCTGCGTGGTGGTGCGAGGTCGCCTTACTCAGGCCGTTACCGCCATCCGCAATACGAGTGGCAATACAATAACTATTGAGGGTGGATATTCCGATCTTTACGTGAACGGTTCCCTCACGGTCGAGAATACCAATAACTGCAACTACACGCCTTTGAGCAACGGTTACGCGGCCGCCTGTTTCGGGCCTACGCGAACTCTCCAATGCAGTGACTTCGTCTTCGGCAGATCCATGGTGGATACCAGCGCAACCATTGCGGTCGTCTGGTCATCACCTGAGCGGCAGATGTGCCAGTGAATGACTGTTGTCGGAGCCTGGTCACTTTCGCCAGCCTACTGAGGCATGCCTGCTGATTCGGTAACTCGAACGGGGCGGATCGCGGTACTTCGCGATCGCCCCGTTTCGCCGCCGGCGGACCCGCCGTGGACGGCCAGACCCGTCTCGTCGTACGGACGGACGATCATCCCGTTGAACGACGAACCGGGCCTGCCACACCACCCGGCCGGGGCCGCGTCAGTCCTGGAACATCCCGGCGAGCACCTCGGCGGTCTGCACCGGATTGGTGGAGACGAAGTAGTGGTCGCCGGTGATCAGGTGCAGGCTGGCTATCCGGTCGACGGGGATCCGGGCGGCGAGCGCCTCCCGGGTACAGAGGCCGTCGTCGGTGCCGAGCAGGACGTGCACGGCCCGGGTCCGTACGCCCTCGAAGCCGTTCGGCGCGAGCGCGATGTCCCGACGGAACCGGGGCAGCAGCAGCCGGGTGATCTCCTCCGAGGTCAGCGCGCTGCTGGGCAGCAGACCGGTGCTGCGCAACCCGGCCAGCAGCGTCTCGTCGTCGTCGGAGACCAGTGCCGGGCGCTCCGCTCCGGGCAGCAACGGCGGGGCGGAGAGTACGACCTGCGTCCCGGCCAGCCCGTCCCCGGCCGCGTCGGCGACCGCGGCTGCCAGCACCGCGCCCAGGCTGTGTCCGAACAGCACCGCCCCGTCGGACAGGTACGGCGTACCCGCCTGCCACCAGGCCTGGGCCGCGTCGGCGATGGTGACGCCGTCCCGGTAGGTCGCCTCGCCCGCCACCACTCGCCAGGAGCCGGGCAGGTGCCGGGCCAACCGGGTGAACGCCCCGGACGAGCCACCCGCGTACGGGATGCAGACCAGGGTCCGTCCCGGGCCATCGCGCAGCACCCGCATCCGGACCACCGCCGGCGCCGCACCCACGGCCCGGAGTTTGTACCGGGCGAGCTTGCCGGTGGAGGTGGTCGGCAGGTGCTCGACGACCTCGACGACGGCGGGCCGCTTGAACGGCGGCAACCCGGCCCGGAAGGCCGCCCGGGCGGCTCGGCGCAGCGCGACCGGATCGGCGCCGGGAGCCGGTACGAGATAGGCGACCGCCTGCTCAAGTCCGTTCTGGTCCCGCGACCCGACAACCACACACTGGGCCAGCCCGGTCAGGTCCCGTACCGCCGCCTCGACGTCGAGGGGTGACACCTTGTACCCGCCGATGTTGATCAGGTCGTCGTGCCGGCACAGGTACCGGAGTTCCCCGTCCGGCTGCTGCGCGACGATGTCGCCGGTGTACGCACCGCCGTCGGCGAAGGTGCGGGCCTGCGACTCGGGACGGTCCAGGTACCCGGCCGCGACGGACGGGCCCGCCACGTGCAGCCGGCCCTCCGACCCGACCGGCAGGAGATGGCCGGCGTCGTCCCGGACGGTGACCGTCATGCCGGGCACGGCGGTCCCGGTCGACCCGGGTTGGCTGCCCCGGGTGGCCACCACGATGTGCAGCACCTCGGTCGCGCCGAGGCCGTTGACCAGTGGCACCCCGAAGGTACGGGTGAAGTCGGCACAGAGCGACCCGGGCAGGTGCTCGCCGGCCGAGACGGCGAGGCGCACCGAGCCGAGGTCGGGAGGGCCCGCCCCGTCCACCTGGTCCGCCGTGACCGTCGCGGCGGCGGTCGCCGGGGCCGCCGCACGGGCCCGGTCGAGTAGCGCGGCGTAGATCCGGGGCACGGCGCAGAGCACGCTCGGCCGGTGTCGGGCGATCAGCGCGGTGATCCGGTAGACGTCCGGTGGGCCCTGGCCCAGGATCACCCCCGCCCCGGTGGCGAGCGGGAAGAGCAGCGAGTTGCCGAAGCCGTACCCGAAGGAGAGCTTGGCGGTGGACAGCACGGTGTCCTCGGGCCGGAGGTCGAGGACCCGGCCGAAGCCCGCCAGCACGGCCTCGACTCCGGACTCGGTGTGCAGTACGCCCTTCGGCTTGCCGGTGCTGCCCGAGGTGTACTGGACCAACAGCACGTCGGACGGATCTTGGCTGGCCGGCGGCGGTGCCGGTGGGGCGCCGCCCTCCGCCCAGGCCGCGTCGCCCCGGGGCAGCCCGGCGAGGCCCGCCCGGGTCGCCAGCTCCCCGCCGCGCTCGTCGGTGTGCAGGAAGCCGGCCCGACAGTCCTCGGCGATGAACGCGAGTTCCGCCTCGGTCAACAGCGGGCTCACCGGAACCGCGACCGCGCCCCGCCACCACAGCGCCAGGATCGCGACCACGGTCGGGATGGCGTCGTCGGCGACGATCAGTCCACGGGCTCCGGGTCGGATCCCGGCCTCGGCCAGCCGCGCCGAATACCACCGCACCGCGCGGTACAGCTCCGCGTAGCCGAGCTTGCCGCCCGGGTCCAGGTACGCGACCCGCTCACCCCGGCCGAGCGCGAGTTGCCGCCCTACCAGACGCTCGACGAGGTTGGCGCTCCCCATGTGAAGACCTCCATGATGGCTGCGTTTCCGGACGGTTCGATCGCCAGCGCGAGCATGCTCGTCGGCGCCGACGCGCTGGCGCAGTATGCGACGGCACAGGCCACCGCCATGAAGCCGCCGGCAGCGCCGAAGTCGCCGAGCGACCGTTCCAGGTGCCACACCGGCCCGGGATGTTCCTCGGCCAGCGCCTCGACCAGGTCGACGTCGAGCGCCGAGACGATCATCGGACCCGGCCCGACCGCCGCCTCGCCGGCGACCGCCCCGGTGCCGGGCGCTGCGTCCCCGGTGCCGCTGGTCGGGAGCGCCGTGCGGACCAGGTCGCGGCCTTCGGCCACCAGGCGGGACCGGTCCAGGCCCACCCGGTGGAACCGCCCGAGGCGGACGCCGGGATCGCCGTCGTGCCACGGCTGCACCGCGAGGCACCCGGCGCCCTCGGCCGCGACGAAGTCCTCGGCCAGCCCGGCCAGGCTCCACCGGCTCACCGTCGCCGAGGCGCCGACCAGGGCCCGCGCCGCCGCGCCGTCGGCCACGAACCGGCCCGCCTCGATCACGGCGGTCAGCCCGGCCGTCGTACCGCCGGTGAGCGTCTCGTTGGGTCCGTCGAGTCCGAGCCGGATGGACACCGTCGCCGCCGGTCCGTTGAACGCCGACGCGGGACCGATGATCGGGCTGCTCAGGCCCGGGTCCAGCACGGCGGCCTCGACGCAGATGGTGGCGTACTCGGCCAGCCCGGCACTCGAACTGGCCCAGAGCACCGCGACCGGACCGATACCGGCGGCGAAGACCGGCGCGGCGCTCGGCGGCACAGCGGGCAACGGCACGTCGGTCGGCGACGCGGCGTCCTCCGCCGTGACCGCCGCGGCGAGCGCGAGCAGTGATTCGTGGGGCAGCGCCCGCAGCCCTCGGACGGCGACGCCCGGCGGCATTCGGGGTTCGACCGGACCGGCGGCCAACCGGTCCACCGGATCCAGATCGGTGTACGGAGCCTCGAACCGCCGTACGCCCGACGGTGCCGCCGATGCCCCGCCGACCAGGCGCACCAGGTCTTGCGGCCCGGTCACACCCGGCAGCCGGAGCCCCAGGCCACGTACGGACAGACAATCGCTAACCGGCAGCACTCTCGCCCTTTCCCAGCAGTATGGTCGACACGCCACCACCGAATCCGAACGCCTGGCTGAGCACGGCCCGCACCGGCGTCCGGCGTCCCACCGGCTCGACCAGGTCGATGCCACCGCACGCCGGGTCCGGCTCGATCAGCGTCACGTTGCCCGGCACGAAGTTCTCGGCGAGGGCCCGGACCGCGACCACCGCCTCCAGGGCCGCCGCCGCGCCCTCGGCGTGCCCGAACTGTCCCTTGAGGGACGAGACCACCGGTCGGCGCTGCCCGGCCAGTGCCTTCGCCACCGCCCGCGCCTCGATCCCGTCGCTGGCCTGCGTGCCGGTGCCGTGCGCGCAGACCCAGTCGACGTCGTCGGCGGTCAGCCCCGCCCGGTCGAGGCAGCCGTGCACCGTCGACACCAGACCGTTGCCGTCCGGATGCGGCTGCGTCGGATTGTGCGCGTCGGCGGCGGCGGCGCAGGCCAGCACCCGGGCCAACGGCCGCCGTCCCCGGGCCGTGATCCGGTCGACCGGCTCCAGCACCAGCACTCCGGCGCCCTCCCCCGGGATGGTGCCCCGGCGGTTCACGTCGAACGGTCGGACCGTGTCCACCGCGAGGGCCCGTAGCGAGGTGAACATCGCGAGGATCTCCAGGGACAGTTCGGAGACCCCGCCGCAGACCGCCACGTCGACCTCGCCGGCGGCGATCGCCCGGCAGCCGGCGGCGATCGCGCTGTTCCCGGCGGCGCAGCCGGGCGCGAGCAGCACCGTCGGCCCGGTGACCTGGACCGTCTTCCGCAGCGTGTCCAGCACGTCGTCGGGGTGGGCCCACCCGCGGCCCGGAACGGCGAGCCCGCCCGGCCCGATGCCCCGGTCCAGGATCGGCCGGGTGGCCATCACGGTCCCGACGAACGCGCCCAACCGCTGCCGGCGGCCGTGGGTCGGCAGGCCGGCGTCCCGGAGTCCCTCCAGCGCGGCGGCGGCGAGGTAGCGGGCGGCGAGGGACTGGTGCCCGGGTACCACCGCGTCGAGCGCGGCGACGGCGGCGGGCGGTACCTCGACGCCGCACCGCGCGGGGTACCGGGACATGTCGAACCGGGTCACCGGCCTGGTCAGCACCTGCCGGTCGGTCACCGCCGTCCACAGTGCCTCGCTGCCGAGTCCGGCACCGGAGACCGCGCCGACACCCGAGATCGCCACGGCTCGGCGACCGCCGCCTGTCCGGTCAAGGTCCAATGGAGATGCCCCGATCCCGGAGTACGGCGAGGGCGTCGCCGAAGTCCTGGAGGCCCGCCGCCTCCTCGTCGGTCAGCCGTACGCCGAGCTGCCGCTCGATCCGCACCACGAATTCGACCTTCTGCACCGAGTCGATCCCGAGGTCCTCGTAGAATGCCGCGCCCTCGGTGACCTCGTCCGGGCTGACCTCGAATATCTCGGCCGCCAGGTCGCGCAGAACAGCGGCCGACACCGCCTCCGTCTGTGCCAAGTCCGGCTCCTCTCCCGATCCCCGCGCGCCACGTTTCCGTGGAACTTGCAGGTGGGCTCCCAGTGAAGTTTTCCAGGAAGGAAACGACGCGGGAATCGCTCAAGATGCGACCAAAGAGCTCGATCGTACCGACCGAATAGGTGGTTACCACAATCCGATCAGGTCGAGTCAGTGCCAAAATACCGATATCGCCACCGAGCGACCATTCGATGTCAGACGATGATCTGTTCTGATGTGGATATTGACGACGATGATTAAGATCAATTGATCTCGTCGACGTCAGGGCGCGAGCGTGACCGGACCGGCGTCGATGGCGAGCCGGAACAGGGCGTACGGGCGCCGCCGCCGGTCGACTCCGCCGGAGTAGTCGGGCTGACGGTGCAGTTGGTTCGCCGTGACGTAGAGGTACCGGTCGGCGCCGATCGACATGGTGTCCGGCCAGAGCAGCCGGGGATCGTGCACCACCGTCTCGTACGCCCCGTCCGGGTTGCGGCGCAGGATGGCGTTCTGCTCGTACGCCGTGGCGTAGATCCGGCCGGCGTCGTCGGTCTCCAGACCGTCGGAGCCGGTGCCCTTGTCCCCCTCGTCGAGGACGGTGGCGGCCACCTCGGCGTCGTCCATCGACCGGTCGACCAGCGCCTCGACGTCGACACTGTAGAGCCGGCGGGACATCAACGGGCAGTAGTAGAGGCGGCTGCCGTCCGCCGAGATCGCGATGCCGTCCGAGCCGAAGCTGACCGGACTGGGCGGGGCGTCGGGCGGGCGCATCAGGAAGGGCCGCCCCTCCACGAGTGGCCGGAAGGCGGCCAGGGACTCGGCCTTGGTGGACGGATGGTCGTGCAGGCGTCGCCAGGACGTACCGCTGGCCAGGTCGACCACGATGATCCCGTTCGGTCCCGAGTTGGTCGAGTCGGTGACGAAGGCGACTCCAGCCGAGCGCCGACGCAGGTCGAACCGGACGTCGTTCAGGTACGAGGTCGGCAGCACCACGTCGGCGGGGAACACGATGGTCTGGGTGACCCGGTCGGTGTCGAGGTCGACGCAGACGAGCTTCGGCCCTCCGGGGCGGGTCGGCTGGAGCATCGGGCTGCCGGTGTCCACCACCCAGAGTCGGTCGGAGGGGTCGACGACCACGTTCTGCACCGAGACGAACGCCCCGGCGTCGTCGTTTCCGGCCGGGTCGTTCCAGGCCTGGTCGGGATAGGGCCGACAGGTGCCGTCCCGCAGCTCGGTGACGGTGGCGCCGACCTCGTCGCCCCACTTCGGGAAGGTGACGAAGATCCGACCGTGCCGGGAGACGCTGACGCCGGTCGGCATGGCGCCGGTGAAGGCGCAGACCAGTTCGAGCGCGCCGCACGGCTCGTCGCTGGTCAGCTGGTCAGTCATCCCGCCCCCCGTGGTACGTCGGCGCGACCGGCACCGCCGGCGGTCAGCTCGTCCGACCAGACCACTCTAATTCGGATTCAATGCCCGCAATCCCCAAATAGCCGCATTAGCCCGATAAACGGCCGGCCCACCAACCCAGCCCACCGCCCGGCCCCGAAAGACCACCATCCACCCCGCTCCCGAGCCGCACAGGTGCACATCAATGTAAAAGTCTTTCCAAAGTTACCGCCGGTTGGTTAAATACCTTCACATTGTGCCCCGCCCGAGTCGCGAAGGGTCCTCCATGAAGATCGGTTACGCACGTAGCTGGACCGTCCTCATCGCAGCCACACTCGCCACCACGATCCTGCTGCCGAGCGCTCCGGCCGCCGCCGCGACGGTGACCGTCGACAACGCCACCGCCGGCCGGTTCACCGGCAGCGCGGACTGGGGTACGTCCAGTTACTCCAGCCAGAAGCAGGGCGCCGACTACCGGTTCGCCAACCCCAACACCACCGCCAGCGACCCTGCCTGGTTCAAGGTCAACGTGCCGAGCGCCGGCAGCTACCTCGTCGAGGTCTGGTACCCGGCCGATCCCGGATACAACAACTCCACCCCGTTCATGGTCGTCACCACCAGCGGCACCCAGAGCATCCCGGTCAACCAGCGGACCAACGGCGGCCAGTGGGTGGCACTGGGAACCTTCTCCCTCGCCGCGGGTGACTACAACGCGGTCGGGGTCAGCCGGTGGACCAGCGGCACCGGCTACGTGATCGCCGACGCCGTCCGGATCACCACGGCCACCGGCGGCGGCACCACCTTCTCGATGCCACTGCCCCGGACAGCCCTGCCGCGCAGCGAGTACGACGACCCGCACCACGACTACGCCGCGATCGACCTGCCGGTGCCGACCGGCACCGCCGCGTACGCCGTCCGGGCCGGCACCGTGGTCCGGATCAACGACAGCAGTTGCGGCCAGGGCATCAACCTGACCGGCACCGACGGAGCGGTCTACACCTACTGCCACTTCTCCGCGTGGTCGGTCGCCAGCGGCGCCACCGTCACCGCCGGACAGCGGATCGGCTCGACCGGCAACACCGGCAACTCGACCGGTCCACACCTGCACTTCGGCATCCGGACCAGCGGCACCCTCCGCTGTCCGCAGAACTTCCTGCTGGCCCTCTACGACGGCGTCACCCCACCGGCGGCAACCAGCCTCCCCACCACGGGCTGCAGCTACTGACGTGTAAGGAAGGGCCCCTTCTTATCGCTTTTTGTAGAAGAAGGGGCCCTTCTTAACAGGTTCCTAGCGGGGACGGCGCGCGACCAGCACGTCCCGGACGATCGACTGGTCGACGCGGTGGGCGAATTGCTGGTACGGACCGGTTGTCACGACCTCCAGGCCGGAGTCGGTGAGCACCTGTGCGGCCTCCTCCCGGCGGGCGACGTGGGTGTTCCAGGCGATGCCGAGCGCCCCACCGGGCCGAAGCAGTTCCGCCCAGACGGGCACGGCCTCGGCCAGCAGGGCGAGCGGGCTGCGCACCAATCCCTTCTCGGCCGTCCGGCTGCCGTGCTGGACGCCGTACGGGGCGTCGGCGACGAGCAGGTCCTGGGTGCCGGGCCGGAAGAACTCCAGGCTCCGGGTGGTGTCCGCGTTCACCACGTCCAGCCGCTGCGTCTCCCCCGCCTTGTACGCCGCCTTGTCGGCCGCCAGGGTGACCTGTAGCCGCCGGGCGACCACCTTCCGTTCCCGGCGCACCGGTCCCGCCTCCACCCGGTGCTTGACCCGCTTCCGCTTCAGCCAGGTCTGGATGTACGTCGAGTACGCCTCGAAGTCCTTCTGGTCGCGGTCGATCCCCGCCGCGTCGAAGCCGTACGTCAGTGCCTGGTTCAGGGTGGTGCCCCGGCCGCAGAGCGGATCCAGCACGCTGAACCTCCGGCGGAGCATCTCCGGCGCGAAGTCCGAGGCGAGCAGTGTCACGTTGAGCAGCAGTTTGGTGAACTGTTCGTTGGTCTTGCCCGGATATTTGGGAATGGTCAGCAGGTCGTCGTCGAACCGGTCGAGCCGGCGCAGTTCGACCGGGCGGAGCAGGCCGCCGGTGACCTCGAACAACGCGTAGATCGACGACAGGTTGGCCAGGTACGCCGCGTCCTGCTCGTCGAGCGCGTCGGCCGCGAAGGTGACGTAGCGGACGCCGCCGATGGTCGTCTCCGAGACGTCGGACAGCCGACCGCCGAGTACGGCCCGGTCGAACACCGCCAACTCGGCCCGGGTCAGTGCGACCGAGGCTTCCGCGTAGACACGGTTCGACGACGGGAGAATCAACAACGCGTACTCGCTCATATATCCTTCCGGGGCCAACGATGACAATTCGGCTCAGGCAGCCGGGTAGATGGTAGATGGCCCTCCGGCGCCTGTAGGGCGAGCCCGGCGGAGAGTTACGGCAGTTGATGGGTACCCCGGTGGACCGGCCCGGGTTAGCCTCGGCCGATGATCGATGCCGACCACTGGCTCGCCGGGCAGGCTCCCGGCGACGACCGCCCCCGATCCGGCCCGGGAAGGTCGATCCGGCGCCCCCTCGCCATCCTCGGCTCCCTGGCCCTCGCCGCCGCGATGCTCGCCGTGGCCCAGCCCACCCAGGCCGCCGACCCCGAGGTCGGCAGCGCGCGACTCGTACCGTTGCAGGTCACCGGCCCGGCCAGCGAACGCCTCAATCTCGTCCTCCTCGGCGACGGCTACACGGCGGCCGAGCTCGGAAAGTTCCACGCGGACGTGGACCGGCACATGAACGTGCAGTGGAGCATCGAGCCGTACCGCAGCTACCGCAACTACTTCAACGTGTACGTCATCGAGATCGTCTCCGGCGAGTCCGGCATCCGCTGCGATCCCGACGACGATCCGCCGAACCCCGACCGGATCACGCCGCTCGGCCTGCACTACGCGGACGGCTGCACGAACCCGCTCGCCCGGGGCATCACCTTCCAGAGCTACGGCACCCAGGCGCTCAACCGCTACCTGCGGGACCTGGTGGCCCCGCTCGGCGTCACCGCCAGCAACCGGCAGGTGCTGGCGATCGCCAACACCGACACGTACGGTGGGATCGGCGGCACCAACGCGACCACCTCGGGCGGCGCCCCGCAGGGTCCGCTGATCAGCCCGCACGAGCTGGGTCACTCGCTCGGCCAGCTCCAGGACGAGTACCCGTACTCGGACCGGCCCGTGCCCGGCGGCCCGTACTGCACCACCAACTGCACCGAGCCGACGTCGCGGCACCACACCCGGCTGACCGAGCAGCAGATGACCGCCCAGCGGGCCAAGTGGTGGCGCTGGCTCGGCGAGGAGAGCGAGTCCGGCGGCGTCATCGGCCGCTACGAGAGCGGGATGTACGCGAGTTCGGACGTCTGGCGGCCCAGCGAGCACTCGATCATGCGCTGGATCGGCTTCCACTACGACCAGGTCAGCCGCGAGATCATGACGCAACGGATCTCCGGGCGCCGGGACACCAACGCGATGGCGCTCTCCGCCCGGCCCACCGACCGGCCCGTCGGCCCGACGGACGTGCTCTGGGTGGAGACCCAGCATCCCAACTACCACGAACTCGACGTGAGCTGGACGGTGAACGGGGTCGCGGTCCCCGACACGTTCAACAGCCGCGATCTCGACCTCGCCACCCTCGACGTACGCCCCGGCGACGTCGTACGGGTGACGGTCCAGGACCCGACCGGGTTCGTCCGGGACCCGGCGATCCGGACCGGACCCGCCCTCACCCAGAGCCGGCAGTGGACGGTGGGGGCCGAGCCGACCGCCCCGGCACCGGTGGACGTGGCGATCACCGCCTCGACCCAGACCGACGGGCGTGCGGTGGGCGGCCAGGACGTCGTCTACGTCGAGACCACCCATCCGACCGACCGGGTGCTCGCGGTGACCTGGCGACTGGACGGCGCGGTCGTCCCCAACCCGCACAACAGCCGCAACCTCGACCTGGGCGCCCTGCGCCTGCCGGCCGGCAGCCACCAGCTCACCGCGACGGTGACCGACCCGGCCGACCCGGGCGGGGACTCCGACAGCCGTGCCTGGACGGTCGACAACGTCGAGGCGGGTACCACGGCCACCCTCTCCCCGCCGATCACCACGCTGGCCGGGAACGTTCCGCACAACGTCTACTTCGAGCGGTTCACGATGGGCCTCGACCCGGCCGACGACCGGCCCGGATTCACGGTGGGCGAGTTCCGCCTCGACCGGGACGGCTGGTTCAACTACTTCGGCTGGCCCGACGCTCCGGCCGGCACCCCGTTCCTGTTCACCCCCACCGGCACCGTCATCAAGTCCCTCGTCTACGGGAACCTGGGCTCGGGCGGGCTCTCGAAGGCGGTGTTCGAGGAGACCGAGCCCGGCTACGGTACGCACACCGTCGAGCACCGGGCGATCGATGCCGCCGGGAACATCGGCAGCGCCGACGAGTTCCGGGCGACCGTGCTGCCCGGGGCGTCGCCGTCCTGCACCCGTACGGTCTCCGGGACGTACGCCGGCAACCTGGTCGTGTCCGCCGGGGTGACCTGCCTGCGCGACGCCCGGGTGGCCGGGCTGGTCACGGTACGACCCGGCGCCTCGCTGGTCGTCTCCGGCGGTGCGATCGCCGGCGGGGTCCGCGCCGACCGTGCCGCCGCGGTGCAACTGCTCGGCGCCACGGTCAGCGGTTCCGTACAGATCACCGGCGCGACCGGCACCGTGACGAGTGTCGGAAGCACCTTCAGTGGCGCGGTCCGGCTCTCCGGCAACGCGGCCGGCGAGCACGGCCTGGCACTGGTCGGCAACCGGATCAGTGGTCTGCTCAGCTGTACCGGGAATCCGGTCGCCGACTTCGGGGTCCGCAACGACCTGCGGGGTCAGCGGACCGGCGAGTGCGCGGCGCTGTGACCCTCTAGCGTTCGGCCTCGGCGGTGGGACGGTGCTGCCAGCCGTCCCACCGCCGGCCGTCGCCCGGTCGCCGACTCACCGGAAGGCGAGCCGGCACCGGTCAGGGCCGGCAGGGGTCAGGGCCGGCGCGGGTCAGGGCCGGCGCGGGTCAGGGCCGGCGCAGCACGCCGCCGTACTCGTAGAACCGGGTCTCGTCCGCTCCCTTGCCCAGGTACGGACGCAGCGGCTCGTCGACCGGCGACAGCGGCGGCTGGGTGGGGTCGGGACGCCAGGTCTTGACGTCTACCAGCCCCGGCTCCACCGGCTCGAAGCCGCGCACGAACTCCGCCACCTCCGTCGTCATGCGGTTCTTCCAGGGGATCCCCATCTTCTTCACCATCGCGTTGCCCTCGTCCACACCCTCCTGGGTCGTCCCCGCCAACTGCGAGTACGCCAGGTAACTGTCCGGGACGAGCGCTTCCCGGACGGTGTCGAGCAGATGGTGCACCGCGGCGTCGTCGACAATGGAGTGGGTCACCGAGAGCAGCAGTATGCCCACCGGTTGCGAAAAGTCGATCATCCGACGTACCTGTTCGTCGGCGAGGATCTTCTCCGGCACGGTGACGTCGGCGGCGATCACCGTGGTCGTCTCGTCGTCGGCCAGCAGCGCCCGGCCGTGCGCCAGCACGATCGGGTCGAAGTCGACATAGACCACCTGGGCCCCCGGCTGGAACTCCTGCGCCACCTGGTGCACGTTCGCCTGGGTCGGCAGACCGCTGCCCAGATCGATGAACTGCCAGATTCCCAGGTCGCGGGCCATGAACCGGACCGCCCGGTAGAGGAAGAGACGGTTCTCCCGGGTCACGTCCAGGCTGGCCGGATACTGCGAGCACACGTGGAGCACGGCACCCCGGTCCACGGGGAAGTTGTCCTTGCCACCGAGCGAGTAGTCGTACATCCGGGCCGAGGTCGGGACGTCGATCGGAAAGGCGGGATACCCTCCGTCGTTGGGGGCAGTCACGAGATCAGCTCCGTACTGTCGTGGGGAACGGACTACCAGGGTAGCGGTTTCCCACGACTCTCCCTTCCCGACCGGCCCCGAAGTCGGGCCGAAAACCACCCCCGGTCCGGTGCCCGATCCATCGCTCAACCACCGTCGTCGAGATGACGGTGCGCGGCGACGGCCAGCCGGATCCGGTTGCGACTGCCGGTCTTCGTCATGATGTTCGCGATGTGGGTCTTGACGGTCGTGATGCCGAGGTTGAGCCGTTCGGCGATCACCGCGTTGGGTTCCCCCGCCGCGACCAGTTCCAGGACCTGGCGTTCCCGGTCGGTCAGCCGCGCCGACACCGGTACCTCGGCGACGGTGTCGGCCGGCGGCGCCGACCGGGCCGCCAGCGCGGCGTCCAGCAACCGGCGCAGCACGGCCGGACTGAACGGTGAGTCGCCCTCGGCGGCGCGCCGGATCGCCGAGATCAGCTGGGGCGGGGACAGGTCCTTGGCGAGGAAGCCGAAGGCACCGGCCAGCATCGCCGGGTAGAGGTGCTGGTCGTCGTCGAAGGTGGTCAGCACGACCACCCGACTGGCGGGGCGCTGCCGCAGGATCTCCCGGGTGGCGCCGACCCCGTCCAGGCCCGGCATCCGCAGGTCCATCAGGATGACGTCCGGGCTGAGCTGGTACGCCAGCCGGACCGCGTCCCGGCCGTTCGACGCCTCCCCGACCACCTCGATGTCCTCGGTGGACTCGCAGAGCATCCGGAGTCCGGCCCGGATCAACTGCTGGTCGTCGGCCAGCAGGACCCTGATCACGGGGTCCGCACCGGGTTCGGCACGGCCTGCGCCGGGCTCCTGTCCTGGACCGCCGACGGAAGACCGGGCGCGGTGGCCGGGGCGGGCAGCACGGCAGCCAGTCGCCAGCCTGGCCCGTGCGGTCCGGCGACGAGACTGCCGCCGACCAGTTCCACCCGTTCGGCAAGCCCGACCAGGCCGTGCCCGCCACCGGACGACACCGGCGGTCCCACCCCGTCGGACGAGCCCGGAAGCTCCGACCCGCCGGGCGACGCCAGTGGCACCGACCCGCCGGGCGGCGCAGGTGGGCCCGACCCGCCGGAGTCGGTCAGTTCCACCCGGACGACGCCGTGGTCGACGCCCACCCGTACCAGCACCCGGGCGTTCCGGCCCGCGTGCCGGGTGGCGTTGGTCAGGCCCTCCTGGACCAGTCGCAGCACCACCAGCCGGCGCAGCGCCTCCACCTCTCGGACGGCGTCGTCAACCCTCGCGTCGACGGCGAGGCCGAGGGCGCGGGCGTCGGCGACCAGCCGGTCCAACGCCTCCGCCAGCTCGTCCGAGCCCACACCGAGTTCGACCGACACCTGGTCGGGCAGGAGGCTCGGGTCCCGCAACGCGCCGAGCAGCGACCGGAGATCGGCCAGTGCCGTCCGGGCGCTGCCCGCCACGTCGTCGAGCACCGCCGTCAGCCTCGGATCGGCGTCCGTCACCACGTGCCGGGCCACGTCGGCCCGGACCAGCATCGAGGCCACATGGTGGGCCACCATGTCGTGCAGTTCGCGGGCTATCGCCGTACGCTCGGCCAGCCGGACCGCCCGCTCCCGCTCGGCACGACCGCGCTCGGCCTCCACCGCGCGCTGCCGTGCCTGCCAGGCGGTGTGCCGCAGCGACCGCACGTAGCCGGCCAGCAACGCCGGTCCACCGACCAGGGTGGCGGCCCGGTACAGCCACGGCAGCAGCTCCGACGAGGGATCGCCGAGGGCCACCAGCAGGTAGCCGCCGAGCACCACCGCCAGTCCGGCGACCACCCGCAGTCGGGACTGCCGGGCGGCCAGTTCGAAGACGGCCACCCCGACAGCCACCTTGACGTACAGCACGGCCGGCGAGGCCGCGTACTCCGCGGCGACCAGCAGGACCGCCTGGGCGGCGGTCACCGTCAGCGGAAGTCGCCCGCCGAGCGTCGCGACTCCGGCGCAGAGCAGCACCAGCAGCCACTCCCGCCAGCCCAGCGCGCGGTTGGCCGAGTACAGCAGCAGGTATCCGGCCGCGGCCACCGGCGCCAGCAGCCGCCATCGACCTCCGACGGCTCCCAGCCAGCGCCGGACCTGTGTGGACTCCACGAGCCGAGTCTAGGAAGCGGACGAGTCCAGGACCTCCTGCCGCAGCAGGAGGCTCCTGCCGTCGGCCGATGGAGGCGGACCGCCGGCAGGAGGCAGCGGGTGTCCGGCGTACGTCACCGTGGGTGCCGGGCCGAGACGCCGCCGCATCTCGGCGGGAAGGAGTACGCGATGGACAGCGAGCAACCCCGACCGGCCAGCCCGGACGAGGCGGAGGATGTGGTGCCGCCGGACCAGCACGTCGAGGAGGAGGGGGCAGCGGCGCGCGGCGGCCGGTTCCGGATGCGTGGACGCCGGACGTTCCTTGGGCTGGCAGCCGCCGCCGCCGGCGCGGTGGGGATGGGCGGGGCGACGACCGTCCCGGCCTACCTACGGTCCACACCGACCACCCCGCCACCGCCGGCACCGGGCACCGGGCGGTTTGCCGACAAGGTCGTGCTGATCACCGGAGCCACCTCGGGAATCGGGGCCGCCGCCGCACGCGCCTTCGCCGCCGAGGGCGCCCGGGTCGGCTTCTGTGGTCGGCGGACCGAGTTGGGGCGGCAGGTGGAGCGGGAGATCCGGGACGCGGGCGGCCGGGCGACCTACCGTCAGGCCGACGTACGGGTGCCCGACGAGCTACGCCGGTTCGTCGACGAGACGGCGGCCGAGTACGGACGGCTGGACGTGGCGTTCAACAACGCCGGGATCACCCGGACCGCTCCGGTCGACCAGCTGACCCTGCCGGACTGGACCGACGTCTGCGACACCAATGTCCGGGGCGTCTTCCTGGCGATCAAGTACGAGGTACCGCACCTGCTCGCCGCCGGCGGTGGTGTGGTCATCTGTACGGCGTCGGAGTCGCGGCGTCCGGGCGGAGCCGCCTACACCGCGAGCAAGCAGGCGATCAAGGGCATCGTCGAGGCCGCCTCGATGGACTACGGACACCGGGGCATCCGGGTCAACGCCATCTCCCCCGGCACCACCGACACCGCCCTCGTCCGCCCGGAACGGCTGCCCGACGCCGGCTGGGCGGCCTTCAAACGGGCCTGGGGACCGCGAAACGTGCCGGCGTTGGGCCGGATGGCGACCCCGGAGGAGATCGCCCGGGCCGTGGTGTCGCTGGCCACGGACGAGTTCTCCTACATGTCGGGTTCGACGGTACTGGTGGGAGGTGCGCCGTTCGGCGGCGGCGCGATGGTGATGCCGCCGGGCTTTCCCGCCAACGGCTGAACCGGAACCCCCGAGCCGCCCCGCGCGCCCGCACCGGTTGCCCTACCCTTCTCGCAACCAATCAGGAGGACTGTCCGATGCCGACCCGGGTCGCTGTCGTAACCGGCGCCAATCGCGGGATCGGACGCGAGGTGGCCCGCCAGCTCGCCGCCCGGGGCGACCTCGTCGTGCTCACCGCCCGGGACGCCAACAAGGCCGGCCAGGCCGCAAAGGAGATCGCCCGGCAGGGCGGCACCGTCGTCCCGCACCCGCTCGACGTCGCTGATCCGGGGGCGGCGTCCCGGCTCGCCGTCGACCTCGCCCGCGACCACGGCCGGGTCGACGTGCTCGTCAACAATGCCGCGATCTGCTACGACACCTGGGCGCGGGCGAGCGCCGCCGACCTCGACGAGGTCCGCACCGCCCTCGACACCAACCTCTTCGGTGCGTGGTCGGTGACCCTGGCCCTGCTGCCGCTGCTCCGGGCCAGTGGACAGGGGCGGATCGTGAACGTCTCCAGCGAGGCCGGATCGCTGGCGTCGATGGGCGGCGGGACTCCCGCGTACGCGTTGTCCAAGGCCGGCCTCAACGCGCTGACCCGGATGCTCGCCGCAGAACTGCGCGACGACGGGATTCTGGTCAACGCGGTCTGTCCCGGCTGGGTCGCCACCGACATGGGTGGCGGCGGTGGCCGCCCGGTCCGCGACGGCGCCGCCGGCATCGTCTGGGCGGCGAGCCTGCCCGACTCCGGCCCCACCGGCGGCTTCTTCCGGGACCGCCGGCCGGTTCCCTGGTGACCCGGCTCCACCCGGCTCCACCCGTCCCCGACCGTCCGATCAGTACCGACCGCCGCCTACTGGAACAGGAAACCGACTTGAAGCAGGCCGACGCCGGACCCGGCGACCCGATGACATCCGGCGCCGCAGACGAGGTGCGGGACGCCGGACCGGTGCGGGTCTCGACCATCGAGCTCTTCTTCGACCTGGTGTTCGTCTTCACGATCACCCAGCTCACCCGGATGTTGGAGCACGATCCGACGGCCACCGGCCTGCTGCGGGTCGTACTCGCCCTCGGGGTCATCTGGTGGATGTACGGCGGATACGCCTGGCTCACCAACGCTGTCGCGCTCGACCGCACGGCACGACGGCTGCACCTGCTCACCGGGATGGCCGGTTACCTCGTCATGGCCCTGGCCCTGCCCGGGGCATTCGCCGGCGACGGTGTCGCGTTCGGACTCGGGTACCTGGTCGTCACCGTCACGCACACCGTCCTGTTCACCAGGGCGACGAGCCGCGGCTCCGTACACGGCATCCTGCGGATCGCGCCGACCAACGTCGGCGCGGCCCTGCTGGTGCTCGGCGCCGGGTTCCTCGACGGGCCGGCCGCGCTCGCGCTCTGGTCGGGGGCGTTCCTCCTGGCGTTCGCCGGGCCGTTCCTGGGCGGCGGGCTGTCCCGTTTCGTCGTCCGCCCGGGGCACTTCGTCGAGCGGCACGGCCTGGTGATGCTGATCGTGCTGGGCGAGTCCATCGTCGCCATCGGCATCGGCGCCGCCGGACACCGCGTCGATGCGCCGCTCGTCGGCGCCGCCGTGCTGGGCCTGGCCCTGACGGCCTGCCTGTGGTGGTTCTACTTCAGCGGTGACGACGCGCGGGCCGAGCACGCGCTGTCGGCCGCGCCCGGTCCGCGCCGCAGCCTGCTGGCGCTGCTCGCCTACGGGTACGCACACATTCCGCTCATTCTCGGCGTCGTGGCGCTCGCCGCCGGGGTGACCGAGACCCTCGCGCACCCCTTCGCGCACGCCCACCTCGAATGGGCCGTCGCACTGGGTGGCGGCGGTGCCCTGTACCTGGCCGGCGACGTCGTGTTCCGCCGCATCCTCGGCATTCACGGCGGCGGCTGGCGAATCGCGGCCGGCGTGGTCGCGCTTGCCACGATCCCGCTCGGTGTGTTCACCACCGCCATCGGTCAGCTCGCCGCGCTCGTCGCCGTGCTGGTCGCCGCCCTCGTCGCCGAACACCGCGTCGGCGGACGGTAGGAGGCGGACCGGCAGGGGCCGGCCGGGTACAGACGCGCGGCCGGGTACGGCCACGATCATCAAGGTACTCAAACACAAGTACTCGTCCTTGACTACTTCGCGGTAGTCGTGTTTGAGTACTCGGGTGAATGCAACCCGCTTGTTCGTACTCGGCGCGTTGGCCCGCGGGGGGCCGATGCACGGTCACAAGATCCGTCAGGATGCCCAGCTCGACCAGGTCGAGTTGTGGACCGACATGAAACCGGGCTCGCTGTACGGGGCCCTGCGACGGATGGCGACCGAAGGCGTCATCGCCGTCGCCCGTACCGAGCAGGAGGGCAACCTGCCCGCCCGCACGGTCTACGAGATAACCGAGGCTGGTCGACGAGAGTTCGCCGAGCAACTGCACGCGGTCCTGGGCGACGCCCGGCTGCGGCCGGACCCGGTGGACCTGGCGCTCCAGCACGCCAGCGCGGTGGATCCGGCCACACTGCTGGACCTGATCCGGAAACGCCGCACCACGCTGGCCGAGCGGCTGGCGTTCATGCGCGCGCTGCGCCAGCGGGCCGAGCCGCACCTGACCGGTCTGGAACCGGTCGCCTTCGACCACACGCTGATGCGGCTGGAGGTCGAGGTGGCGTGGCATGACCGCCTGCTCGCGGCACTGACGGAGCAGGCCCGATGACCCGGGTGCTGGTCATCGGCGGCGGACTCGGCGGGCTCTGCCTGGCCCAGGGCCTACGTCGGGCCGGCGTGTCCTGCGCGGTCTACGAACGCGACCACAAGCTCGACGCCCGACTCCAGGGATACCGGATCAACATCGAGGCGACCGGCAGTGCCGCGCTCCAGTCCTGCCTGCCCCCGGCGCTCTGGCGCATCGTGGTCGCCACCGCCGGGGACCCCGGCCCCGGGCTGGGCGTCTTCGACCATCGGCTACGCCGACTGGCACACATCGGATCCCACGACCGGACGCCCGACGGCGAACACGCGGTCAGCCGGCTCACCCTGCGCCGCCTACTGCTGGCCGGACTGGACGACCTGGTCCACCTGGGCAAGGAGTTCACACACTACGAGCAGCACGACGACGGAACCGTGACGGCACACTTCGCCGACGGCAGCAGCGCCACCGGCGACCTGCTGATCGGCGCCGACGGGGCGCGGTCGCGGGTCCGACGCCAACTGCTGCCCACCGCACGCACCGTCGACCCGCTGGCGGTCGGCGTCGGCGGCAAGGTCCCACTCACCGCGCAGGCCAGCGCCTGGCTGCCCCCGACGCTGCTGGCCGGCAAGAACATGGTGCTGCCCGACCAGGGCTTCCTCTTCACGGCGGTCTTCCGGCGTCGGCAGACCGTCTCGGAAGCAGTCGAACAGGTCGCCGACGAACTCCGCGCCCTCGGGGTCGCCCCCGAGGTCCTGCTGGCGGAAGCCGCCGACTACGACTACCTGATGTGGGCGTACGTGGCCCACCGGGACAGCTGTCCGGCCGACGTGACGACCCTGTCCGGCGCCACGCTGCGCGACGTCGTGGCAGATCGGGCCCGCACCTGGCATCCGGACCTGCATCGCCTGGTGGGCGCGGCGGCTCCGAACAGCGTCTCGGCGTTCACCTTCTCCGCCGCAGCGCCCCTTCAACCGTGGCCGGCCGGTTCCGTCACCCTGCTCGGTGACGCGGCGCACCACATGCCGCCGGTCGGCGGACTCGGCGGCAACGCGGCTCTGCACGACGCGGCGCTACTGTGCCAGGTGCTCAGCGGTGGCCTGCCATCAGAGAGCGCACTCGCCGAATACCAACGGCAGATGCTGCGTCACGGCTTCGCCGCGGTGTCCGAATCCATGCGCAACGTGCGGGTCGCCGTCCAGGGCCGTCCGGCCCGCAGCGCCGTACGCGCCTTCTTCCGCACCTGTGGAGTACTGCCGCCACTGCAACGTGCCGTCTTGGGGTCGTAGCCGACCGAACGGGGCGGTCGGCAGAGCGACCACGCTCGGCATCAAGGCTGCGGGGTGTCCCGCCCGGTGCGAACCAGCACCGGGCGGTACTGCCTCAGCGACCGCAGCCGATCCGGTTCGGGGCGAGTGCGATGTCGTCCAGCCACAGGTCGAAGTGGTCCGGCGTCGGGCCGCCCTGGTAGAGCTGCCAGCCGATCTTCACCGTGTCGGCCCGGGGCAGGACGAAGTCGACCGGGTTGCCGCCGTGCTCGGTGGTCGTGACGGTCAGATCGGGCTGGGCCACCCCGTCGATCCACACCGCGATCCGGTTGTCCGACGCGTCCCACCGCCACTCGAAGCACTGCCACCGGTCCTCGACGGTGGGGGCGGACTCGCGCCAGTTGGTCCAGTCACCGGTCGGGCCACCGTCGGCCCCGACACCCCAGTAGGACCCGCCCAACGGTGGCGCCCACTGCCCGCCGATCGGCCGGACGACCTCGGCACTGCCCGACCCGGTCGCCTCGACCAGGGTGAAGTGCGCCCAGTCGGGCGCGGTCGGGAAGGCGTCGACCTTCAGCCGCATCCGGCCGTGGAAACTGTTCTCCGGGGCGGAGAAGTCGTCGACCCGGAGGAATGCCCGACCGTTGCCCTCGGTGTGCACCCGCAGCACCTTGTCGGACCGCTGCCGTTCGACGGTGAGGGTTCCGTTCCTGGTGTCGATCCCCCAGGCCAGCGAGGCGGCCCCACCGACGGGCAACCGTTCGAAGTCCTCGCAGAACAGCAAAGCTCGGTTGCCGCAGGCGGGACCGTGACCGGTTCCACCAAGTCCGTGCCGGGCTTCGGCCCGGCCGTTGCCGGCCTGCGCGGCACCGCCGCTCGCCAGCACCGCAGCGACGGTCAGCAGGATGAGGGGGAACCGTTTCGTCAGCCGGGCCATGGCGCAAGAGCATGACAGATATCGATGGATGACGCCAGTCGCCCGACATCCGGACCACCCGCCTACGGACGGTTGACATACTCGCACGGACGGTCGACATAGAGGATCTTCTTTGGTTTACTGGGCACCCCGGCCGTGCTCCGGTGCCCCACCGCACCGCGCGTCCTCGGACTCGCCCCGCACCGGCCGGTGGCCACGTCCGGAGGTGTGACATGACCCGTGGGTCCGAACCGGACTCGTCCCCAGCCGACCTTCCACCTCCCGGGCTGTCCCGGCGTGGTGTGCTGCGCGGGACCGCCGCCGCGTCGGCCGGGCTGGCCGTCGGTGCGGCAGCCGGATCCGTCGCCGACGCGAACCTGGGCGAACCGGCCATGGCGGCACCCGCGCCGGAGGCGGCGGGGAACTCGCCGGTCGAGATCGGGTTGGTGGTCAACGGTCGTGCCGAGCGGCTCCGGGTCGACTCCCGGGTGACCCTGCTCGACGCGCTCCGGGAACGCCTGGCGCTGACCGGCTCCAAGAAGGGCTGCGACCGTGGCCAGTGCGGCGCCTGCACCGTGCACGTCGACGGTCGTCGGGTGCTGTCCTGCCTGACCCTGGCGGTGGCCACCGCGGGCCGCCGGGTCACCACCGTAGAGGGGCTGGCCGACGGCGACCAACTGCACCCGATGCAGCAGGCGTTCATCGACTGTGACGCGTTCCAGTGTGGATTCTGCACATCCGGGCAGATCATGTCGGCGGTGGCGCTGGTGGACGAGGGCCACACCCACTCGGACGACGAGATCCGCGAGCACATGTCGGGCAACATCTGCCGCTGCGGGGCGTACGACAACATCGTTGCCGCGGTCCGTACGGCCGGGCGGGACGGGGCGGACCGATGAGATCCTTCGACTTCGCGGTCGCGGAGACCGTCAACCAGGCGCTGACCCGGGCCGGAAGCGGTGCCGGTTCCGCCTACCTGGCCGGCGGGACCACCCTGGTGGACCTGATGAAGCTCGACGTGATGACCCCGCGCCAGGTGGTGGACATCAACCGCCTTCCGCTGCGCGGCGTCTCGACCGACCGGAGCGGCCTGCACATCGGCGCGCTGGAGCGGATGAGCGACGTGGCCGTCCATCCGCTGGTGACCTCGCGCTACCCGGTGATCGCCCAGGCGTTGTCCCGCAGCGCGTCGCCGCAACTGCGCAACATGGCGAGCATCGGCGGCAACCTGCTGCAACGGGTCCGCTGCGGCTACTTCCGGGACACCAGCACGCCCTGCAACAAACGGGAACCCGGTTCCGGCTGCCCCGCGATCGAGGGCGAGAACCGGGGCCACGCGATCCTCGGCACCAGCGACTCCTGCGTCGCCACCCACCCCAGCGACCTGGCGGTGGCGCTGGTGGCGCTGGACGCCTCGGTCCGGCTGGTCGGCCGGGGCGGCACCCGGGACGTCCGGCTCGCCGACTTCTACCGGCTGCCCGGCGACACTCCGCAACTCGAGCACGACCTACGACCGGGGGAACTGGTCACCCGGGTGACGGTGCCGGAACTGGCCTGGGCCCGCCGGTCGGCGTACCTGAAGATCCGTGACCGGCAGTCGTACGAGTTCGCGCTCGCCTCCGCCGCAGTGGCCCTGGACCTGCGCGACGGCGTCATCCGGGACGTACGGCTGGCGGTCGGCGGCGTGGGTACCCGGCCCTGGCGGCTGCCGGAGGTGGAGGAGGCCCTGCGCGGGGTGTCCCCGCGTCCGGACGCCGTCGAGGTGGCCGCCGCCCGAGCCGTCGCGCACGCCCGGCCGCTGGCGCACAACCGGTTCAAGATGACGCTGGTCCGGCGCACCATCGTGCGCGCCCTGACGAACCTGGCGGGTTGACCATGCAGAGTGCAGCACAGGGCGCGGCCCGGACGGTGTCGGTGAACCGGGTCGACGGCCGACTCAAGGTCACCGGTGGGGCCCGGTACGCCGCCGACCACCTCGCCGAGCGGGCCGCACACGGCTACCTGGTGCTCAGCACGGTGGCGCTGGGCACGATCCGGTCGATGGACGTCGCCGCCGCCGAACGCGCGCCCGGGGTACTGGCGGTGTTCACCCCGTTCCGGAAGCTGGAGCTCATCGGCGGCGGCAACCCGTTCAGCGTGGGCCACAGTTGGCTGCCGTTACAGGACGCCGAGGTGCGCTACCACGGGCAGGCCATCGGTCTCGTCGTGGCGGAGACCTTCGAACAGGCCCGGGACGCCGCCGCGCTGGTCAGCGCGGACTACAACGTACGTCCACCGGCCGCGTCCCTTCCGGACGGTATCCCGCGCGCCGCCGACCCGGGCCGGATCAACGGCGAGCCGTCGGTGCTGGACATGCTCGCCGACGGGGTCGGCACGATCGACGAGGCGCTGGCATCCAGCGAGGTGACCGTCTCCGGCACCTACCGCCAGCCGATCAAGCACCACAGCGCGATGGAGCCGCACGCCACGGTGGCGGTCTGGCAGGACGACCAGCTCACCCTCCACAACGGCACCCAGAGCACGTCGTTGACGGTCGGCACCATCGCCGCGGCGCTCGGCATCGAGGCGACCCAGGTGCGGGTGATCAGTCCGCACGTCGGGGGCGGCTTCGGCAACAAGATCGCGACCTGGGCGCATCCGCTGCTCGCGGCGGCCGCCGCCCGTACGCTCGGTCGGCCGGTCAAGGTCGTGCTGACCCGGGAACAGACCTTCACCATCACCGGCAACCGCTCGGCGGTGCAGCAGACGGTCACGCTGGGCGCCCGCCGCGACGGCACCCTCGTCGCCCTCAAGCACCAGGCGTACTCCAGCCAGTCGACCTCGGGTGGAATCTTCGAGTCCGCGCCGCACACCACCTCCCGCTACCTCTACCGGGCCGCGAACGTCCACCTCGACCAGAAGATCGTGACGCTGGACGTACCACCACCGACCTGGATGCGGGCGCCGGGGCAGGAGTCCGGCTCGTTCGCCCTGGAGACCGCCCTGGACGAACTCGCGGTCAAGCTGGGGATGGATCCGGTCGCCCTGCGGTTGCGGAACTACGCGACGGTGTACCCCGGGCGGAACGTCCCGTGGTCCAGCAAACACCTCGACGAGTGCTACCGGGTCGGCGCGCAGCGGTTCGGCTGGGACCGACGCGATCCGGCACCCCGATCCGACGTACGCGGCGAGTGGCTGGTCGGGACCGGGATGGCCACCGCCGTGTATCCGGGAGAACGCTTCCCGGCGTCGGTGAAGGTGCGGTTCCTGGCCGACGGTGACGTGGCGGTCTCCAGTGCCACCGCCGACCTCGGCACCGGGATGTGGACGGTGCTGGCCGTACTCGGCTCCGAGGCGCTCGGCCTGCCGGTCGCCCGGATCCGTACCGACCTCGGCGACTCCACGCTGGCCGCCAACATCGGCGCGTTCGGCTCGGGCGCCACCGCCAGCACCGGGCCAGCCGTCGGCGTCGCCGCCGAGGCGGCCAGAACCGAACTGATCAACCTCGCCGTCACGCACGAACGCTCACCGCTGCACGGCGTGCCCGCCGCCGACGTCCAGTACGACCGTGGCGAGCTCGTCGCCCCGGGACGGCGGATCGGGTTCGCCGCCCTGCTTCAGGCCGTCGACGTGGCCGGCGTCGAGGCGACCGGTTCGGCGGCGCCGGGTCCCGAGCACGGGCAGCACGCCTTCACCTCGTTCGGGGCACACTTCTGCGAGGTCCGGGTCAACCGGTGGACCGGTGAGCCCCGGCTCGCCCGGATCACCACCGTCATCGACGGCGGCGCCATCATCAACGCCAAGACCGCACGCAGCCAGATCATCGGCGGCGTGATCTTCGGCATCGGGCAGGCGCTGCTGGAGGGCGCCCAGGTGGAACCGGCGACCGGTCGGATCGCCAACGCCAACCTCGCCGAGTACCTGCTGCCGGTGAACGCGGACGTACCGCCGATCGACGTCCACTTCCTGGACCACCCGGACACCCTGTTCAATCCGCTCGGTGCGCGCGGGATCGGCGAGGTCGGCACGGTCGGCGTCGCCGCCGCGATCGGCAACGCGATCCACCACGCCACCGGGCGCCGGGTCCGCGACCTGCCGATCACCCTGGACAAGCTCCTGGACTGACGCCGGCACCGGCGGACGAGGGCGGCAGCGGATCATCCGGAACCGGAGGATGATGCCGCACCGGCGCGGGCGCGGCGTGGAGGATGGCTCCGACATCCCGCCGAGACCGGACGGTCTGGCAGGGTGTTCCTCGACAAGCACCCAACGAGCGGGAGGAGCCGTCGGTGACCTGGGAGGAGATGCGCGCGCACTGTCTGGCCAAGCCCGGCGCGTGGCAGGACGAGCCGTGGGAGGGTGACGTCGTGGTGAAGGTCGGCACCAAGATCTTCGCCTTCCTCGGCCAGGAGTCGGGGTCCAGCGTCGGCGTCAAGTGCGGCCAGAACCGGGAGGCGGCCGACGAGTGGCTGCTGCGTTATCCCGAGGACGCCTCGGTGATGGCATACATCGGGCGCTCCGGCTGGAACACGCTGCGAATCGGCGGCGCGATCCCCGACGACGAACTGCTGGAGTCCGTCGACGCCTCCTACGACACCGTGGTCAGCAAGCTGCCGAAACGGGACCGGCCGGCGACCCCATCCCAGTGACCAGCGGCGGGACCGCCGGAACTGGCACACGACTCCGAGCGTTCCGGAACTGCCGGGCAGTAGCGCTCGGAACCGACCGGGGTCGCGGCTCAGCCCGGCTCCTCCTCGGCATAGAGCCGGGTGACGGTCTCGGCCACGCAGCAGGGCTTGCCACCCCGGTCGGGCTCGACGGTGACCCGGGTGACCAGTTGCACCCCACCGGGGACCGGCTCGACCGCGACGATCTCCGCACTGATCCGGACCGCGTCGCCGGTACGCAGCGGCGCGGGAAACCGGACCCGGTTAAGCCCGTAGTTGATGCCCATCCGGACGCCCTTGACCTGGTAGACGTCCTGCATCAGGGCCGGGAGCAGGGAGAGCGTCAGATAACCGTGCGCCACCGTGGTCCCGTACGGGCCGGTGGCCGCGCGCTCCGGGTCGATGTGGATCCACTGGTGGTCGCCGGTCGCGTCGGCGAAGGCGTTGACCCGGTCCTGTTCGACCCGGAACCACGGGCCGGGCCCGATGATCTCGCCGACCGCTCCGGCGAGTTCGGCGATGGAGGCGAACGTCCTCATTCCAGGTGCCCTCCGAGCTTCGTGTAACCGCGGAGCAGATCCCGCGAGATGATGAGTCGTTGCATCTCGTCAGTGCCCTCGAAGATGCGCAGCAGCCGGACCTGCCGGTACCAGCGTTCGATCGGCAACTCCCGGGTGTAGCCCATGCCGCCGTGGATCTGGAGCACCCGGTCGACGACCCGGTTGACCATCCCCGCGCCGTACAGCTTGGCCATCGAGGAGGTGTGCCGGGGGTCGAGCCCGGCGTCGACCGTCCACGCTGCCCGGAGCACGAGCCAGCGGGCCGCCTCCAGCTCGGTCTCGGAGTCGGCGATCATCCACTGGATCGCCTGGTTGGTGCCGATCGGTTTGCCGAACGTCTCCCGGGTGTTGGCGTACTCGATCGCCATTCCCAGGGCCCGCTCGGCGATGCCCAGCGCGTGCGACGGGATCAGGTAACGACCCTTGCCGATCCACTTCATCCCGAGGGTGAAGCCCTGGCCGAGTTCGCCGAGGATGTTGCGGCTCGGCACCCGTACGTCGGAGAAGACCAGCGCCGCCGGTCCACCCTCCCCCATCGTCTGGATCGGCTCCGACCGCCAGCCCATCGCCCGGTCGACCAGGAACGCGGTGGCGCCGCCGTCGTGCACCTTCCGCTCCGGGTCGGTGATCGCGACGACGATGGCGAAGTCCGCGTCGTTGCCGTTGGTGATGAACGTCTTCTCGCCGTTGAGAACCCAGTCGTCCCCGTCGCGCCGGGCCCGGAGCCTGATGTTGGCCACGTCCGATCCGGCGCCGGGCTCGGTGATGGCGAAGCAGGAGATCCGCTCGCCCGCGATGGTCGGAAGAAGGAATTCCTTTCGCTGCGCCTCGTCGGCGTGGAACAGGATGTTGTCCGCCTCGCCGCCGAACCGGAACGGTACGAAGCTGCGGCCGATCTCGGTCCAGATCAGCGACTGCGTCACGGCGGGCAGGTTCATCCCGCCGTACTCCTCCGGGGTGTCGAGGCCCCAGAACCCGAACGCCTTCGCCTTGAGTTGCAACTCCCGCAACTCGTCGCGGCGCAGCCCCGGCTCGTGGGCCCGCTCCCGGCGCAGCACCTCCGACTCCAGCGCCATGACCTCGTTGCGGATGAAGGCACGGGCGGTGTCCCGGATCGCCCGCTCCTCCTCGCCGATCGAGAAGTCCATCGTGTTTCCTCCCCGCCTAGCGCGCACCACCGTTGACGTAGAGCGTCTGACCGCTGACGTACGACGCGTCGTCACTGGCCAGGAACGCGACGACCGAGGCGATCTCCTCGGGCTGGCCGACCCGGCGCAGTGGTGTCTGCTCGGCGGCGTACTTCTGGTGGTCGGCCGGGCTGGCACCCATCCGCTCGGCGGTCGCCGCGGTCATCGCGGTGGCGATGTAGCCGGGGGCGACGGCGTTGACGTTGATGTTGAAGGGACCGAGTTCGATCGCGAGGGTGGCGGTCAGGCCCTGTACCCCGGCCTTCGCCGCCGCGTAGTTGACCTGCCCCCGATTGCCCAGTGCGGAGCGGCTGCTGAGGTTGACGATCTTGCCGTACCGGGCCGCCACCATGTGCCGCTGCGCCGCCTGGCAGCAGTGGAACATGCTGGTCAGGTTCGTGGTGATCACCGCGTCCCACTCGGCGGCCGGCATCTTGAACAGCAGGTTGTCGCGGGTGATCCCGGCGTTGTTCACCAGCACGTCGAGCTTCCCGTACGCCTCGACGACCTGGTCGATCGTCGCGGACACCGCCGCACCGTCGGTGACGTCACAGCCGAATCCGCTCGCGCGCCCCCCGGCCGCCGTGATCTCGTCGGCCGTTTCCTGGGCCCGCTGCGCATCCAGGTCGACCACGGCCACGCTGGCTCCCTCGGCGGCCAACCGGCGTGCGGTGGCCGAGCCGATCCCCTGGGCCGCCCCTGTGACGACGGCGACCCGGTCGGCGAATCTACCCACGTGCATCTCCTCGCTCTCAATGCCTCCTCGGTGTAAGGAAGGGCCCCTTCTTATCGCTTTTTGTAGAAGAAGGGCCCCCGCCTAACACCCCGGACGGGACTCGGGCCACCGCCCATGGGACCACGTCGCTGCCCGCTAAACTAGCGCTGGAAGTTTTCTTGCGCCAGTCCTGGTACACCGAGAGCCCGAGCGGAGGCGAGCGAGCATGCCCCGACCCCGCCAGGCGCTGTTGAGCCGGCAGCGCATCATCGACGCGGCCGCCGCGCTCATCGACGCCGAAGGGCTGGACGCGCTCTCCACCCGTCGCCTGGCCACGGAACTCGGGGTACGCGGACCCTCGCTCTACAACCACTTCGCGAACAAGGACGAGATCCTGGACGCGGTGGCGGACGCCATCACCGCAAAGGTCGACGTCTCGTTCTTCGCCACCCACGACTGGCCGGACGCACTGCGGCTGTGGGGACGGTCGTACCGGCGGGCTCTCGCGACCCACGCCAACATCGTGCCGTACCTCGCGCAGGGGCCGGGCCGGCGGCCGGCGGCGCTGGCCATGGCGGACGCGGTCTACGGCGGGCTGGTCAAGGCCGGTTGGCCGCCGGCCCGCGCCACCCACATCGGCGCGCTGATGCGGTACTTCGTGGCCGGTTCGGCGCTCGGGTCGTTCGCCCGGGGCTTCGTCGAGGATCCGCAGCTATACGCCGCGCACTATCCGCACCTCAGCCAGGCGCACCGGCTCGCGGAGCACCAGCAGAGCGTCGACGAGGGGGCGTTCGCGCTCGGTCTGGACGCGCTCATCGACGGCCTGACCCAGACGTACGAGCGGATCGTCGGCCCGCTGCCGTAACGAACTGGCGGCGGGCCGATCCGGTGCACGGGCCGCGCCGGGTGCGTTCGGTGCCCGGGTGCGTTCGGTGCTGAGGCCGTCGGGCCCGACTATCACCGAGTCTCCCGGTTTTGTACGGCATTGTGGCGCTAGTCTGCGTGTGTCGCCTGTCGGCCGGGGCAACCTCACCGGGCCGGACACCGTCCTCACGTGTCACGTCGCACGCTCCGGCCGGTTCCCCGCACTCGCCGACGGCGTCGGCAGGCCGATCCCACCCGTGGAGTAGGCACGAGCAGTGGAGGAGATGGCCGGTGACCGTCGTAGAACTCACCCGCTTCCGGGTGTCGCCCGGTCTGAGCGAGGCACTGCTGGCCGCGCGTTCGGCGATGCTGCGCGACTTCCGGGTCGATCGCGACGGATTTCTCGACGCCCGGCTGGTTCGGCTGGCCGACGACGAGTGGCTGGACATCGTCTCCTGGCGGTCGTCGGCGGACCTCGCCGCGTCCCGGGCCAAGGGTGGCAACCGGCCCGGCATCCAGGCCTTCTTCGAGCTGATCGGCGAGATCGTCAGCTCCGAGGAGGGCACTGCGGTCGAGGAGCCGACCTGAGTTACTCCGTCCTGCGGGCCCGCCGGTACCGACGGGCCCGCTGTCGGAGCGGCGGGCCGGGTGCCCGCGCCGTGTGACGTGGCGTGGCAGTAGGGATCAGACGTACGGATCGGTGGGCGGGGTGGTCAGGCCGTGTTGTTGGCCAGCGCCAGCAACCGGTCACGGGCGCCGTTGAACCAGTCCCGGTCCACCGCACCCGAGATGCCCGGCACGCTTCCGGTCGAGGTGTACTGCCACATGGTGTAGAAGCCCCAGCCGGCGGGCAGGGCACCGGGCGCGCTCGCCCAGCGGGCGATCCACAACGGGTTGGTGCTTCCGAAGCCGGAGTAGTTTCCGGTGCACGTGGTCCACCAGCTCGTGGTGGTGTAGATGACGGCGTACCGGCCGGTACGGGCCCGGTAGGTGTTGAGGAAGTCGCGGATCCACGCCACCATGCCACTCTGGGACAGTCCGTGGCAGCCCGCCTCTAGATCGAGCGCGCCGGGCAGGGTGAGGTTGTCCGCCGACCAGGCCCCGCCGTTGCTGGCGAAGTAGTTGGCCTGGGCCGCGCCGCTGGACGCGGCCGGGCGGGCGAAGTGGTAGGCCCCTCGGATCACCCCGGCGCCGTGCGCGGCCGGGTAGTTGGTGTTGAACCGCGAGTCCTTGAACGTGGTGCCCTCGGTGGCCTTGATGTAGGCCCACTGGATTCCGGCGTTGCGCACGCTGGTCCAGTTGATCGCGCCCTGGTAGTGCGACACGTCGATGCCGGGGGTGGTCGCCGCCTGGGCGGGGGCGGCGGTCACCGCGAGCGCGGTCGCGACCAGTGCGGCGACGGTGAGCGCGGAGGTGAGCAGGCGCCGCGTACGCCGGGCCGGGGTTCCGGTGGTGCTCATCGATCCTCCCGATGGGGGGGTATGGAGGGTATCGACGCCCATGGTTGAAGATATCTGCCCTTGATCACAAGTACTGACGAAGTTAATTTCCAGGATCAGGCGGGAAACTCGGTATCGCACGATCCGTCATGCCTCGCCCGCAGGGCGCAGCGGCGGCGTCCGGGCAACAACCGGTCGCAGCAGACCCGATGGTGTACGTGCTGCGCGTCCTCCTCGGACACCGTCGTCTCTCCGGCGTCGATCTCCGACAGGAAGTCGAGCGAACGGGCCAGCCCGTACGCGAGTTCCACCGCCCCGGCCAGGTCGGCGCTGGCGGCGGGTAGGTGGATGACGTACCGGGGCACCGGGGCGTCCCGCCCGGTGAACGCCTCCACGGCGGCTCGGGGCAGCGCGTCGAACACCCGGTCGGCGATCTGGTTGGACGACGTCTGGCGCCGTTCCGGGGCCGCACCTCCGATTGATCTCGTTCGGGGAACTGGGCTCACGGCTGATTCCTCTCAGGCGATCTTCCGGGTTTCTGGAAGGAGCGATCCGGCGGTATCTGGAATGGGCGACCCGGCCCGCTTGCCGAATCCGGGCCGGATCGCCCCGCCCTGACACCGCAGCCTTCTTCGGCGAGTACGGCACCAGAGCGTGTCTGAAGCGGTGCGGCGATCGGTTGAGTAATGCGCAGGGTCGCGCGGCGCCACCTCTCCGTGATAGGTATTCGGTAAGTCGGTTCGGAGCCGGGGTCCACGACGATCCCGACGCTCCAGTTGAGACCCGACGAGGTCCGGTAGTGCGGCTGCCACCCGCGACGCCCGCCCTCGTCACCTTCTCGGCTGTTGGCCCAGCCGCGGTCGCCGTGCTTGCACCGGATTTCCCGGGGGCCGGTGATCCCCCTCACCCGGAGACCACGTTTCCAGCGGCTCCGGTATTGGTGCAAGAGACACCAATTCTCTGGCTGGGATCCAATGCGTCCGAGAGGTGGAGTATGCCGGCGAAAAACGAATCGTTCGTGCAGACGTTGCGCGCCCAATGGCTCGGCCAGCAGATGCGGGAGCTACGCGAGCAGCGCGGGTTCACCCTGAAGCGGGCCGCCGAGTTCCTGGAACGCGACCTTTCTTCGGTCGCCCGCTGGGAACGGGCCGAATGGCCGTTCCGGCGCGGCGTCGTCGTCTCGCTGCTCGACCTCTACGGCGAGCATGATCCGGCCACCCGGGCGCACTTCATCCAGCTCGCCGAGGATGCCTGGCGGACCGACCGGTGGGACGACGACTACGACGAGATCGTGGACGCCTCGTTCATCGACTTCCCGTGGCTGGAGACCCGGGCCGAGCAGATCTGCTCGTTCGACGCGATGCTGATGCCGGGCCTGATGCAGACCCCGGAGTACGCCGAGGCGGTGATCCGCAACGCCGAGGGCAAGCGGGCGACCCCGTTCTCGGTCGCGAAGTGGATGCAGTTGCGGCTGGACCGGCAGCGGGTGCTGGAGCCGGAGTTCGGGGTCACCGTCTCGGCGGTGCTGGACGAGAGCGTGCTGCGCCGCCCGGTCGGCGGACCGGCGTTGATGCGCGGCCAGCTCACGCACCTCGGCGAACTGCTGCGCCGGCCCAACGTGGACGTCCGGGTGCTGCCCGCCACCATCGGCCTGCACCCCGGCCTGGACGGTTCGTTCTGGCTGTTCAAGATGCCGAAGCCCTACCCCGAGGTGGCCTACGCGGAGACCCTCGGCGGCCGGCTCTTCATGGAATCACCAAAATCCAGGCGGTACGCGGAGGCGTACGCTCGGTTGCAGCAGATCGCGCTCGACCCGTCCGGGTCGGCGAAGCTGATCGCGACGATCGCGGAGGAGCGGTGATGAGCGAGTCCCTGCCGGCGGTTGGCTGGCACATCAGCACGAGAAGCGCGAGCAACGGCGGGAGCTGTGTCGAGGCCGGCCCGCTGCTAGACGGCTCCGGCCGGGTCGCCGTACGGCACAGCAAGGCCCCGGACGCGGCGGTGATCGTCTACACCCGCGAGGAGTGGGACGCCTTCCTGGGCGGCGCCAAGCACGGGCAGTTCGACTTCACCCCGCCCGCCTGACCGGCGTTGACCGCGTCGAGGCCAGACATCCTGGCTCGTCGACCCGGATCGCGTCAGCCGTCCACCATCGTGATGTCGAGTTCGCGCACCTGCTCGGGGTCGGCAACCACGTCGACGCCGATGATCCGGCCGCCGGTGATGATGAAGCTGAGGACGAGCCGGGTCTGGTTGCCGAGCACCACCACGGCGCCAGGGGCCCCGTCGATGATGGCCAGCCGCGCGGCCCCGGCCCGGCCGGAGAAAAACCCGGCGACCGCGGTCGCGCCGCGCAGCTCGGCAGCGCCCGCCATTCGGTCGGCAGCGCCGATCCGGGCGGCGGCGCTGTCGGCCCGGATCACGACGTCCGGGTCGAGCATCGCGAGCAGCGCGGTGAACTCGCCGCCCCGGGCGGCGGCCAGGAACGCCTCGACGATCGCCCGCTGGCGCGACACGTCGGCCTCCGGGGTCGCGGCATCGGCCTGGATCCGGCGGCGCGCCCGGCTGGCGATCTGCCGGGCGGCCGCGGGGCTGCGGCCCAGGATGGGGGCGATCTCGTCGAAGGAGACGGCGAACATGTCGTGCAGTACGAAGGCCAGCCGCTCGGTGGGGGTGAGGGTCTCCAGCACGACGAGCAGCGCGAGACCGATCGAGTCGGCCAGCAACGCCTGCTGCTCCGGGTCGGTCGAATCATCCGTGGTCGCGACCGGTTCGACGGTACGGGCGTCGAGGGATTCCTCGTGCCGGGAACCGCGTGACCGGAGCATGTCCAGGCAGATCCGGCCGACGACGGTGGTCAGCCAGGCGGCGAGGTTGTCGACCCCGGTGGTGTCGGTCCGGCTCAGCCGCAGCCACGCCTCCTGGACCGCGTCGTCGGCCTCGGCGGACGAGCCGAGCATCCGGTAGGCCACCGCCCTCAGCTTCGACCGGTTCGCCTCGAATCGCTCGGCCAGCACGTCCTTCTCACTCACCCGGTAACCCTCGCTTCGCTGTCTCCGCCGCATTTGTGAGCCGTGCCACTTTTGTCACAACTTCCCGTCGCGGTCCGTCATACCAGCGACGAGGAAAACGGCGCCGATGTGACAGCGACACACCGGCCCCTCATCAGGATTCTGAAGGAGACGACCATGCAGGCACGGATGAACAACCCGGCAGGGCTCCTGCCGGAGGCGGTCAAGGCGGTCAACATCCTCTACAAGGAGAGCCATTCGGCCGGGGTGCCCGGGTCGACGCTGGAGCTCGTACACCTGCGGGCCAGCCAGATCAACGGGTGCAGCGCATGCGTGGACGGCGGCGCCCGGAGCGCCAAGAAGAACGGCGAGACCGACGAGCGGCTGTTCGCGGTGGCGGTCTGGCGGGAGACGCCGTACTTCACCGACGCCGAGCGGGCCGCACTCGCCCTCGCCGAGGCGGCCACCCGGCTGGCCGACCGGCCGGACCCGGTACCGGACGAGATCTGGGCCGACGCGGCCAAGCACTTCAACGAGAAGCAACTCGCCGCGCTGGTGCTCTGGATCGCCACCACCAACTTCTTCAACCGGATCAACGCCACGACCCGGCAACTCGCGCCGCAGAACTGGGGCTGACCACGGCGCCCCTCGCTCCGTAGCCGAGCGCTCGCGGGCGGCGGCCCGCCGTCACCCGCGAGCACCGGCAGCCGGCATGGACGGTCGGATGCGGATATTCACGTCGCACCGGAATTTGTTTCAATATTCTCGACCATAGAGCCGATCGCCGAGTTAGTCCTTTTGGTGACAGCCGATTGCCCGATATCTGGATACCGTCGTCGAGATTCGACAGTGCATGCACGCACGGCGCGGAACCAGCGACAGATCGGGAACGAATATGAAACTGTTGTCAAACTGTTCGGAGATCGGCAGCACACGCCGACTCGGCCGCCGGCTCGCCGTGACGCTCACGGCGATCGGAGTGGCGCTGACCATGACCGCCGGTGCGGCGTACGCCGCACCGGTCCGGTCTGGATCCGGAGTAACGGATCCGGCCTCGACCAGCAAGGTCACCCTGAGGCTGACCGACCTGTCCCAGCTCCCCAGGGTCGGCGCGACCGAGTCCAGGTCGGGGATCCTGGCCAGCTACTTCTTCCAGTACGTCCGCAACGGCCACTACGGCCAGTGCCTCGACGGCGACCGGAACACCATTCCCGCCAACGGTTCGCGAGTTCAATTGTGGGCCTGCAACCGCTGGACCAACCAGGCGTGGATACTCACCACTGCGAGTGGATATCCGGTCGGCTACTACCGAATCCAGAACTACTATGGCCGCCAGTGCCTCGACGGTGACCGCAACACCATTCCGGCCAACGGTTCGCGAGTGCAGTTGTGGGCCTGCAACGGCTGGACCAACCAGGTCTGGGTCTGGAACGGCGCCCAGTTCCGGAACTACTACGGTAGACAGTGCCTCGACGGCGACCGGAACACCATTCCGGCCAACGGTTCGAGGGTGCAGTTGTGGGCCTGCAACGGCTGGACCAACCAGAACTGGACCCTGAGCAACTGAGCCCCGGCGCGGCACCGCACCGCTGGCCCGGGTCGGGCGCCGGCACAGACCGGGACCCGGGCCAGCGGGCAACGCAGTTCAGCGCTACCGTCCCCTGCCATGGGCGCTATCAAGCCGTGGCATCTCCTCCTCGCCGTCCTCTGCTGCCTCCTGCCGTTCACGGCTGCGGTGGCCGGCACGGTCTGGCTGGTCGTACGGCGGCAGGGGCCCAGGAAATGACCGTCCTCGCACACCCCTCGACCCCAGGCCCGGGTTCTCCCGTGCGGTGAGGCGACTCAGCGGGCCGGCGTACGCGCCTCGCCGTGCGCCGTACGCAGCGCGGACAGGAACGCCTCGGCCGGTTGCGCTCCCGAGATGCCGTACTTCCGGTCGAGCACGAAGAACGGCACACCGGTCGCGCCGAGCGCCCGAGCCTCCCGGACATCTGCGGCGAAGTCGCGGGCGTACTCGTCACCGGCCAGCACCCGGCGAGCCTCGTCGGCCGGCACTCCGACCTCGGCGCCGAGTCGGACGAGCGTCTCGTGGTCGTCGAGCGTCTCACCCTCCACCAACTGAGCCCGGAGCAACCGCTCGTGCATCTCTCCGCCCAGCCCGTGCGCCTTCGCCAGGTGGGTGAGCCGATGGGCGTCAACAGTGTTGACCATGATGGACCGACCGAGGTCGTACGTCAGACCCTCCTCGGCCGCCAGCGCCGTCACGTGATCGGTCATCGCGCGGACCTGGGCGAGCGACCCGCCGAACTTCTTCTGCAACTGCTCGTGCACCGGCTGCGGGTCGCCCTTCGGGTACGTCGGGTCGAGCTGGAAGCTACGCCAGACCACCTCGACCTCGTCGGCGTGCTCGAACTGCGCGAGCGCCGTCTCCAGCCGCCGCTTGCCGATGTAGCACCACGGGCAGACCACGTCGGACCAGGCTTCGACTCTCACCGTTATCTCCTCGCTCACCGAACCGCTCACAGACAGGTGCCGTCCGCGCACACCTGCGCGTCCTCGGCGCCCAGGAACACCAGGCCGGACACCGCCGGAAGCGGCGCCGACGCTACCGATACGGGAACTGGCGGCCGGTCAGCCGACGATTCGTCGCCCGGAATGTCCGGTTGTTGCGCCATCGACTCCCCTGCCAGGCTGGACGCACTCATCGGGTCTCCTTAGTTACTTATTGTTCCTAGCCCAATTATGCGTCAGCCAGCCTGGGACGACCGTCGGTCCCCCTCGTCGCCCTGGCCGGGTCGGCTAGCGGGTGGCGTGCTGGCCGTGGTCGCTGACCTGGGCGTCGAACCAGTGGTGCAGGGCATTGCGAAGCTCGGCGTCGCTGGTGGCGTAGGTGACGCGTCCCCCGTCCGGGGTGGCCTCGTAGTCGAGGGTGATCCTTCCGCCGTGTTTGCGTAGCGCTTCGAGGCCGGGCATTTCGTTGCCGTGAATGCGGGCGGGATCGGTGAAGTCGCCGCGCCGGAAGCGCTCGACCTCCGCGGTCAGGTGTTGCCCGATGAGTCCGATCTGGGTGGTGTCCTGCGGGTCGTCGGCGACCACGGTCTGGACGCCGCCGGTGTCGGTCTTGGTGAACCGGTGGGTGGTGCGTTCCAGGTCGAACGGCATGACGGACGCGCCCCGCTCGGCCACCTCGGCCTGTCGGCTGGGGGTCGCCGGTGTCGATGTCGAGAAGTCGTCGGCACAGCCGCCGCTCAGCACGGCGGCGGTGGCGGCGGCGACCAGGAGCAGGGGTCGACGGGTCCGGGAACGGTCAGAACGGTTCAACAGCGGCCTCCGCGAGGGTCTGCAGCGCGCGCACCACGGCGGCGCGTTGGTCATCGGGTACGCGATCGAGTAGGGCGGTGAGCCGGTCCCGGCGGGCGTCGGCCTGCCGGGCGGCAGCGGTGGCACCTGTCTCGGTGAGCACCAGCAGCACGCCGCGGCCATCACCGTCGGCCGCCTCCCGGTGCACCCAACCCCGACCGACCAGGTTGTTGACCAGGCGGCTGACGGTGCTCTTCTCCAAACGCAACCGGCGAGCCAGTTCCACCTGACGGATCCGTCCCTCGCGGGCGATCTCCACCATGGCGTGTGCCTCCGAGACCGGCAGTGGCTGCCCACATGGTGTGCGGTCGGGCTGATGGAGGCCGAAGTTGCGGACGAACCGCATCAGGGCCTCCTGCGCGGCGTCGACCTCCCCGCTCTGCATTGTTCGACCGTACAACCAGTTGGTTCGACGATGCAACAACTTGGGCGGTTCAGTCCTGCTGCGGTGAGGCAGGCGGAACCGCACAGATGGCCAAGGTCATCTCGGCAACGAAGCGTGGTGCGTCTGCCGCATCGAGCCGTCCGGTCGCGACGTCCGTCGCTGCGCCGTGCAGAATGTGGTGCAGGGCGCTGGCCAGCAGGTCGGCCGGAATGTCGGTCCGGAAGACGCCTTCGTTCTGGCCGCGGCGGATCAGGTCATGAACCCGCTGCTCGGGTTTCGCGTGCAGTTCCTGCACGCGGCCGGCAGGCAGGGTCGTCTGCGCCGCCTGTAGGACCGAGGCCGCTTGGGCGAGCAGCAGCCAGCCCGATTCCATGAGCGACCGCAGGCCGTCGCGGGGATCGCCGGTGAGGTCGATGGCCTCCAACACGTCCTCTCCCCGGGCCAACAGTCGGATCAACGCGGCTTCGACCAGGGCCTCCCGGGACGGGAAGTGCCCGTACAGGGTGACCCTGCCAACCCCCGCCTCCTGTGCGATGTCGTTCATGCTCGCCGCGGCGTTCCTTCCGAGGCGGGTGATGGCCGCCTGCACGATCTTTTCGGCGTTCTGCCGTGCGTCCGCCCGGCGGGCCGGCCTGGCGGTCGGGTGAGGCATGCAACTTCCTTAAGTCAAACAGCGGATGTACGGGTTACAGTACGCGCCGGAAGCTGAACAGGCACTGTACGGCTTAGCTCTGGAGGCGATCCTCGTGTCCGAGTCGATGACCACACCCACCTCGACGACCAGTCCGGCCCGCAGCGAGACACCCTCACCTGGGTGGTCCGGACCCGCCGTCAGCAGACAAGGTATGACGAGGGAAAACGACCGTTACATGGTCCGGCCGGGCCGAGCCTCCGACGCCATCGAGCTCGCTCGCCTGCACGCATCGGTCCAGCTTCAGGCGGCAACCGGCGGACAACCGCACCCCGGCATCGCCGCCTGGGTCGAAGACCTGCTGGCCGGTCATCCCGCGGTCGTACCCGATGACTTCCTGGTCGCCGAGGATTCGACCACCGGCCACCCGGTGGCCAGCCTGGTAGGGCTACGGCAGGACTGGAGCCTGGCCGGGGTCCGGCTGCCGGTGGCCCAGGTCGAACTGGTCGGCACGGCGCCGGAGCACCGCGGGAACCGCCTCACCGACCGGCTGTTCGCCGCCCTGCACCAGCGGTACGCGGTTGGCCGTGTGCCGGTCCAGATCATCGAGGGGATTCCCTACTTCTATCGGCGGCTCGGCTACGACTATGCCCTCGCGAACGACGGCGCTCCCACGGTGCCCGCCACCGCGCTGCCGGCCACGGAGCACGACCGGCCGGGCGGCTCCCGCAGCGGCCTGACGGTGCGCCCGGCCACCGTCGCCGACGCGGACGACCTCGCCGACATCGACCGGCGACTCACCGACGGGGACGCCCTGGTCTGCCCGAGAGACGCCGAGGTGTGGCGGTACGAGATCGCCGGGCGCCGCCCGGCGGACCAGGCCCGGCGCACCGTCGCCGTGCTGGTGCACGACGCCGACGTACGGGGATACCTGGTCCACACCGCCCGGCTCTCCAGCGCCGGAGAGCTGACCGTGGTCGCGGCGGCCTGCACTCGACCGGCCGACTGGCCGCAGGCCGCCGTCGCCATGCACGCACACCTGGGCCACATCGGCCGGCGGCACGAGGCATCGGCGGGGAGGCCGTTCACCGCGGTCCGTCGTCTCCTCGACCCGAACCACCCGCTGGCCCGACTCGGCCCGCCCGGCATACCGACGCGGCCCAGAGGCTGGTACGTCCGCACGGGCGACCCGGTCGACCTGCTCAGCCGGCTGCTACCGCTGCTGCGGGATCGCTGGCAAGTAGCCGACCTGCGCTGGCACGAACCAGCGCTGACCATCGACATGTACGGTCGCGCCGCTCGGCTGGAGTTCACCGACGGTGAACTGGCGAAGGTGACGGCCGTATCCGGCGCCGTCAGCCCGTCCACCGACCCCCAGACCCACGCCGCCATCCCGCCCGGCGCCCTGCTACAGCTCGCGCTCGGCCACCGCACACTGCCCGAGGTGCTGGACACCTGGCCGGACTGCCTTTTACGCGACCGCCTCACCGAACACTTCCTGACGACGGCATTCCCCCAGGTGCCGGTCCGGATCTGGCCCCGCAACTGACCAACGGGCAAGCTGACGTTGTACCCGGAAGAGTGGCGGTCGGAGCACGGACAGTTCGCCGCGAACAACAGCGTTCCGGGGCCCCGCGTCCGTGCCCGTCCCACAGTGCAACAACTGCAAGGTTCGAGTACAGCGCTCGGCGAATGACGCGAAGCCGTGGGGCGGCGTGCTGGGCGGCCGAAGCTCAGTCCGGCGGGCAGAGCAGCACGCAGCCACCGCTCGGCAGCAACGGCAGCCCCGAGGGCAGCAGCGACGGCAGCACCGGTACGGGCAACGGCAGCACCTGCCGGGGCGACGGATCGGCCGGTGCGGGATCCGAGGCGGCGGGGGGTCGGCCGGCTGGCGACGCGGCCCCACCCGGAGTACGCGTCGGTGCCGGGCCGCCGTCGGTGGACGAGGTCGCCGGCACCGGTACGGCGGGGACGGCACCCGACGTCGTACTCGTGTCCGGCTCTATCTCGTCCGGTCCCGTACCGGGCAGCCCGCGCCGGATTCGTTCGATGTCGGCCCGCAGGCGTTCCGCCGGCTCCGGGTGGCGTACCTCCGCGACCTGGACGAGTGCCTGGTCCAACCGGGAACGTGCGTCGTCGTACCGGCCCGCCGCCACCGCGTCCTCGGCGAGCGTGAGGGTGTGCTCGACGACCCGGACGGCGGACCGGTCCGGATAGACCGCCGCCGCGATCGGCCACAACGGACTCGTCGGTCCTGCCTCGTTGACGCCGAGCCCCAGTAGGGCGGTGGCGACGATCGCGACCACGGCGACGAGCCCCAGTCGCCGGACCAGCCCGGTACGTCGAGGCCGGCGCCCCGGCACGGGTCGCGGCGGGTCGGACCGGAGCTGACCCGGCCGGCGGGGGCCAACGGGCGGCCCCGGTCGAGGCGGGCGTACCCGGGCCGGTGCCCGTACGGTCGCCGGCATGGTCCGGGCCGGCACGGCATCGTCGACCGGACCGGCGGGCTGCTCGGCGTCGAGGTCCGCCCGCCAGGCCGCCATCAGCCCGGCGATCGGGTCGTCGGCCGGTGCCGCCGCGCCCCGGCCCAGCGCGTCGAGCAGCAGGTCGTCGGCGACGAGGACGGCCGGTTCCAGATCGACCGGGTCGGCCAGCTCGACCGGGTCACCATCCCGCCCGGTCACGTCACCGCTCCGCTCCCCCACGCCGTCGCCTCGTCGTCCTCCGTCCCGCAGGTTACTCATGCGGCGACCTCGTCCAGGGCGGTACCGGCGAGCGCGCGCAGCCGGGCGAGGGCGCGCGACTGGGTCACCCGGACGGCAGCGGCCGACATTCCCACGATGACGCCCACCTCGTCGGCGGTTAACCCGACCGCCACCCGCAGCAGGACGATCTCCCGCTGCACCTCGGTCAGCCGGGCCAGCAACGCGGAGAGCCGGCGCGCGAGATCGGTCGCGACGGCCCGCTGTTCGGGACCGGGATCGGCGTCCGGGCCGTCGGGCAGTGCGGCGGGTGCCGTGACGGTGGAATCCCGGATGGCGGCCCGTTGCGCGTCGGCGACCTTGTGCGCGGCTATGCCGTACAGGAATGCGGAGAACGGGCGGCCCTGGTCGCGGTAGCGAGGCAGCGCGCGCAGCACGGCCAGGCACACCTCCTGGGCCACGTCGTCGGCGGTGGCGTACGCGCCGCCGATGCGGCCCAGCCGGGCCCGACAGTATCGGACCAGACCGGGACGGACCTCGGCGAGCAGCGTCGCCGTTGCCTCGGGGTCGCGACGGGCGGCCCGAGCGACGAGATCTGTCTCGGGTGCTGCGGTCATCTATGGGGCTGCACCTTCGTTACCGGTGGGTTAACCGCACCGTATCGGCACCCCGGCGTTCGCACCACCGGCGGGGTCCGGACCGACGACGCACGGAACACAAAGTAGTCGAAGAATTACTCGCTATCGCTGTTACGCCGGACGCTGCTGGCGCGATGTCCACCAGAGACGGCGGTGGGCGGTACGTCCACCGGAGTGCGGCGGCGGGAGCACGGATGGGCGTCGAGGTGCGCGTCGAAGGGCTGACCAAGTCCTTCGGCGGTCAGCCGGTCTGGTCGGACGTGAGTCTGACCCTGCCGGCGGGCGAGATCTCGGTGCTCCTCGGCCCGTCCGGCACCGGCAAGTCGGTGTTCCTCAAGACGCTGGTCGGACTGCTGAAGCCCGACCGGGGCGCGATCTGGATCGAGGAGCAGAATCTCCCCCGGCTCTCCGAACGTGCCCTGTACGAGGTCCGCAAACTCTTCGGCGTGCTGTTCCAGGACGGCGCGCTGTTCGGCTCGATGACCATCTACGACAACGTCGCCTTTCCGCTGCGTGAGCACACCCGCAAGTCCGAGTCCGAGATCAGGGCCGTGGTGCACGAGAAGCTGGAGATGGTCGGGCTGCTCGGCGCGGAGCGGAAACTGCCGGGTCAGATCTCCGGCGGCATGCGCAAACGGGCCGGGCTGGCCCGGGCGCTGGTGCTGGATCCCCGGATCATCCTGTTCGACGAGCCCGACTCCGGACTCGACCCGGTCCGCACCGCCTACCTCAACCAGCTCATCATCGACCTCAACCAGCAGACCGGTGCGACGTTCCTGATCGTCACGCACGACATCAACACCGCGCGTACGGTGCCGGACAACATCGGGCTGATCTACCACGGTCACCTGGCCATGTTCGGGCCGCGCGAGATGCTGCTCTCCAGCACCGAACCGGTGGTCCGGCAGTTCCTCAACGCACAGCGGATCGGTCCGATCGGGATGGCCGAGGAGAAGGACTCCGACGAGTTGCGGGCCGAGGCCGAAGCCGGGGTGGAACTGCCGCCACTGCCGGCCATTCCCCTACAGCTCCGCCCCTCCGACGGTCGACCCCGCCGGGCGGAGCAGCCACCCGGGCAGTGGTGCGCGGAGCACGGTGTCGTCCCGCCGACCGGGTCGTTCCGGAACGCGGACGGCAGCGCCTGGCAACCCGGCGCCTGGCAACCCGACGAGGTGCTCCGATGAACGGCGGGCCGAAGGCGGACGAGCCGACGATGGCCGGAGCGGCGGCGGACGGGCCGACCGCGGCCGGACCGGCGGCGGGTGGCCGGTTCGCCGCCGGCCTGCGCGGCCCCGGGCACTTCTTCGCGTTCTGCCTGGACGCGCTGCGCAACGTGTTCCGGCGCCCCTTCCAGGTCCGGGAGTTCGTGCAGCAGGCCTGGTTCATCAGCTCGGTGTCGATCCTGCCAGCCGCGCTGGTGGCGATCCCGTTCGGCGCGGTGATCGCGCTGCAACTCGGTTCCCTGGTACGTCAGCTCGGCGCCCAGTCGTTCACCGGTGCCGCCTCCGTCCTCGCCGTGGTACGCGAGGCCAGCCCGATCGTCACCGCGCTGATCATCGCCGGTGCCGGTGGTTCGGCGATCTGCGCCGACCTGGGCGCCCGGAAGATCCGTGAGGAGCTGGACGCGATGGAGGTGCTCGGAATCGATCCGGTGCACCGGCTCGTCGTACCCCGGATCGTCGCCTCGATGCTGGTCGCCGTACTGCTCAACGGGCTGGTCAGCGTCGTCGGCGTCTCCGGCGGCTACTTCTTCAACGTGGTCCTCCAGGGTGGTACCCCGGGCGCGTACCTGGCCAGTTTCCAGGCCCTGGGCCAGTTGCCCGACCTGATCGTCGGCGAGGTGAAGGCGCTGCTGTTCGGTGCGGTCGCCGCGCTGGTGGCGTCGTACCACGGGATGACGGCGAAGGGCGGACCGAAGGGGGTCGGCGATGCGGTCAACCAGAGTGTGGTGATCACGTTCATGCTGCTCTTCGCGCTGAACTTCGTCATCACCGCGGTCTACTTCCAACTCGTACCGCAGCGGGGGATGTGAGCTGCCGATGCTGCGTACCCTGGACGACCTCGGCGGGCAACTCGCCTTCTACCTGCGCGCGTTCGCCTGGGCACCGCGCACGGTGCGCCGTTACAAGCGCGAGGTGGTACGCCTGCTGGCCGAGATCAGTTTCGGTCGGGGCGCGCTGGCGGTGACCGGTGGCACGGTCGGGGTGATCTGCTTCCTGACCTTCTTCACCGGCACCGAGGTCGGGCTACAGGGCTATCAGGCCCTCAACCAGCTCGGCAGCAGCGCCTTCACCGGTTTCGTCTCGGCGTACTTCAACACCCGGGAGATCGCGCCGCTGGTCGCCGCGCTGGCGCTGTCGGCGACGGTCGGGTGCGGGTTCACCGCCCAGCTCGGGGCGATGCGGATCTCCGAGGAGGTCGACGCCCTGGAGGTGATGGGCGTGCCGTCGCTGCCGTTCCTGGTCACCACCCGCATGATCGCCGGCTTCGTCGCGGTCATCCCGCTGTACGTGCTCGGCCTGCTCTCCAGCTACCTCGCCACCCGGACCATCGCCGTCTTCTACTTCGACCAGTCGGCGGGCACCTACGACTACTACTTCCACCTCTTCCTGCCGCCGGTGGACGTGCTCTGGTCGTTCGGCAAGGTGCTGGTGTTCAGCGTGATCGTCGTGCTGGTGCACTGCTACTACGGCTACACCGCGAGTGGTGGACCGGCCGGCGTCGGGGTGGCGGTCGGCCGCGCCGTACGGCTGGCGATCGTCTCGGTCAACATCGTCGACTTCTTCCTGTCGCTGGCCATCTGGGGCGCGACCACGACCGTCCGGATCGCGGGGTGAACGGGTGAGCATGGAGCATCGGGGATCGGTCGCCGGCCGGCGGGTACTCGGCGTCGTCTTCGTGGTGGTACTCCTCGCGGCGCTGTCGCTGGCCGTCCTCCAGTACCGCAAGGTGTTCACCCCGGTCGCCTGGGTGACCCTCTACACCGGACAGACCGGAATGCAGCTCAGCCCCGGCGCGGAGGTGAAACTGCGCGGTGTTCCGGTCGGCGAGGTGCGCGAGATCGACAGCGACGGCGGCCAGGCCCGGCTGCGGCTCGCGCTCGACCCGGCGCTGATCGGACGGATTCCGGCCGACGTCACCGCCCGGCTGTTGCCGAAGACCCTCTTCGGCGAGCGGTACGTCGCGCTGGTCGCCGCGCCCGACTCCACCGCCGGTCCGATCCGGGCCGGCGCGGTGATCAGCCAGGACCGCAGCCGCAACGGTGTCGAGCTGGAACGGGTGCTCGACGCGGCGCTGCCGCTGTTGCAGTCGATCCGGCCGGACAAGCTGGCCAGCACCCTGGCCGCGCTGGCCACCGCGCTGGACGGGCGGGGCGAGCAGCTCGGGGAGAACCTGGAAGCGCTGGACGGCTACCTGAAGGAGCTGAACCGCGAACTGCCGACGATCACCGAGGACGTACGCCGGCTCGCCGCCGTCCTGGACGCGTACGACTCGGCACTGCCCGACCTGCTGGACATTCTCCGGGACGTCACACCCACGGCGACCACGATCGCCGACCAGCGGACCCAGCTCGCCGCGTTCCTCGCCGACACCACCGACGCCGCCGACGTGACCCGGATCTTCCTCGACCGGCACGACGACCAGCTCATCCGGTTCGGCGAGGTGACCCGTCCGGTGCTGGAACTGCTGGCCACCTACGCCCCGGAGTATCCGTGCCTGATGCGCGGGCTGGTGGCGCTGCAACCCCGGGTCGAGGAGGTGTTCCGGAACGGGAGGATGCACATCACCCTGGAGGTGACCCGGGACAACGGGGCGTACCAGTCCGGCCGGGACGACCCGGTGTACGGCGCGCGGACCGGTCCGCAGTGCCGGGAACTGCCCAACCCGTCGCCGCCGGCCCCGGAGGTCCAGGTCAACGACGGCTACGACCACGGCGGCTCCCGCCCCGGTCCGGTGAAGCTGCCGGTCGGAATCCCACCGGCCGCCGCGTCCGGGCCCGCCGCCGACTCCGCGCCCGCCATGGGGTACGCCGGCACACCCGAGGAACAGGATCTGATCAAACCGATCATCGGCGCCGCCACCAACACCCTGCCGGTGGAGGTCCCCGACATCGCGGTGCTGCTCTGGGGCCCGCTGCTACGCGGAGCGGTGGTGAACCTTCCATGACCGAGCGGAGCGAGGGCATCAGCCAGCTCAGTCAAGCAGGTCACGACGCCGACGAGCGGAGCGAGGAGACGGCATGACCGTCGGAAGCAGAGGAGCGGTCATGACCCGGGTTCCGGTCGCGTCGCTGGTCAAACTCGTCACCTTCGCCGTGGTGACGCTGCTGCTCACCGCGCTGCTCGGCCAGGCCCTCGGCTCGGTGTCGTTCGGCGGCACCAGCTACCGGGCCAGGTTCACCGACGTCACCGGCCTGCTGCCCGGCGACGACGTCCGGATCGCCGGGGTGCGGGTGGGCCGGGTCGACGAGATCCGGGTGGTCGACAACAGCGTCGCGGAGGTCTCGCTGACCATCACCGAGGAGGTGCCGCTGACCTCGACCGTGCTCGCGAAGATCCGGTACCGGAACCTGATCGGTCAGCGCTACGTCGCGCTCGCCGAGGGACCCGGCACCGGCCCGCCGCTCCGCCCGGACGGGCTGATCCCGCTCACCCAAACCACCCCGGCGCTCGACCTCACCACCCTCTTCAACGGGTTCCGGCCACTGTTCACCGCGTTGACGCCGGACGACGTCAACAAGCTGGCGTACGAGATCATCCAGGTGCTCCAGGGCGAGGGCGGTACGGTCTCCAGCCTGCTGGCGCACACCGCCTCGCTGACCAACACCCTCGCCGACCGGGACGCGGTGATCGGCCGGGTGGTGACCAACCTGAACTCGGTGCTGGCCACCCTGGCCGACCGCGACGACGAACTGGACCACACGATCCGGTCGTTGCAGCAGTTCGTCTCCGGCCTGGCGGGTGACCGGGAGGCGATCGGCGAGGCGCTGGTCAACCTGGGCAAGCTCACCGGCACCACGGCCGGGCTGCTGGCCGACGCCCGCCCGGCGATCGCCGCCGACGTGACCGCGCTCGGCGAGCTGGCCGGCACCCTGAACCGCAACTCGGCGGTGCTCGACGGAACGCTCGGCCGGCTGCCCGGCCGGTACGAGGCGTTGACCAGGACCGCCTCGCACGGTTCCTGGCTCAACTTCTTCATGTGCGACTTCGACGGCCGGATCGCCCTGGCCGGTCAGGGCGGAATCAACCCGGCCACGTTCAGCTCCACGGCGGCCCGCTGCGCCGGACCGGCAGGTGCCCGATGAAGCCGTTCCGGGAACGCAATCCGGTCGTCGTCGGCGCGGTCGGACTGGCCGTGCTGGCCGGGGTGCTGCTCGCCGCGTTCCGGCTCGACGACCTGGTGGCGCTGGGTGACCGGCCGTACCAGGCGGCGTTCCGGGACGCCAGCGGCCTGGCCGTCGGCAACGAGGTCCGGGTCGCCGGGGTACGGGTCGGCAAGGTGACCGAGGTGGACCTGGCCCGGGGCGACGCCGGCCCGTACGTCCGGGTGCGGTTCCGGCTCGACGACGACGGCGTCCGGCTCGGTCGGGACACCGGGGCGACGATCCGGATCAAGACGGTGCTCGGGCAGAAGTACCTCGCGCTGGCCCCGGCCGGATCGGGCCGGCTTCCCGAGGGTGCCGAGATTCCGTTGACCCGCACCGCCTCGCCGTTCGACGTGATGCAGGCGGTCACCGGCCTCGCCGGCACCTTCGACGACATCGACACCGAGCAGCTGGCAACGGCGTTCACCGCACTGTCGGAGACCTTCGCGGACACCCCGGCGAACGTACGGTCCTCGTTGGACGGGCTCTCCCGGCTGTCCCGGACGGTCGCCAGCCGGGACGCCGAGCTGCGTGAACTGCTCACCCGGGCCCGGGACGTCACCGACGTACTGGCCGCCCGGGACGAGGAGTTCCGGCGGCTGGTCGCCGACGGGACCGCGCTGCTGGCCGAGGTGAGCCGGCGGCGGGACGCGATCCACGACCTGCTGATCGGCACCCGGGACCTGGCGAGCCAGCTCTCCGGACTGGTCGCCGACAACCGGAGCACGCTGGAGCCGACGCTGCGGCAGTTGCGCGGGGTGGTGGCCACGCTGCAACGCAACCGGGACAACCTGGAGAACACGTTGCAGCGGATGGGGCCGTTCCTCGACTCGTTCACCAACGTGCTCGGCAACGGGCGGTGGTTCGACTCGTACCTGCGCGGACTGCTCCAGCCGTACGTGCCGACGACGGAGAAACGCTGATGTCGCCGACGACGGGAGGACGCTGATGCGCCGGCCGACCCTGTCCACCTCGCCGAAGCGGCGGAGGGCGTTGCTCGCCGCCGTGGTGGCGGTGCTGCTCGTCGCGGCGGCGGCGGTCACCGTGCCGTACCCGGGTACGCCGCAGCGACGCGTCGTCGCCCACTTCAGCCGGGCGGTCGGGGTGCACGTCGGCTCGGACGTACGGGTGCTCGGGGTCCGGATCGGCGAGGTCGTCGCGGTCGTACCGGAGGGGCGGACGGTCCGGATCGAGCTGCACTACGACGCGAAGCACGACATCCCGGCCGACGCCTCGGCGGTGATCGTCCCACCGAGCCTGGTCAGCGACCGGTACGTGCAGCTCACCCCGGCCTACTCCGGAGGTGCGCGGCTGCCCGACGGGGCGGACCTGCCGGTGCAGCGGACGGCGGCCCCGATGGAGATCGACGACATCTACCGCGCGCTGGACGACTTCAACCGGGCGCTCGGCCCGGCCGGCGCGAACGCCGACGGCGCCCTCTCCGACCTGCTGGACACCGGCCGGGCCAACCTGGCCGGCAACGGCGCGGAGCTGCACGACACCCTCGACGGGCTGTCCCGGGCGCTGGACACCCTCGCCGAGGGGCGGCAGGACCTGTTCGGCACGGTGGCGAACCTGCAACAGTTCACCACCGCGCTGGCCCGCAGCGACCAGCAGGTACGCAGCTTCAACCAGCAGCTCGCCGACGTCGCCGGGCAGCTCGCCGCCGAGCGGGACGATCTCGCCGCCGCACTGCGCAACCTCGCCGCCGCACTGGCCGACGTCACCGGGTTCATCCGGCAGAACCGGGACCTACTGGAGTCCAACGTGGACGCGCTGGCCGACGTCACGGGCGTGCTGGCCCGGCAGCAGAAGGCACTCATCAAGATCCTGGACGTGGCGCCACTGGCGCTGTCCAACCTGAACCTGGCGTACAACGCCCGGTCCGGCACCCTGGACACCCGGGACAACGTGCTGGGGCCGTACGACCCGGCCTCGTACATCTGCGCGGCGCTGGCGGACCTGCTGCCGACGCCGAAGGTACCCCGGCGCTGCTTCGAACTGGCCCAGACCCTCAACCTGAAGCGGCTTCCGCTGCCGGAAGACTTGCGCAAGCTGCTGAACCTGCCGCCGTCGACCAAGCCCGGACCGGCCACGCCGGCACCGGCGACGAGCGGCAACCCGCCGACCCCCGCGCCCACCCAGGGGGCGCCGGGACCGGAGGTGTCGCTCGACCGCACCCTCGGCGGGATCCTGCGGGGTATCCGATGAACGCCGCCAGGTCCCGGGTACGTCGATCCGCGCCGACCGCGCTGGTGGCGGTGCTGACGGCGACGGCGGTCGCGGTCGGTGGCTGCGGCATGCCGGAGCTGGCCGACCTGCCGCTGCCCGGCGGTGCGCCGTCCGGTCCGGCGTACCGGGTGACGGTGGAGTTCGCCGACGTACTCGACCTGGTGCCGCAGGCCGCCGTCAAGGTCAACGACGTGACCGTCGGCTCGGTCGAGGAGATCTCCCTCTCCGGGTGGACCGCCCGGGCCCGGATCCGGATCGACCGCGCGGTACGGCTGCCCGGCAACGCCACCGCGGCGGTCCGGCAGACCAGCCTGCTCGGCGAGAAGTACGTCGCGGTCGCCGCCCCGGTCACCGAGTCCCCCGCCGGGCAGCTCACCGAGGGTGCCGTCATCCCGCTGTCCCGGACCAAGCGGTCGGCCGAGGTCGAAGAGGTGCTGGCCGCGCTCGGGCTGCTGCTCAACGGTGGCGGGCTGGCCCAGCTCAAGACGATCAACGAGGAGCTGGCGAAGGCGTTGGAGGGTCGGGAGTCGACCGCAAAGGACGCGCTGCGCCAGTTGGACGACTTCGTCGGCGGACTCGACCGGCAGAAGGCCGATCTGGTCCGGGCGGTGGACGCGCTCGACCGGCTGACCGGCCGGCTGTCCCGGCAACGTGCGGTGCTCGGTGACGCCCTGGCGGCACTGGACCCCGGTCTCGGCGTACTGGCCGAGCAGCGGGAGCAGCTCAGTGACGCGCTGACCGCGCTCGGCGAGCTGGGCCGGGTCGGCAGCAGGGTCGTCATCGAGAGCCGCGAGGACACCGTCGCCAGCCTGCGGGCCCTGCAACCGATCCTGGACCAGTTGGTCCGGGCCGGTGACGCCCTGCCGAAGTCGCTGGACTTCATGCTGTCGTACCCGTTCCCGCCGAACGTGACCGGCGCGATCGTCGGGGACTTCATCAACATGTCGATGACCGCCGACCTGGACGCCGCGAGCATCCTCGCCAACCTGTTCTCGGCGAAACCGGTCGCGAAGCCGCCGACGAAGTCCCGGACCGGCGGCTCCGGCCGCGACCCGTCCAACCCGTCGGGCGGCGGCCAACGTCCCGACGACACCGATGACCGGCCGGACGGGGTCGGGCCGCTGCTGCCCGGCGTACTGCCCGCGATCTGTCTACCGGTCGGCGGCCTGCTCCCGCTGGACTGGCTGCCGCCGCTGTTGCCGGAGTGCAAACTGCCGCCCGACTGCAAGCTGTTGCGACCCGGATCCCTCCTGCCGCTGGGCGGGCTGCTGCCACCGGGCGGCGTGGTGCCGCCGGGCACCGTCTTCCCACCCGGCACCAAACTGCCGCTGGGGACAATCCTGACTCCCGGCTGCCTGCTGCCGCCGCCGGACGGGGCGACGAACGGGCGGACCGGCGGGCTGCTCGACGTACTGGGCGGAGGGCTGCTCGAATGATCGGACGTACTGCCCGGCTCCAGGTCCTGGTGTTTCTCGTGGTGAGCCTGCTCGGGGTCGGCTACGTGGCGGTGCGCTACGTCGGGCTCGGCGACCGGCTGTTCGGCGCCGGTTACCTGGTGCACGCCGACTTCGCCGAGGCCGGCGGCATCTTCCCGAACGCGCCGGTCAGCTACCGGGGCGTACCGGTCGGACGGGTCGAGGAGGTGACCCTGCGCACCGGGACGGTACGGGTGGACCTGCGCCTGGACGGTGAGGTCCGGGTGCCGTCCGAGCTGCGGGCGGTGGTGTCGCAGCGCTCCGCCGTCGGCGAGCAGTACGTCGACCTGCGCCCCGAGCGCGACGACGGCCCCTACCTGCGGGACGGCTCGGTGATTCCGCCGAACCGGACCGGCGTTCCGTTGGCCCCGGAGACCCTGCTGGCCAACCTGGACGCGCTGGTCCGGTCGATCGACCCGGACGACCTGGCGGTGGTGATCGACGAGTTGGGGGTCGCGTTCGAGGGCAACGAGGAGGCGCTGCGCCGGATCCTCGACGCCGGTGGCGCCCTGTTGGCCGAGGCGACCGCCCGGCTGCCCGAGACGGTGGCGCTGATCCGGGACGGGCGGACGGTGCTGCGTACCCAGGAGGAGTCCGCTGCCGCGTTGCGGCGCTGGGCGGACGGGCTGGCCCGGCTCGCCGCGACGGTCCGGGCGGCCGATCCCGACCTGCGCCGGATCCTCGCCGACGGGCCTCCCGCCGCGACCGAGCTGGTCGGGTTGGTACGCGACCTGGAGCCGTCGATCGGCACCCTGCTCGGCAATCTGGTCTCGGTGAACGGGGTGGCCGCCCGGCGGCTGCCCGGGATCGAGCAACTCCTCGTGGTCTACCCACTGGTGGTCGACGGCGGCTTCACCGTCGCCCCGGGGGACGGTACGGCGCATTTCGGCCTGGTGGTGAACATCGGTGACCCCCCGTCCTGCGTGTACGCCGGATCGACCACGCGGTGCACCGGGGCGGAGACGGCTCGCGGCTCCAGCGTCCGGGGCAGCGGGAACGCTCCCCGACCCGGTGGCAGCGATCCGGCGCCCCCGGCCCCGGACCCGGCGCGGTCACCCTCCCCGTCGCCGGACGACGGCGTCGACGCCGAGCCGGTGCTGCCGGTCGGGGGCGGCCCGGTCGCCGGCTACGACCCGGCGACCGGTGTGGTCCTCGGACCGGGCGGCGCCCCGTTGACCTTCGGCTCGACCGGCGGGCAGTACCAGCTCGCCGGCGACCAGTCCTGGAAGCAACTCCTGCTCGCCGGCCTAGCGCCCTGACCAATCCGAGGAGCCGACCCATGCCAACCGGCGAGGAACGCAGGTTGAAACTGGTCAAGGCCACGCCGACCGCCGAGCCGATCTCCGGCAGCGGTGATCGGGAGCCGACGCGTGCGCAGGCGCGGTATCTGGCCGACGAGGCACCTCCACCGGCCGAGGGGGTACGAGCGCCCGCCGACGGGGCACGACCGCCGGCCCGCCGCCGACGGCAGCCCGCTCGTCGCACCGTCACCCGGCGGGTACCGGAGACCAGGGATCCGGTGGAGTCGATTCTGCAACGGCTCGACCAGGAGCCGGCCGTTCCCGATCCGGAGCCGGTAGTTCCAGAGCTGGCCGTTCCCGATCCCGCCGACGCTTCCGCTGCCGACGCCGCCCCCGCCGAAGCTCCGGCCACCGACGCGCCGGCCGACGATGCCCGCGCCGACGACGCGCCGGCCGACGACGCGCCGGACATCGACCCGGCGGACATCGATGCCGAGCCCTCCGGCGTGGAAACGGCGCCGACGGCCAGCCCGGACACCCCGAGACGTCGTGTCGGACGGTGGATCCGACTCGGCAGGCGTCCCCGACAGCCGGCTCGTCGACCGGCGCCGGGTCGGCCGCCGGCGGCCACGGTCGCGCTGGCCGCCGTGCTCTGTGTGGCGCTGGCCGCGGCTGGCCTCCTCGGCTACCAGTGGTATCAGGACCGGGCCGTGGAACAGGCCCGGGCGCACGCTCTGGCCGCCGCGAGGCAGACGACGGTCAACTTCGTCTCGGTCAGCGCCTCCAGCGTGGACAGTGACCTCCAGCGCATCACGGCCGGTGCCGCCGGGGAGTTCAAGGAGGAGTTCACCCGGGGCCAGGCCCAGGTCCGCGCGGCGGTCATCGAGAACAAGGTCGAGTCCACGGGTACGGTGCTGCGCGCCGGCCTGGTCTCCGGGGACCTGCGTGCCGCGGTGGCGCTGGTGGCGGTGGACGCGACCGTCAAGAACGTGCACGCCCCTGACGGACGCGCGGCGCACTACCGCATCCAGGTCGACCTGACCCGGGACCGCGACTCCGGTGCCTGGCTGGTGTCCCGACTACAGTTCGTCGGCTGAGAGGAAGCCCCATGCGATCGTCCGCCGCCGCACTGGCCCGACGGCTGCGCCTGCCGCGCCGACGCCGGTACACCGGCAACCGCCTGCACCTCGTCCTCGTGGTCGCCATCGTGCTGGCCATCGGGGTGGCCGGCACCGCCGGGTACGCCCACCACCGCACCGGAGCGCGGAACTCGGCTGTACGTCAGGCGTTGGCCACCGCCGGACCCGCAGCGAAGGCGATCTTCTCCTACGACTACCGCAGCTTCGACGCCAGCGTGGCGAACGGCCGGGCGTTCGTGACCGGCCCCTTCGCCGACGAGTACGCGGAGACGACGTCGACGCTGAAGTCGACCGCCGTCTCCGAGCAGGCGGTGGTGCTCGCCGAGGTGTCCGCCAGCGGGGTGGTCCGGGCCGATCCGGAACGCGTCGAACTGCTTGTCTACCTCAACCAGTACCGGCGCAACGTCAACACCGACGGCGAGAAGGTCGACCAGAACCGGGTCCTGCTCGAACTCCGCCGGGTCGGCGACGAGTGGAAGGTCTCCCGGGCCACCGCCATCTGAGCCGCGCCGTCCGGTCAGCGCAGTGGCGGGCTGCTCACCTCGGCCAGGGGCAGCCGCCACCGGGACCATGGCCGCGACGGCGATCAGAGTGGCTGGACCTCCCAGGAGATAGTCGCGGCGCCGCCGGAGGTGTTGGTGACGCAGATTTCGTAGGCTTCCGCGACGTTCAGCGACAGCGGCAGGTCGACAGACGTTCCGGCACCGAGTGGGTCCTCGCGGAGCAGTGCCGCGTCCCCGTCCGTCACCCGGGCGCTGAACGACACCGGCAGGTTCGAGGTGCCGACCAGGCGGGCCGATGCCGCCTCCCAGCCGGCGATCCACTCACCGCAGGCCCGGCCGCCGGCACCGAGAACCGCGCTGTGTGGACCGACTCCCTGCACCGCGCCCGGGACCGGGTACGGGCCGAAGCCGAGCCGGAAGATCGCCACCCGGTCTGCGGTGTTGTGGACGCAGGCCCGGTGGAAGAAGCTGCCGGGCTGTGCCGCGACGACGGTGACGGAAGGCAGCTCCCAGGCCGTGGTCCGCAGCAGTTCCACCTCCGGGCCGTCGATACTGCCGGACATCCGTACGGTCCAGGTCACCGGCACCGCCAGGGCGGCGGCGCCGTACGCCCAGACCCGTCCGGTGGTGTGCACCCGGTCGGTGCAGACGGAACTGCCGGGTGGCAGGTCCCGTCCGTCGGCGGCTCGCGCCTCGGACCCGAGAACCAGCGTGGCGACGCCGACGACCGCCGACACGATCAACGCGATCAGCCTCGAACGAAGGTGCATGATTCCTCCCGGTGCCTGGATCTGACTGTGGTTGGCGTGCCGGGCCGGGCACCGCTGATCCAGTGTGCGGCCGATCGGGCCGGGGACCGTGTCCGATCCGTGTGGCCTCGCAGCGCGTGAAAAGCCGGGCACGGCCTCCGGCGCCGCTCCCGGTGCAACCCCGGTGCCGACGCGGCATCCGGCGCTGGTTGACTTCTGCCATGACGCAAGATCCCGATTCCGGAACCGGCGATCGGACGGGCGGCCGTCCACTGCTCTGCGAGCCCTATCTACTCGATCCCGGCCCGTCTTGCGCGTACGTCGTGTGGCACACCGAGGAGCCCGGCATCGGCCAGTACGTGCTGCTCGGTGCCGGGGTGACCGGAATGACCGAGCGGCAGGCGGTGGACGCCGCGACCGGCGTGGCCGAGTCCGGACCGCACTGGCGGCGATTCACGGCGGAGACCCACCGCCTGACCCGGACCCGGGAGGACGCCGACTCGCGGATCCCCGGACGGCACTTCCCGACGGTGACACCCCGACCGGTGTACCGGCAGCTCGTCCAGCTCACCGACCTGACCGCCGGCCGTACGCCGTACCGGGTGGTCTCGGTCGACGATCGTGGGCGGGGCACGGTCACGGTGGCGTACTCGGTCGCTCCGGCGGCACCCCGGGACGCGGGCGTACGGCTGCTCTTGACCAGCGACCACCAACTGAAGGGCATGACGCCGGCCAACCTGGAGAAGGTCGCCGAGACGGTGGGGTTCCGGCTCGACGGCGTGCTGATGGCCGGCGACATGGTCAACGTTCCGGACCGGGCGAGCGAGTGGTTCGACTGCGGCAGCGGGCTCGCCTTCTTCGCCAGCATGTCCGGGCGGGCGGAGCACACGATCGCCGGCCGGACCTACCGGGGCGCGCCGCTGTTGCCGCACACCCCGCTCTTTCCGGCGATCGGCAACCACGAGGTGATGGGGCGGTGGTCCGAGACTGCCAGCTTGGAGAGTCAGTTCACCGATCCGCAGCCCCGGAAGGTGGCCCAGGAGCACTGGTCCGAGGTGAACGGATCCGGGGCGGATGCTCCCGGGGAGGCGTGGCTGACGGAGCGGTCCTGGGACGTCACGACGTACGAGGAGATGTTCCCGTACCCGCGCAGCGCGGGGGGCGGGCCGCGCTGGTGGTCCCGGACCATCGGCGACGTACACGTGATCACGCTCTTCGCGGCGACGATCTGGCGGCCGGGCGTGACGCCGGGGCAGGGCAAGTTCTCCGAGGGTGCCGCCACCCGGGCGGATCCGACCCGGTGGGGCTACGGTCAGTTCATCTTCGAGCCGGTGCACCGGGGCTCGGCGCAGTACCGCTGGCTGGAGCGGGAACTCACCTCCGCGCCGGCGCGTCGGGCCCGGTTCCGGGTGGTGATGTTCCACCAGCCCGGTCACGGGCTCGGTGACAACTCGACACCGCCGTTCACCGACCCGGTGCCGACCGTGCGACGCGACCCGGCCAGCGGAGCGGTCCGTTCGGTCGAGTACGGCTATCCGCTCGCCGAAGACCACATCCTGCGCGATCTGGAACCGCTCTTCTCCGCCACCGGCGTGCACCTGGTGCACAACGGACACGCCCACCTGTGGAACCGGTTCCGGAACCCGGCCGGGGTCAACTGGCTGGAAACCTCGAACGTGGGCAACAGCTACGGGGCGTACGACGTCTCGTCCGGTCTCTCCCGGACGCTGCCCGAGGGTCCGGACTACGTCCGGCAGGGTGATCCGGGCGGGCTGGCGCCGATCGTGCCGACCATCGCACCGCTGACCGGCCCGTCCGGCGCCCCGGTGCCGTACGTGGCCAGTAACGACATCACGGTCTTCACGATCCTGGACTCGGCCGCCGGGGTGGTCCGGTCGTACCGGTTCGACACCCGGGACCCCGATTCACCGGTGGTGCTCTTCGACGAGTTTCCGCTCTCCTGAGGGGCATTCCAGCGGCTCCGGCCGGTCCCCTGAGGGCACCCCTGCGGCTCCGGCGGGGACGGGCCGAGCCGGGGTCAGTCCGGCGGCTCGGACGGGGTCACCGTCTGCTCCGAGGTACGCCGCTCCAGGAACGAGTCGGGCGCTACCTGGTCGGCCGTCGCCGAATCGACGGAGTGCCGCTCGGAGTCGGCGATCGCGCTGGCTCCCGCCTCCCGTCGGTCCGAGTCGGCGAGGATGGCCGCCGCCTGCTCCCGGGGATCGTCGCTGCCCGCCTCCTGCTCCTCCGGCAGCAGGTGGGCGGCCCGGTTCTCGACCCGATCACTGGCTTGTTCGCTCATGCCGCTGATCCATACCCCCGGCGGGCGCCCGCTACGCGTCGGCCGCCACCCGGATCCGCAAAGGCTCACGGCGGGCAGTCCTGGTAGTGCTGGAGCCAGGTGGCAGATGTCTCCTTCTGGCACCATCTCCCGCAGATGTCCCACCCGCCCGAGCACGCCTTAGGTCGGGACGACGTCGGGCCAGGCTGCCCTGTCGGCCGACCCGGCACGTTGGCGGCGCCGTTCCGACGAGCCGGGCCCACCAGCCACGAGGCCGGCGGGCCCGGCTGTCCGCCGCTATGCCGCACAGTGCACGCGGCCCCTGGCCAACCAGGCCCGATCGACGGGAGTGTTCTCCCGGACGGTCAGCGTCGCGCGGTCGCCCGGAATCGCGCCCGGCAGCGCCTCCGGCATGATCGACTGGATCACCAGGTTGCCGGATCCGCCGTTGACGCTCTGACCTCCGCCACCGGTGACGAACATGCCCGGCGGGCAGTTCACCTCGACGGCCTTCTGCGGCTCGGAGTCCAGGTCGGAGTCGTTCGCCGGCTGTGCCACCTCGGAGGCGGCGACCCGGGCGCAGACCACGAACGCGGTCACCGACCACGCGCCGGCGAAGCCCGTGCTGTCCGCCTGTCCCGATGCGGTCGACCGGGTGGATTGGGTGTCGAGGACCGGTCCGGTGCGGCTGAGGTCGACCTCGCCCTGTCCGCCGGTGATCCGCCCGCCGCTGCCGATCATGTTGAGGCCACCGGGGCAGGCCGCGAACGCCTGCCGGGCGCTCGTGCCGGGTGGTGCGTCGACGGTGAAACTGAGAATCTGCTGGTCGGGAAGGGGGTCGGCACAGATGGCGACGGCGGTGACCGCCCACTGCCCGGTGGGATCGGTCTCGTCCGCGGCCGCGGCCACCTCGAACCGGTCCAGGTTGTTGGTGTGCACCGGTTCCATCCGGGTCAGCACCACGTGCCGTGGGTCTCCGGTCACCCGGCCGAATCCGCCGGTCACCCGCTTGCCCTCGGGACAGCGGGCGATGGCCACCTTCGGCGTCGTGGCGCTGAACTCGGTCTGCTCGCTGCGGATGGTCGCGCCGGTCACCGCGGCGTACGCCGGCGCCGGCCCGGTCAGCAGGACGCCGGCCAGGCCGACCACGATGGTCAGCCCGAACGCGGCTACGAATCTTCTCATCGAATCAAGTTCCTTTCTCTCCGGTACGGTCCCTGACATGCACGCGACAGCCTGCCCGGCCGGCCTTGGATAGAGTTTCGGCGCCGGTTGAATCCGCAGGTGGGGGCCGTCGTGGCGGTGCGGTTCGGAGTGCTTGGCCCGGTCGAGGCGGACGTCGACGGTGCGCTGGTCGACGCGGGGCATGCCCGGCAGCGGTGCGTGCTGGTCGACGCCAACCGCCCGGTGCCGGTCGACGTGTTGCTCGACCGGGTCTGGGGCGATCGGCCGCCGCAGCGGGCCCGCAATGCGCTGGCCGGCTACCTGTCCCGGCTGCGCGGAATCTTCGGGCAGGTGAGCGGTGTCGCGTTCGAACACCGGCCGGAGGGCTACCGGGTGACCGTCGACCCGGACGCGGTGGACATGCACAGGTTCCGTCGGCGGCGTGGGCAAGACCACGCTCGCGCTGTGCTGGGCACACCGGGTGGCGCACCGGTTCACCGGCGGGCAGCTCTACCTGAACCTGCGCGGCTTCGACCCAGGTGGATCGGCGATGTCGCCCGCCGAGCTCGACCACCGGGATGCCGACGGCGTACGGGCCAAACTCGCCGGCTGATACGGCTACGGTCAGTCAGCCGTTCCGTCTGGGCATGCCCTTGAGGTGGCGGCCCATCTCCCGGGCGATCTCCCGGTTCGCGTCCCGCTCGGCCAGCGCCTGCCGCTTGTCGTACGACCGCCGGCCTCGGGCGATGCCGAGTTCCACCTTCGCCCAACCGTTCTCGAAGTACAGCGACAGTGGCACGAGCGTCAGCCCCGGGTCGCGTACCCGGTCGAGGATCTTGTTGATCTCGACGCGACGGAGCAGCAGCTTCCGCATCCGCCGAGGCTGATGGTTCGTCCAGGTGCCGTACGCGTACTCCGCGATGTGCAGCCCGTACAGCCAGAGTTCGCCGTCCCGCTCCTGGGCGAAGGCGTCGACCAGTGACGCCTGCCCGGCCCGCAGGGACTTGACCTCTGTCCCGCGCAGCGCGAGGCCCGCCTCGTACGTCTTCAGGATCGCGAAATCGTGTCGCGCCTTCTTGTTCGAGGCGATGAGCTTACGACCGACCTCCCTGGACGCGGCTGCCTCCCGATCCCGTCACGTTCACCGTTGCCGAGCATGCTACGACGATGGGCCGGCGGCAGTGGCCGCCGACCCACCGTCTCCGCTGACCCGTCAGGGGGTGCAGATCACCATGTCGATGGTGAACGGGCTGGTCTCCGGCAGCTCGAACACCGCCGGCTCCCTGCCGGGGCCCTGCCCGGAGCACGGGACGTACGGGCCGGAGAGATACCGTCCGTCGTCGGAGACGCCGTAGCTGAGCTGGACCGACTGGTTCGGCAGCACCGACAGGCTGAACGCACCGTTCTCGATCGACGCGAAGCTGCTGAGGTCGCCGGTGCCGGTGTTGTGCACCATCAGATGCCCCCCGCCGAGCGGCCGGCCGTCCTGGCTCCGCACCGTCCCCCGTAGTTCGATTCCGTGCCGGAGAGCCAGGTCGTGGCTGCTGGTGCCGCCGACCGTGACCGTGATCGGAGTCGCGCCGTGGCGGTCGGCGACGCCACCGGACCACTGCCCGAACCCGTCCTGCTGGAAGAGCAACGGCCAGGAGTACGGCCCGAGGCCCGTCACCTCGTACCGGCCGTCGGAGTCGGTGACGATGTCGTACGGTGGCCCGCTGCCCGGGTGGTAGCCGAGCAGGTTGACCCGGACGTCGGCGAGCGGAGCACCCGACTGGTCCGTCACCCGGCCACCGATCGCACCGGCCCGGTCGAGCAGCACGGTGGGACCGGCCACGGTGCTGCCGGCGGGAGCCACCACGGTCACCGCCGAGCGCTGGTCGCCGGTGCCGCCCGACGCGCCCACCCACTGCCGGCCGTACGAGCGGTCCTCGACGGGATTGACGAACAGATTGTACGAGCCGGGTTCGAGCCCGCCGATCGTCATCTTGCCGGCGCTGTTCGTACAGCCTCCGTAGCCGTCGGGAAGCTGCGGGTTCCGCACCGACAGCGCGTCGACGCAGACGTCCCGCAGCGGGAGGCCGGTCGCCCGGTCCAGGACCGTGGTGGTGATCCGGGCACTCTTGCGGAGTGCGACCCGGACGTTCACCGTCTGGTTCGGCACCGGCTTGATCCACTCGGTGTCGGTGGCCAGGTAGGACGAGTCGGCGGGGTAGACGCGGAACCGCTGTGGCAGCACCGGACGATCGGGAATCGTCACCCGGCCGGTACCTCTGCTGCACCAGTCGTCGACGCAGAAGTTGGCGATGGCGCTGCCGGTGACGGCGTCCACGGCCGAGATCCGGATCGAGCCGGTGGACAACATGCTGTCGGTGACCTGGGTCTCCTCGTTCGCGGTCACCACGACCGGGTCGGCCTGTTCCGGGGCGAGCTTGCTGCGGTAGTACTGGGACCGGTCGCCGTGGAAGTACGACAACTGGTATGACCCGGCCAGCAGCCCGGTGATGCTGAACTCGCCGGCACCGTTGGTGCTCGCATTGCCGGCAGGATTCCCCCTTAGGCTGGAAAGGCTGACGTCGGCGGCGGTCAGCGGCGTGCCCGAGGCGGTGGTGAGCCGACCGGAGAGGCTGCCGGTGCCGAGCACGGTGTCGTCGGCGACGACCTCACCGCCCGCCGGTACCTCGATCCGCCGCGCCTCCTCCTCGTCGAGCTTGCCCGGAACGTACTGCGTCTGCTGGGAGCCGGCCAGCGGGTTGAAGGAGACGGTGTAGGTGCCGGGCAGGACGGCGATGCTGTACCGGCCGTCGGCGTCGGTCATCTGGTAGCCGGAGCCTGGCTCGTCGTGCCGGGCGAGGGAGACCAGAAGGTCGGGGACCGCGTTGCCCGCCGTGTCGCGGATCTGACCGGTGACGGTGCCGCTGCCCAGCAACCGCTCGTCCACCGTGGTCACCGCACCGTCGGTCACGGCGATGCTGTCCGCTTCCCCCAGTGAACTCTTGTGGTGGTAGTACTGCTCCGGCCCGCCGGGGGCCGCGAAGGCCAGGACGTACGGCGCGGTGTCGAGATCGCCGAACCGATAGCTGCCGTCCGGCTCGGTCCTGGTCCAGGCGATGAGATCCCGCAGGTCCTCGCCGCCGGAGTAGAGCCAGACGCTGGTCTCGGCGGCGGGCTCGCCGGCGGCCGTCGTCAGGTGGCCGGTGATCGATCCGGTGGGGACGGCGGCCATCGCAGGGGGTGCGGCCGACAGGATGAGAGCCCCGAGGACCGCACCGCTCAGGGCGACGCGTCTCAGGCGTGCGAAGGTCATGGCGGTTCCTAAGTGGTGGAAGGCGGGACGCCCCGTTTCTGGTGCCACGTCGCCGATCCGCGTCCCGCGGCCAGACCGACGACGGGATAGTAGATCATCTCTGGGACAGGTCTCCCGAATATCCCGTCCGGCGACGGTCTCGCCGGAGGCCCGGGCGGAAATTACTGGGCAGCCCCGATGGACGGCACTAACGTGACGTGGTGCGGACCGACGCCCCGATCGACGAACTCCTGGCCCCGGACTGGCTGGCCGACAGCGACTCGTGGCTGGCGGAATGGCTGGCCGCGCTCGGCATCACGTCCACCGGGCCGGTGCGGACCGTCCGGGTCCGGGCCTGGTCGATCCTGCGCCAGGTGCCGACCGACGCCGGGCGGGTGTGGTTCAAGGCGAACGTACCGGGCAACGGATTCGAGGCGGCCGTGGTCGGGGCGCTGGCGGGCTGGGCGCCGGACTTCGTCGTAGCTCCGCTGGCGGTCGACCCGGACCGGGGTTGGCTGCTCTCCCCCGATGGTGGGCCGACGCTGCGGGCGGCGACGGCCGACCGGCCCGACCCGGCCCGCTGGGCGGACCTCCTCCAGAGGTACGCCGAATTGCAGCGGCTCGTGGCCCCGCACGGCGACCGGCTGGTCGGGCTCGGCCTGCCGGACCTGCGGACCGCGCGGATGCCGGCGACCCTGGCCGAGCTGCTGGCCGACCCGACCGTCACCCTGGACCCGCCGGTCCGGGCCGCACTGGTCGCGCTGATCCCGGAGTACGACCGTTGGTGCGCCGAACTGGCCGCCGACGGACTGCCGCCGTCGATCCAGCACGACGACCTGCACGACGACAACGTCTTCGTCGGCGGTGCCGGGCTGCGGTTCTTCGACTGGGGTGACGCCTGCCTGGCCCACCCGTTCGGCACCCTGCTCGTGACGCTGAACGCCGCCGCCAACCGGTTCGGGTTCGAGCCGGGCGGGCCGGAACTGGGTCGGCTGCGGGACGCCTACCTCGAACCATGGACCGAGCTGCGGGGCCGGGGCGAGTTGCTGCGGTCGGTACGGCTCGCGCTGTGGGTGGCGAAGGTGGGTCGCGCCGTCTCCTGGCGGCGTGCGCTGGTCGGCGCGTCCGATCCTGGGTGGCAGCAGGCGCTCGGCGGCCCGCCCCGGATCGCTCCCGAGCACGCGACAGCGCCCGCCGCCTGGCTGGAAACACTCACCGAATCCGACCCTGACTGACGTCCCCACCCGGTTTCGGCCGACGGCACTCGTCGAGAAGTGACCCGAATCGGAGTACTAACTGGCGGACTCGGTCCTGCCCTGCTCGATGCAGAACTCGTTTGCCCTCGGGGTCGAGCAGGGTGACCCACCCCCGCCCGTCGGCGGTGCGGTGGTCCTGGTGCAGCTTCGCGCCGAGGGCGACGATCCGCTCCACCTCCTCGTCGCGGGTCCGCTCCGTCGGCAGCCAGTCGAAGTGGATCCGGTTCTTCACCGTCTTGGCTTCGGGTACCCGGACGAACAGGATGCCGGGCACGGGGGCGGGTGCCTCGACGAGCACCTCGTCGTCACCCGGCTTGTCTATATCGGACACCGGCCACCCGGTCACCCTGCTCCAGAATCCCGCCAGCTCGTACGGGTCGGCACAGTCGACGGTCAGGTGGCGAAGAAGCATGCCGCCAACCATAGTCGGACGGGGAGGAACTGCTGAAGGTCGGCGCCTCGCCTCAGCGACCCCGGTCGGGCCAGCAGCGCGGATCCTCCCACCGGGCGGCAGACTCGACGGTGAGCAGTTCGACCCGGTAGACCAGCTCCTCGGAACCGCCCTGCGACCGGAGCCGGGCGGGAGCGTGGCGGACCAGCCAGGTAACGAGTTCGACGCGCGTCCCGTCATCGTTCCCGGCGGCGAACCAGGGCAGCGAGTCCCCCAGCAGGTCCCCCACCCAGTGCGCAACCGCCTCGGTCAGCCGCTGGTCGGCGACGGGGTGACCGTCCAGCGCTTCCCAGTCGCCCAGCCACGGGCGCAACCTGCCCGCAGTGGCCTCGGCGAGCACCTCGAAAACGTCGTACGCCGACCCGGCCGGCGCCGGATCGACGAGCGTATGCGCCCACCAGGCATGCAGAAACTCCCACACCGCTCCGGCCTGCTCAGTGGGCCACCGCTGCCAGCCGCCGCGAGCGAACGAGAATCCGACATCGGTCAGGAAGTACGCGTCCAACCCGGCAAGGTCCCCGGCGAGCGCCCTGGCGAACTGCGGGAGAATCCGGCGCAGCACGGCCGGGTGATCGTCCCAGTCGGGAGCCGACCAGGTGCGGCGTAGGAGATCGGGGTCCAGTTCCACGTCCGGCACCTTCAACAGCGCCAGTTCCTCCGCGCTGCCCCAGTGGCATTCACAGTTGTTCTCGTCCGGGTGGGCGGTCATCCCCCGGAAGGTGTGGGCGAGGCCGTCGAGTGCGGCGGCGAGGCGTTGCCGGGCCGGTGTCGGTTCGAGGTTCGTCATGGGCGTACGCCTTCGAGGACTCCGGCACCTGACGTCGGCCGAAGATCGCCAGCGTACTCGGCGCTGACGGCCGACGCCCGTCGTTACGGTGCTCGGACGTCTCGCGACGCCACGAACTCGTAGGCAGCGCCGGGGCCAACCGGCGAAACTGACGAGCGGGTGGACTACGAGTCGGCCGGCTCGTCGGGCCGGCGCTCGGGTACGCAGACGGTCAGCCCCGCCGGCACGACCCGGGCCTTGAGCCGCTTCACCCGACCCCGGGCCCCGCCGTCCAGCTCGTACGTCATCGGCTCCGCGAACCGGACGTCGATCTTCCGAGCCCGGGTGATCCGGACGAACGGCGAGTCGTCGGAGCGGCCGACCGCCATCCGGCCGAGGGTACGGACCCACTCCAGCACTCCGCTGGCGGTCGCCACCCCGATCTCCAGGCAGCCGTCGTCGGGACGGGCGTCGTCGAAGGCGGGAATGCCGCCGGTGATCGTGCCGACGTTGCCGAACAACACACAGCTCGCCTCGCCGGTGAACCACTCCGTGCCGTCGACCTTGATCCGCATCCGGGTGGTCTCGCTCCGGACGTGCCGCAGCCCGGTCCAGACGTACGCCAGCCGGCCCATCCGGTCCTTGAGGCTGCGGTCCGCGTCCCGGATCAGTTCCCCGTCGAAACCGGCGCCGGCCATCACCGCGAAGTGCTCTCCGTTGAGCCTGCCGAGGTCGATGGTGCGGCGTGGGCCGGACAACCCGATCCGGACCGCCTCGGGCAGGTCCGCCGGAATGTTCAGGTTCGTGGCGAGCAGGTTCGCCGTGCCGGCGGGCAGGATCGCCAGGGTGGCGTCCGAGCCGGCGAGCGCGTCCGCACAGCGTTGCACCATGCCGTCGCCACCCCAGACGAAGACCAGTTCGGCGCCGTCCTTGAGCGCCTTGCGGACCTTCTTCGGCGCCTTGCGACTCTTCGGCACCTCGTACCAGAGCAGATCCTCGACCCCGGCGCCGCGCAGCCGGGTGCGAAGCTCGTCGAGCCCACCGCCCAGGGTCTTCTTCTGGTGCGCGACGACCGCGACCCGCCCGACCGGGGCGGATTCGGGCGTCGGGGCTGATTCCGGCCCGGAGGCGGGTGGGGTCTGCGAGGTCAGGGTGGCGGTGCTCATGGCCTGCCCTGTACCCAGCGGTGCGCGTTTCCACTCCGCCCGGGAGCCGACCCCGGTGGGGCCGACTCCCGGCGGCGTGCTCAGAGGGTACGGGCCAGCCGGTCGGCGAGCAGTCGGGTGAACCGGGCCGGGTCGCTCAGTTCGCCGCCCTCGGCGAGCAGCGCCATCCCGTAGAGCAGCTCTGCGGTCTCGGCCACCGCGACGTCCTCCTTGCGCTGCCCGTGTGCCTCCCGCAGCCCGGTCACCAGCGGATGCGTGGGGTTCAGCTCCAGGATCCGCTTGACGGTCGGCATCTCCTGCCCCATCGCCCGGTACATCTTCTCCAGGGTCGGAGTCATGTCGTGGGCGTCGCCGACGATGCAGGCCGGTGAGGTGGTCAGCCGGGACGAGAGCCGTACCTCCTTGACGTTTTCGCCGAGTTGGCCCGCCATCCAGGAGAGCAGCTCGGCGAAGTCCTTCTCCTGCTGCTCGCGCTCCGGACCGGCGTTGGCCTTCTCCTCGTCGGTGTCGAGGTCGACCTGACCCTTGGCGATCGACTGGAACCGCTTGCCGTCGTAGTCCTGGACCGACTGGACCCACATCTCGTCGACCGGGTCGGTGAGCAGCAGCACCTCGTACCCCTTGGCCCGGAATGCCTCCAGGTGCGGCGAGTTCTCGATCGTCGAGCGCGACTCGCCGGTGGAGTAGTAGATCTCGGTCTGCCCCTCCTTCATCCGCTCGACGTACTGCGCGAGGGTGGTCAACTCTTCCGGGTCGCGGGTCGAGGCGAAGGAGCTGATGTCGAGGATCGTCTTCTGGTTGTCGTGGTCGTCGAGCAGCCCTTCCTTGACGGCACGACCGAACTCGGACCAGAACGTCTGGTAACGCTCGGCGTCACTGGCCATGATGTCCTTGACCGTGGACAGCACCTTCTTGACCAGGCGGCGCCGCATCAGCTGGATGTGCCGGTCCTGCTGGAGAATCTCCCGGGAGATGTTGAGCGACAGGTCCTGGGCGTCCACCACACCCTTGACGAAGCGCAGGTACTCCGGCATGAGTTCCTGGCAGTCGTCCATGATGAACACCCGCTTGACGTACAACTGGACGCCGCGCTTCGCCGAGCGCGTGAACAGGTCGAACGGCGCGCGGGACGGAATGAAGAGCAGGCTCTCGTATTCGAACGTCCCCTCGGCCCGCATGTGGATGATCTCCAGCGGGTCGGACCAGTCATGGCTCAGGTGCCGGTAGAACTCCTTGTACTCGTCCTCCTTGACGTCGTCCTTCGACCGCGCCCAGAGCGCCTTCATCGAGTTGAGCGTCTGGATCTCGGAGGTCGTGTTGCCGTCGTTGTCGGTCCGCTCGACGGCCATCCTGATCGGCCAGGCGATGAAGTCGGAGTAGCGCTTGACGATCTCCCTGATCTTCCACCCGGCCGTGTAGTCGAACAGTTGGTCGTCCTTGTCCTCCGGCCGGAGGTGCAGGGTGACGGCGGTGCCCTGTGCTGCGTCGTCCACAGTCTCGATCACATAGGTGGCCCCGCCGTCGGACTCCCACCGGGTCGCCGTGGCCTCTCCCGCGCGCCGGGTCAGCAGGGTGACCTTGTCGGCGACCATGAAGCTGGAGTAGAAGCCGACGCCGAACTGCCCGATGAGCTCCTGCGAGCCGGCCGCGTCCTTCGACTCCTTGATCTTCTGCATCAGCTCCGCCGTACCGGACTTGGCGATGGTGCCGATGAGGATGATCACCTCGTCCCGGGACATGCCGATCCCGTTGTCCCGGACGGTGAGCGTGCGCGCCTCCGGGTCGATCTCCAGGTCGATGTGCAGGTCGGAGGTGTCGACCGCCAGATCCTTGTCGGCGAAGGCGGCCAACCGCAGTTTGTCCAGCGCGTCGGAGGCGTTCGAAATGAGCTCCCGCAGGAAGATGTCCTTGTTCGAATAGATCGAATGAACCATCAGCTGCAGAAGCTGACGCGCCTCGGCCTGGAACTCGAAAGTCTCAGTCCCGCTGCTCATGTGACTCCTCCACGAAGTACCCTCGTCGCCGACAACGGCCCGACGCCTCGATCAGGACCCGTACCGGACCCGCGCTGGCGTCTTAGCCGGCGCCATACTAAATGACCGGGTGCGACAACCACGAACACTGGTAGTCAGTTGATCGGACGGTCATCCGACGATCCGCCCCGACTCGCGCATGATTGCCATGTGGGACAACCCGTCCCGTCGATCTTCCGCCCGCCGGCATTGTGTGATCCTGGAATCCGCTCGCCAACCGACTAGAGGCCAGGGTCTGCCTGACCGGGCGGAGGTTCGCAGACGGTGCTGGAGTTTCGGCTGCTCGGCGATGTCGACGTCCACGTCGACGGGCACCGGATCGAGATGGGGCCCGCCCGGCAACGGTGCGTCCTGGTCGCCCTCCTCGTCGACGCGAACGAGATCGTCTCGGTGGAGCAGCTCCTGGACCGGGTCTGGGCCGACCGTCGACCGCAGCGGGCCCGGGAGACCCTCTACAGCTACCTGTCCCGGCTGCGGCACCGCCTCTCCCCCGCCGCCGCCGGGGTGACGGTGACCCGGCGGTCGGCCGGGTACCTGCTCACCGTGCCACCGGACGCCGTCGACCTGCACCGGTTTCGCGGGCTGGTCCGGCAGGCCCGGACCACCGAGGACGACGCACTGGCGCTTCCGGTGTTCGACGAGGCGCTGGGGCTGTGGCGGGGCGAGGCGTTCGCGCACCTGGAGACTCCCTGGCTGAGTACGCTGCGGGAGGCGCTCGGCCAGGAGCGGTTCGCGGCCGAACTCGACCGGTACGACATCGCCCTCCGTCGGGGGCTGCACGGGGAGTTGCTGCCGGAGCTGACCCGCCGGGCCGCTGAACATCCGCTCGACGAGCGCCTCGCCGGTCAACTCCTACTCGCCCTCTACCGCAGCGGCCGGCAGGCGGACGCGCTGGACCACTACGGGCGACTGCGGCACCGCCTGGCCGACACCCTGGGCGTCGACCCCGGTCCCGAACTGCGGCAACTGCACCTGCGGATGCTTCACACCGATCCCGGGCTGAGCAATCCGGCCGGAATCGTCCGGACGGCGCCGGGTCCGGCCGAGCCGGAGCCGCAGCGGCCCCACCAACTGCCGCCGACGGTCGCCGACTTCACCGGCCGGCGCCGGGCCGTCGGTTGGCTGGAGAGCACCCTCACCGGTCCGTCGGACCGGCTCCGGGTCATCGCGCTGTCCGGCCCGGCCGGCGTCGGCAAGTCCAGCCTGGCCTGGTACGTGGCACACCGGCTACGGCAGCGGTACCCGGACGGCCAGCTCTATGCCGACCTGCGGGGAAGCTGGCCGGACCCGGTCGACCCGCTCGCCGTGCTCGGACGTTTCCTGCGCGTGCTCGGGGTGCCCGACAATCTGCACTACGACACCGTGGAGGAGCGCGCCGGCCAGTTCCGCGACGCCGTCCACGACCGGCGGCTGCTCGTCGTGGTCGACGACGCCAGGTCCGCCGCCCAGGTCCGCCCGCTGTTGCCGGGTGGCGCGGCCGCTGCGGTCATCGTCACCAGCCGGCAGCGACTGACCGGGCTGGAGGGCGCGGCCCATCTGGGACTGGCGACGTTCGAGCCGGCCGAGGCCGTCGGGCTGCTCGACCGGATCGTCGGCTCCGGACGTGTCGCCACCGAGCCGGAGGCGGTGGCCGAGATCGCCCGGCTGTGCGGGTATCTGCCGCTCGCCGTACGCATCGCCGCGGCCCGGCTCGCGGCTCGCCCGCACTGGCGCCTCGCCCAACTCGCCGAACGGCTGCGCGACGAACTGAACCGGCTCGACGAACTCGCCACCGACGACCTGGAGGTACGTGCCAGCCTCGGCCTCAGCTACCGTTCGCTGGCCGAACCGGCTCGGCGGATGCTCCGGTTGTTGAGCCTGCTCGACGCGCCGGACGTACCGGCGTGGATCGGTGCGGCGATGCTCGACGTACCGCCGTCCCGGGCCGAGGGGCTGTTGGAGTCGCTGGTCGACGCCTCCCTGCTGGAACTGCTTCCGGGGACGCCCGCAGAGCTGCCGGGGATGGCCGACCCGCCCGTCGGCGAGCTTCGGTACGGAATGCACGACCTCGTCCGGCTCTTCGCGCGGGAACGTGCCGCCGAGGAGGAGCCGGAGGAGGTCCGGCGCGATGCGTTGGAGCGGGCGTTCGGCGCCTGGCTGGCCGAGGCGGAGGCGGCCGACGCCCGGCTGCCGACCCGGACGCTGGCACCGATCCGCGGGCCGGCCCGGCGCTGGCGGCCCACGCCCGAGGTCGGGCCGGTCGGCGAACCGGTCTCCTGGTTCGACCGCGAGCGGGTCGCGCTGGTCGCCTCGATCTACCAGGCGGCCGATCTGGAGCTGACCGGCCTGGCCTGGAACCTCGCCGCGTCGGCGCAGGTGTTCTACGAACTGCGGGGAATGCACGACGAGGCACGGCAGGCCCACGAGGCGGCGCTGCGCGCGTGCCGGCGTGCCGGGGAGCGCCGGGGCGAGGCGGTGCTGCTGCGCAACCTCGCCGACCTGTGGACCTCCCGGCGCGGTGCGGAGCTGCGGGAGAAGCTCGACGCCGCCGAGGCGGCCCTGCGGATCTTCCGCCTGGTCGGGGAGCCACGCGGGGTGGCCGACTCGTTGTGGCTGTGTGCCGACGTGTACCGGATCACCGGACGGCACCGGGAGGCGGCACCGCTGCTCGCCGAGGCGTTGTCCGTCTCCGCCGCCGCCGGTTACGAACTCGGTGAGTGCCACGCCCTGGCACAGCGCGCCATCATCAGTCGGGAACAGGGACGCGACGACGTCACCCGGGACCTGGCCCACCGCTATCTCGGCCTGGCCCGTGGCATGGGCGCTCGGCGCGACGAGAGCACCGCGCTCACCCTGCTCGGCCTGACCTACGCCGAGTTGGGGCGGCCCGAGCCGGGTCAGACGTACCTGCGGCAGGCGGTCGCCGTCGCCCGGGAGACCGGTGACCACGTCCAGGAGACGTACGCGCTGGCCCGGCTCGGCCACCTCTACGCCCTGGACGGTCATCCGTCCGCCCGGCACACATTGGAGACCGCCCTCGCCCGCAGTCAGGTCGACGGGCTGGCGTTCGGCGAGGCACTGTCCCTGGCCGGGCTCGGTGAACTGGAGTTGATCGACGGCCGTCCGGCACGGGCCGTCGCGCTGCTCCGCCGGGTTCTCCAACTGCTCGGGGCGCTACGGTTCCACTTCCTCCGGGCCCGGGCGCTGACCGTGCTCGGGCACGCGTACGCCAGCGTCGGGGACAACGCCGCCGCCGGGAAGGCGTGGTCCGACGCCCACGCGCTGTTCCGCCAGATCGACAACGATCCCGCCGCGGCCCGGGTCGCCGCGCTGCTGCCCAGACTGCCGGCACAACCAGCCGCCACCTGACGACGGGACGCGTCCCGAGCCGGGGTGGGCGGGCCGGCGGTCCCGACGGATCCGGTCAGGCCGACGGATCCGGTCAGGCCGGGTCGGGCTGGTCCGGCAGGCGGGCCGGCAGGGTGGCGGCGTGCGTGGCGAGCCCGTCGGCGGTCCGGGCGATGAACCGTCCCAGCGCCCACCGGTAGATCCAGCCGGATCCGGGCACCTTGGCGGAAAACGAGGAGTGCCAACGGATCAGGGTGCCGCCGTCGTCCGGGGTGAGGTCGACGTCGGCCCGGTAGTCGCGGATCGGCAGGCCGGAGAGGAGTTCGTAGCTGAACCGGCGGTCCGGCACCCGCTCGACCACACGTTCCCGGCTGGTCGTCCGGCCGGTCCGGAAGATCCGGATCGCCCCCACCCCCTCGGGCTCGTCCGGCCCCGGCCGCTCCAGTTCGAAGGAACCGATCGGTGACCAGGTGGGCCAGCCCGCCCCGTCGCACAGCAACGCGTAGACCGCGGCCGGGCTGGCCGTGGTGTGCACCCGTACGTCGATCTGTTGACGCGCCACCTCAGCACCTCTTTCCGCTCATGTACCACGTGGTACATGTACCGTATGGTACATGGCTGGAGAGCTTCGGGGACATCTGCTGTCCCGCGCCGTCGATCACATCGCGGAGCACGGCGTCGGCGCACTGACCCTGCGCGGACTGGCCGCCGGAATCGGCACCAGCCACCGGATGCTGATCTACCACTTCGGCTCCAAGGAGGGACTGCTCGTCGAGGTGGTCCGCGAGGTGGAGAGCCGGCAACGAGCCGCCCTGGCCACCCTGGACCTCGATCCGGCCAACTCACTGGCCGACACCATTCGGGCGATGTGGCACCGGCTGGCCGACCCGGCACTGTGGCCGTACGAGCGACTGTTCTTCGAGATGTACGGCCAGGCGGTGCAGGGCTACCCCGGCACGGCTGGGCTGCTCGAAGGCGTGGTGGACAGCTGGCTGGACCTCAACGTCGAGCTGGCCGCGCGGTGGGACGTACCCGCCGAGGTGGCCCGGACCCACGCCCGGCTCGGTCTCGCGGTGATCCGTGGCCTGCTCCTCGACCTGCTCGCCACCGGTGACCGGGCCGGCACCGACGCGGCGCTGGAGACGTTCGCCGCCGGGTACGAGGCCGGCCTGCCGAGCCCGACCGGGGTGCGTCCGGTCGCCGACGACTCCACGCCGACGACCGGACGCGCCCCGTTCTGACCCTCGCCGCGCGATCGCCCCTTCCCCGATCACCCGGCCCGGACGGGACTACGGCCGGACGAAGGTGATGTCGGGGTGTCGCGGCGAAGGGTTCCGGAGCAGGTGCTGCGGCAGACCCCGCAGGTGCTGGTCGAAGAACGCGGTGAGGTACGCCCGCAGCGATCCGACCAGGCGGTCCGGATCGACCGTGCCGATCGCACCGGTCACGACCTCCTCCGGCAGGTCGAACACCGCGCCGAGCTGCGGAACCAGATTCTGGTAGTCGGTGAAGCTGAAGTGCTCGCCGTCGGCGACGTAGAGGTCCAGCTTCCAACCGGTGGAGTTCGACCAGAAGCCCGCCCAGTCCCGGGAATCCTGGTGGGTGTGCGGAACGCCGCTGCTCAGCCCGGCGCCCATCAGCAGGAACGGCCGGTCGAGCCCGCGTTCCACCACGTCACCGAAGTCGCCCGCCGAGAAGCTGTACGCCAAACTGCCGTCCAGATCGGCTCCGGCGTCGAGCCGCCGGTCGACGAGCATCGTCTCGGCCGAGGTGAAGCCACCAGCCGAGTGGCCGAACATGCCCACCCGGGACAGGTCGAGCCCGGCACCGAGACCGCGCGGCAGGTGCCGCCCTCCGGCGTCGGGATTGCCGCCACCGGCGAGAACCGCGAGTTGGTCGAGGACGAACCGGGTGTCCAGCACCCGGGTAGCCAGCATCCGGTGATTGAGTTCGGTGGGATCGATCTCGGGCAGTTGCCGTGTCTCGACCCGACCCCCCGGAAACTCGACCACCGGCGTCTCGTACGTGTGGTCCACGGTCACCACGACATACCCCTGGCTGGCCAGTTCCTCGACCAGAATCGTGCCGTTGGCCCGGGGTTCGCCCCCGCCGGGCGAGAAGAGGACGACCGGATGACCACCCGGCCGTGGCCGTACCGGCACCCCGGACCGGGCGTGCGTGCTGAGCCCCGCCCAGTCGACCCGGTCCGCGGGCAGCCCGAGAAGCCCGGCGACCCGCTCCCCGAGCCGAGGCGCCGCAAGTGGCGACAGGTACGGGGCCAGCGTCCCGCCCGTCGAGGACGCCGCCGGGTACCAGACGCTGAGCATCAGTTCCCTGGGCCGTCCGTCGACCCAGGGATCGGGCCGGTCGGTGTCGACCACGTGCAGTTCGGTGGTGCCGATCGGATACCGACCGGTCGGCTCGGGCAGGCTCGGCCGCAGCGGCGGGGTCCGTCCGGGCGCCGACGATCCGCTCGGGGCGGACGCCGAGGCGTCGGTCCGGGCGAGCGCGGCCGGAGCGGCGGACGTCGCCGACACCGCCACCACCAGCGCCGCGAGCCCGCCCGGTAGCCATCGTCGAGTAAGTGTTCGCATACCCGGAAGCCTGTCCCCGCGACTCGACCGGCCACATCTGTCGAAGGTGGTCGGTCGGACCCGGAGAAATCTCAGGGGTGAGCGGTAAGGAAGGGCCCCCTATTAGCGTTTTCTGTAGAAGAAGGGCCCCTTTTAACACCCCTCCCAACTCCTGCGGCTGGTGCCCGCCCCGCCGCCGACGGGCACCGGCGCGTCGGTCAGGAGACGCCGCAGGAACTGGCCGACCAGGTACGGCTGGACTTGTGCGCGACGTGCGTGTGATCGCTGTGTCCGGGGTAGCCGGGGCCGAGGATCTCCCGCCACCCGTGGTTACGGGCCTGCTGGGCAAGGGTGCACAGGCTGTGCGGGCTGGCGCCGATGTCGACCGCGTCGCCGTAGAGGTGACGGCTGGTGGCCGATCCGCCGACGGCGTTGTTGCAGGCGTGGCTGCGGAAGGCGCTGGTGACCCGGAGCTGCTGGTCGCCGAGGGCGTGCCGCATGGCCTGGAGCTTCCACATGTTGACCAACGCGTTGAACCGGGCGGTCGAGGCCGAGACCGCGCCGCCGGACCAGTCCGAGTTGCAGTCGTTCAGCTCGGCGTAGCTGAAGTTGACCGGCGTGCAGTCGTCGTCCTGGAGCGCGTAGATCCGGTTGAACGTCTGCGGCCCGGCGATGCCGTCCGCGCCGAGGCCGTACGCCTGCTGGAAGCGGATGACAGCCGACCGGGTGGCCGGTCCGAAGGCGCCGTCGATGACCAGCACCGCGTTGTAGCCGGGGTAGCCGGCGACCCGGATCTGCAACTGCCGGACGTCCTCGCCGCTCATGCCTTCGGAGAGCTGCCGGCCCCAGGTGTAGCAGCCGTCGGCGTGTGCGGGAGCGGCGGTCGTCACGGTCGCGACGAGCGTTGCGGCGGCGGCGAGGGTGAGCGCCGCGACGAATCTGACGGTACGTCTGAACAAGGGGTCCTCCATACCGAGCGGGGGTGAATATCGACGAGAATGGACGTCTCTCGATCGTCTGTCAATATTCGCCAGCATCCTTTTACAGGACGGCGGTTTTCTTCACCTGCTCGGCGGGCGACGTTAACCGCCCCGCCGTCCGCACGGACTGGTCCTCCGCCGCACCGAACAGGTGGTGCAACCGGCGCAGCGGGCCGGGCGCGGACCAGTTGTGCCGACCCAGCAGCGTCATGGTCGCCGGCACCAGCAGCATCCGGACGATCGTGGCGTCCAGGGCGATCGCCAGGACCGCCGGAGATCACTCTCAGGACTGAGTGGACCGCTCGACCTCACCCGTCACACCGGCGTCGCCGGGCGCCACGAGGCCGGACTCGTACGCCAGCACCACCGCCTGGACCCGGTCCCGCACGCCGAGCTTGGCCAGGACGTTGCTGACGTGCGTCTTCACGGTGTGCTCGCTGACGAACAACGCGCCGGCGATCTCGGCGTTGGACAGCCCCCGGGCGACCTGGCGCAACGTCTCCGTCTCCCGGGCGGTCAGGCCGGCGAGCCGGCTCGGGCCGACCGGACCGGGCCGGGCCGACCGGTCCCGGGACACCACGTCGGCGATCAGTCGACGGGTGACGGTGGGCGCCAGCAGCGCCTCCCCGGAGGCCACCACCCGGACGGCGTTGACCAGTTCCTCCCGGCGCATGTCCTTGAGCAGGAAGCCGCTCGCGCCGGCCCGCAACGCGTCGTAGACGTACTCGTCGAAGTCGAAGGTGGTCAGCACCAGCACCCGGGCGGAGGTCTCCGCGCAGATCCGGGCCGTCGCCGCGATGCCGTCCACGTTCGGCATCCGGATGTCCATCAGCACCATGTCCGGGGTCAGCTCCCGGGCCAGCCGGACCGCCTCGCCGCCGTCGGCGGCCTCGCCGACCACGGTGATGTCGGGCTGGGCGGTCAGGATCATGCCGAATCCGTCCCGCACCAGTGCCTGGTCGTCGGCGATGAGAACCCGGAGCACGGTCTCCTCGACCATCTGCCTCTCCCACCCCCCGCTGGTGCCCCGCCCTTTCGGGATCGGCCGCTCCTACCGTAGTGGCAGGGTCGCCGCGACCTGGAAACCGGTTCCGTCGGGCCTCGGCCCGGTGGTCAACGCACCGCCGACCGCCGAGACCCGCTCACGCATGCCGACCAGTCCGTGTCCTCCCTCCCGGGAGCGGGTTCCGGGCACCCCGGCCCCGGCGTGCGGATATCCGGCATCACACTCGGAGTCCTCGGCGACCGGAACGGGCCGGAATAGTGTGGGGTCATGCCGAAAGCCATCTGGAACGACCTGGTCGTCGCCGAGAGCACGGACACCGTTGTGGTCGAGGGCAACCACTACTTTCCGCGTAGCGCGCTGCGGGACGATCTGATCCGCGACTCCGCGACCCACACCTTCTGCCCCTGGAAGGGCACGGCGTCGTACTTCAGCCTGGAGCACGAGGGCCGGCGCACCGACGACGCCGTCTGGTACTACCCGGAGCCGAAGCCGGACGCCGGGATGGTCCGGGACCGGGTCGCCTTCTGGAAGGACGTCCGGGTCGTCGACTGACTACCCGGCGGCGGAACCGACACCGTCCCCGTCCGCCGGCCGCGCCGCCGTCCTCGGACGGCCGGCGACGGTGAGCAGGTGACCGCTCGCGCCGAGCAGGCTCGGCTCGTCCTCGACCCGGCGGGACAGCTCCAACAGCAGTTCGGTCTGCCCGGGATCGGCCAGAATCTCGTCCAGCCGCCCGCCGGCGAATCCGAGCGGTCCCTCCACCGAGACCACCCGACGCACCGCGAGACCCGCCTCGGTCGCCTCGCTCGCCGGCTCCGTCGGGTGGTGGAAGTACGCGCTGGTGAACCAGCTCCGCTCGGGCCGGGTGTTCAGGTGCCGCCCGTCGGCGAGGGCACGCTCCACCAGCGGCCGGAAGTCGGGATCGCCGAACAGTCCCTTCGCGAACCCATCGAACAGTGAGGCGTACCGGCTGATCGTCGCCGCCACCACCGGCCCGCCGGGGCGGACCGCCCGGGCCGCCTCCCGCCAGGCGGTGACCCGGTCGGCCCGGTCGAGCAGGTGGTAGAGCGGTCCGAGCAGCAGCACCGCGTCGAACCGGCCGTCGGGCACCGGCAGGGCGCGGGCGTCCCCGGCCAGGGCCGTCACCCCGGCCCGCCCGGCGGCCGCCGCCGCATGCTCCGGCAGCAGGTCCAGCAGGTGCACCCGGTAGCCGGCCGCCGCCAACGGCTCCGCGTACACGCCGGTGGCCCCGCCCACGTCCAGTACGACGGCCGGGGCCGGCGGCAGCATCCTGGTCAGTACGTCCAGCGTGCGCAGGTACTCCAGCCGCCCGACTCCCCAGGCCAGCCGGGCGTGCTCGCCGCCGCGCCGGTAGTAGTCGAGAATGTCGATGGATGTCGCCACCCGGCCGATCCTGCCGAGCCCGCCGCCCGAGCCGCAACCGGTTAACCGGGGCCGCAGCCGGTCAACTCCGGCCGATACCCGCCGATCGGGCTGCTCGCTCCGGCGGCACCACACGGGGCACTGCCGCAACACCGGCCCCTACTTGTCGCGTTGACCTGCGGAGTCGACCTTTCCGGTCCGATTCTTGAGCCGTGGCGACGTACGAGTACCGGTGTCCACGCGACGGCGTGTTCGAGGCGGCGTACCCGATCGGGCAGGCCCCGGCGGGGATGCCCTGCGCCACCTGCGCGGCGGAGGCCGACCGGGTCTTCTCCGCACCGATGCTGTCCGCCACGCCGCGCGCCCTGGTCACGGCGCTCGACCGGGCCGGCCGGAGCGCCGAGGCACCCGAGGTGGTGTCCCGGATTCCCGGTCGGCGCAGTACCGCGACCCGGCCGGTCCATCCCGGCCATGCCCGGCTGCCACGACCCTGACCGGTGAAGGGAAACCGCGATGCCCGAGGTGTTGTTTCCGCTCGACTCGACGAGGAAGTTCACCGAGCAGGAGTTGATGGGCCACAACAGGTGGCATCCCGACATCCCGCCGGTCGCCACCGTCCGGCCCGGCCAGTCGTTCCGGGTGCACTGCCGGGAGTGGTTCGACGGCGCCATCCACAACGACGACTCGGCCGACGACGTCCGGGACGCGCCGCTGCCGATCGTGCACGCGCTCAGCGGGCCGTTCTCGGTGAGCGGCGCCGAGCCCGGCGACCTGCTGGTCGTCGACATCCTGGACGTCGGGCCGATTCCGCAGGAGGACGCCGGCCCGCTGGCCGGGCAGGGCTGGGGATACACCGGAATCTTCCCGAAGCAGAACGGCGGGGGCTTCCTGACCGACTACTTCCCGGACGCCTACAAGGCGATCTGGGACTTCAGCGGGCAGCAGGCGACCTCGCGGCACGTTCCCGGGGTGACCTTCACCGGGATGATCCATCCCGGCCTGATGGGCACCGCCCCGTCGGCGGCGCTGTTGGCGAAGTGGAACCAGCGGGAGGGGGCACTGCGGGCCACCGATCCGGACCGGGTGCCACCGCTGTCGCTGCCGCCGCTGCCGGACGGGGCGATCCTCGGGTCGTTGACCGGCGCCGACTTCGACCGGGTCGCGGCCGAGGCGGCCCGGACGGCCCCACCGCGGGAGAACGGCGGAAACCAGGACATCAAGAACATGACCAAGGGGACCCGGGTCTTCTATCCGGTGTACGTCCCCGGCGCGAATCTGTCCCTGGGCGACCTGCACTTCTCCCAGGGCGACGGCGAGATCACCTTCTGCGGCGCGATCGAGATGGGCGGCTTCGTCGACCTGCACGTGGACGTGATCAAGGGCGGCATGACCACGTACGGGGTGTCGGAGAACGCGATCTTCCTGCCCGGGAACGTGGCGCCGCAGTACAGCCAGTGGCTGGCCTTCTCCGGAATCTCCGTCACCACGGACGGGGAACAGCGCTACCTGGACTCGCAGTTGGCGTTCCAGCGCGCCTGCCTGCACGCGATCGACTACCTGACCAAGTTCGGGTACAGCCCCGAGCAGGCGTATCTGATCCTCGGCGCGGCCCCGATCGAGGGGCGGTTCTCCGGGGTGGTGGACATCCCGAACTCCTGCGCCACCGTCTACCTGCCGACCGCGATCTTCGACGCCGACGTACGCCCCTCGGCCGCCGGACCGAGCAGGATCAAGCCGGGCGCGAGCGCACCGAAGTCGACCTTCTAACTTGTTCCACCAGCAGCCACGCCAGGAGAACAACCACCAGCACGCCGGAGATGTCGGCCGTGACGATCCGGACGGCAGTCTTAGCTGTGTTGATGGTGGTCGACAACTGTAGACAGCCTGTGGATGATGGAGCGCCATCCGTTTGCGACTTCAGCGGCATCGAACCGTCGTAGCCTGCGGCGTGCGAAGACGCCGCCAGTACGCAGTATTTCGTCTAGATCGTCAAGTAGGGACCCTGGGGCCAAAGCGGCAAGTACATCGTTGAGGCTGAGAGCGCAGGCAAGATCGCGGGCGATCTCGCCCGCTGAGATCAGCAAATCCGGATCCCAGAGGTCGTGGCCGGCGGCGAGATTCTGCGGAACAAGGTCGAGGTTGTAGCGGTCCGCGTCGTCGGGTTCAAGATTGGCGGCCTTCACGGAGCCGGCCACGCTCGTCCAGCCCGGCAGGGCCGCGAGGTCGTGGGAAACGTTGGCCCGTACATAGTGGACGAGCGTGGCATGGTCATCGAAGAGTTGAATTCGCCCCCGCACGGCGAGAAACACCGGAACCTCGTTCCAGGTGCCGGCCTCGTCGAGCATGGGTGTGTAGGTGCGCAGTGTGAGACCGGCCTCGTGCGGGAAAATGATCTCGACCGGGGTTACGTCGAACGAGTGTGAGCCATCCTGCTCTGCCTCCGCCCGCCCAGGCGGGTTGCCGCGCGTTCTGGCGCTTGTGGTGGCCGCCCCATCAGCAAGGGGCGTCGATGTCGTCGGCGGTCCAACGTCCTGTCGCCCGGGTTCGCCGGAGTGTTCGAGTGGCTGCCTGGACTTTTCTGGCGTTCCTGCTGCCACGTTTCGGGCGAGGGCGAGCAGGTCGACGGTGCCTGTGCCGCGTTGTCCCGGGATAGGCAGTCCACGGGTGGATGTGGTGTGCAGGAGTCGTCGGTAGATGGTGCCGAAGGTCAGCAGGTCCGGTCCGCCGGGTACGCCAGTGTTGAGCAGGTTGAGGAGTTCACCAGTGAAGGCGGTATAGGTTGCACCGACGGGTGCGAGGGCTACTGCGTTGGCGGGTGCGGATGCGAGGACGTAGGTGCCTTCGACGCCGATCTGGCCGAAGATCCGCTCGTCGGCGCCGCTCATGTCCTGAATGGCGCGGCCGCTGAAGCAACAGTCGAGGATGACCACCCGGTTAGCGGCTGGGCATTCGGCAAGTACGTCACGGATCAGGTCGAACGCGAGGGCGCTGACGCGAAGTTCGTCGGGATCGGTGTCGGCCAAGCCCAGGTACAACTCGTTCCGCGGTCCGGTTCGGCCGTGGCCCGCGAAGTAGACCAGCAGGGTGTCTTCGGCGGCGGCAGCGTACTTGCGCAGGGCACGGTAGACGGTACGCGCGTCGGTGGGGTCGGGTATCACCACGCAATGGTCGGGTGAGATCGCGCCGATTGCGGGAGCGGTGAGTACGGCGGCCAGGCCGTCGAGGTTGTTGCGGACCGCGGGCAGGTCGGTCAGGTCGGCGGACTGATAGGTGCTGGTGCCGATCAACACCGCGTAAGACCGTTGAGGATCGGGTAGACGCACTTTTGTTCCTACTGTTCCACGGGCTCGGTTGCCGCCTGTACCGGAACGTTCAAGACCTCGCGCAGTAGGTTCTCGGGATCGGTCACTCGTTTGGCGTTCAGTGATACCTTTCGGCCGTCCGGCCCGGTCACAGTGACCGTGATGTCGGAACGGCGTTGCGTCAGCCACACGGCTAGCGATCGGGACAGGGCTGCCCAGAGCGCTCCGGCCCCAGCCATCGCAGCGGCGGCTTGAACCACAACCTCAGTGGAGGAGCCCATCGTCCCCTCCGGTGTCGGCAAGCTACCCAACCGGAGCCGCCCACGTATGTCCGGCTCGCTGCGCAGCCATTCCCACAACGCCTCGAAATCGGCATCACGGCCATCGACGGAAATCCGTACCTCCACCACGCCCTCTTCAATCCCTCGTTGGAAGCTGCTATGCGCTGACGACACCTTCTCACAACGTGACGGAGCCGGCAGTGGAAGAATTCCGACAATCCTCTGTACGGAGCCCAGACCCCGCACTCAGGGCTGCGTTCGCTTTCCGAAAGAGCCACGAGCTGCCGTGTCGGGAAGCGTGCAGATCTCGGAAGATCAGCTCGGGCCGTGCGCTGGAGGCGGCGTACGTGTTGCAGCCTGCGAAACGTACCGCTCGATGTCGAAACGAATCGCCAGTCGACACCCGTCGGCTCGACCGTCAGTCGGCACCCGGCGGCTCGACCAGGCGCAGGCGCCGGGTGGCCGGTCCGATCGTCAACCGCTGCCCCCAGGCCATCGCCAGGTGGTCCGTCTCCAGACCGTCGGCGAAGACCACCAGCCGCTCCCGTTCCGCCACGATCTCCAGGGTCTCGTCCGCGCCGAGCCGACCGGCCGTCAACGACGCGCCGGTCGACGGGGACGGCCACGCCTCCCGGACAAACCAGCACAGCGCCCGCTCCCCCGGCTTCGGCAACGGTGGCGCGCCGGACCGTTCCCGGGCGATCGAGGCGCACCAGCCCGTGGCGCCGGTACCGGTGCCCACCACCAGCCCGGAGGACGACTGCCGCTCCCGGCGGCCGTCGACGGTGGAGAGCACGTACCGGGCCGACTGGTGGCCGGGATGGCCGGCGTAGATCTCGTTGAGCCCGAGGAGTTCCTGCCCGTCGTCCAGCCAGGCCCGGACCATGGTCCGTTCGCGGATCGGCGCGCGCCCGGCGACCACCGCGGGCAGCAGCCGGGCGATCTCGAAGGGCGCGAAGGGCACCAGCACCCCGGCGTTGCGGTCCGGCTCAGGGTCGATGCCGATCACCGGCTGCCCGTCGAGATACTTCGCCGCGTTGGCGACCAGGCCGTCCTGACCGACCGCCACCACGATGTCCTCCGGTGCGAACGGGAAACGGGCCAGGTCGTCCCGGTCCGCCTGCCCACGCCGCCAGTCGGCCGGGATGGCCGCCCCGACGACGGTCAGCGCCGCCTGGAGCGCGTCGTGCCGGGCCACGACCTCGGCCAGGTCCCGGCCCCGTTGGCTCAGGTAGTAGCCGGCGGCGCCCCGGGTGCCGTGGTGGGCCAGCAGCTCGTCCAGCTCGCTGCGCCGACTCACCAGGACGACCCGGGGCGCGAGGGTGGCACTCACCGTGGCCGCCCCACTCGCGTGGTGCTCATCGCCCGAGCCGGCCGAGCAGGCCGGTCAACACGTCCGGGGTGACGGTGAGCTGGCCGATCTCGGGAAGCTGTCCGGCCACCTCCCGCAACGCCAACGCCTGGAGCACGGCCGGCGGCAGGTCCCGGTACGCCGCGAGTTTGGCGGTCTCCGCCTCGGCCTCGGCGAGGCCGATCACGCGTACGCCGTCCGCCTTCGCCCCGGCGAGGACGCGTTCCTTCTCCGCCTCGGCGGCGGCCAGCACCCGGGCCCGGTCGGCCGCCGCCGCGTTGGCCACCTTCTCCCGCTCTGCCTTGCCCTGTGCCACGGCGAGTTCCGCGTCGGCCTCCAGCTCGACCTTGCGCCGGGCGTTGGCGCCGCGCTGCTCGACGAGTTGCTGCTCCCGGCGGGCCAGCTCGATCTTGTTCTGCAACTCGTTCTCGGCGATCCCCCGCTCCTGCTCCACGGCCTGGGCCCGCCGGGCATAGGTGGCCCGGTCGGCCTCGACCTGCACCGCCTCCCGGGTGGGGGTCTGTAGCGCGCGTTCGAGTTCCGGCTCGGGGCGGACCGCCACCACCCGGGCGCTGCCCACCGAGACTCCGATGTCGGCCAGCCGGGCCTCGTCCCGCAGCGCGGCCGACACCGCCTCCCGGACCGCGGCGATGTCGGTCAGCGCCTCGGCCAGCGGCACCCGGGCGAGCAGGTCGAGCGCCGGCTGCTGGGCCAGCTCGGCCAGGAGCGTGGCGACCTGGTCGAGCGGCCGGGCCCGGGCGACGCCCCGGTGCGGGTCGATCGAGAAGTCCAACCGGCTCGCGGCGAGCGCCGGGTCGGCGATCCGGTACGTCACGGTGGCCTGCACCGTGACGTCGGCGAAGTCGCTGGTCCGGGCGTGGAAGAGCAGTGGCAGCTCGCGGTCGTCGACCGGCACCTCGCTCAGTACGGCGACCAGCGGGCGGTACCAGAACGACTGCCCGATCCCCTCGTGTCGCACCCGGCCCCGTGCGTGGTGCCGCACCCATGTCGTCGGCGCCCCGCGCAGGTGTCGCAGGAACAGCCGTCTGGTCACGTCGGTCACGACGCGCCACCTCCCCTGTTTTCGTCGCGATGACGATAAAGGTCGAAGCGGTTTCGCGTCAAGCCGCCGATAAAGGCCGAGGTGATGACGAAGGCCGGAAGGGTGCCGATGAAGACCGAGGGGTGGCCGAAGGGTGGCCGATGAAGACCGGAGGGGTGGCCGACTCTCCGGACGGGCGCCGGCGACGGCGCCCACCCATTCCGCCGGCCCACCCCTCCCGCATCGGTCAGGCGGCGCTGAGCTGCGGATACATCGCGGTCACCGTTCCGGAGAGGCCATCGCGCACCCGCCTGGTGGTCTCGTCCGCCAACACCTCAAAGGCTCCCGCCTCGATGCCGTCGATCGCCTGCCGGGCCACGTCCTCGGGAGAGATCTTCGGCGCGTCGACGTGCGCCGACATGTCCGTGTCGATGTAGCCGACGTGCAGCCCCGTCACACCGACACCCCGGGGCAGCAGTTGCAGGCGCAGCGAGTTCGTCATCGACCACAGCGCCGCCTTGGACGCGCTGTAGGAATCGCTGATTCCGAGCCAGGAGAGCACGGAGTTGATGTTGAGGACGTGACCGCCGCCGTTGTCGACGATGGCCGGCACGAACGCCCGGGTGAGGCGGAGCGGCCCGTAGAAGTTGGTTTCGAACTCCCGACGGACCTCCTCGACGTCCGAGTCGAGGAAGTTCGCGTTGACCAGGCCCGCGGCGTTGTTGACCAGAACCGTGACATCGGAGGCCACCCGGGCCGCCTCCGCCACCGATTCCGGGTCGGTCACGTCGAGTGCCAGCGGCACGACGTCCGGATTCGTGACCGTACGGGGATCGCGGGCGGCGGCGTAGACCTTCCGGGCACCCCGGGCGACCGCCTCGGCGGCGATGGCCCGACCCAGGCCACGGTTGCCACCGGTCACCAGCACGACAGCATCTTCGATCTGCATTTTGGGATCTCCAGGAAGCTAGGAAACCGATCGGTTTTGCCAACCGTAAACCGATCGGTTTCCAACCGCAAGACCAGCGGGTACGCTGCCGGTATGACCTCGACCGCCAAGGCCCTACCGCGCGAACGCCTGCTGCGTGCCGCAGCCGAGCTGTTCGGTCGGGAGGGCATCGCGACGACCGGCGTCGAGAAGCTCTGCCAGACGGCCGGCGTCTCGAAGCGGACCATGTACCAGCTCTTCGAGACCAAGGACGCACTCGTGGCGGAGAGCCTCGCCGAGTACGGTCCGGCGACGATCGCCACCCACATTCCGGACGACACGTCTGAAATGGCTCCCCGGGAGCGAATCCTCCGCGTCTTCGAACGCCTGGAGGAACTCGCCGACGAGCCGGAATTCCACGGCTGCCCGTTCGTCAACACGGCGACCGAACTGCGCGACCCGAGCCATCCGGCCAGCGTGGTCGCCCGGCACCACAAACAACTGCTGACCGACTACTTCGCCCGGCAGGCGACCCTGGCCGGCGTCGACGACCCCGAGACGCTGGCGAAGCAGCTCACCGTCGTGTTCGACGGCTCGGCCGCCCGATCGGTGATGCACGGCACCGGCCTCGACGGACTGAGCCTGCTGACCGCCACCGCGCTGCTCGACGCCCACCACGCCGCCGGCTGAGCCACGTTGCCGTGACCCAGCCGGCGGTTACCGCCAGCCTCAGCGACTCAGCCGCTGGTAGCGACGGACGGCCAGCGGCGCGAAGACCGCGATGAGGATCACCGGCCAGCCGATCGCCAACACCAGCGGATGCTGGGCCGGCCACGAGTCGCCACCCGTCCCGGGATTGCCGAACAGTTCCCGGGCCACCGCCACCGTCGCGGAGAGCGGGTTCCACGCCGCGATCGTGCCGAGCCACTGCGGCATCAGGTCGGGCGAGACGAACACGTTGGAGAGCGCGGTGAGCGGGAACGCGAGCGGGAACACGATCACGCCGACGGTGTCCGGGTTCGGTACCACCAGTCCGAGGAAGATGCCCACCCAGGTGAGCGCGATCCGCAGCAGCAGGATCAGCCCCACCGCGGCGAGCGCGGACGCCAGCCCGTTCCGCCACTGCCAACCGACCAGCAGGCCGCAGACGACCAGCGTGGCCATCTCCAGCAGGGCGCGGAGCAGGTCGGCGCCGGTCCGGCCGACCACCAGCGCGGACCGGGCCATCGGCATCGAACGGAACCGGTCGACGACACCCCGGCTCACGTCCATGGCGATACCGCTGGCGGTGGCGCCGAGGCCGTACAGCATCGTCATCACGAAAACGCCGGGCAGGAGGTACTCCCGGTAGCCCGAACCCGGCACCGCCATCCCGCTGCCGAAGACGTAGCCGAAGACCAGCACGAACATGATCGGCAGACTGAAATAGATCACGATCTCCTCGGGCGACCGGATCACGTGTGACATGTTGCGGCCGGTCATCACCCAACCGTCGGCCAGCGCCCGGCGGAACCGGCCCGGCACTCCGGCCGGCACCGGGCCGGGTCGTACCACGGGGCCGGCACCGGACGTCCGGGGCTGCGACCGGAGGGTGCTGGTCACGCCGCCACCCCCGCTCCGGTCGGCCGGCCCACCGGCTGTCCACCGGTGGGCTGGTGCCCGGTCAGGTGCAGGAACGCCTCGTCGAGGGTCGGCCGACGCAGTCCGACGTCCTCGACCGCGATGGCGGCGTCGCTCAGCGCCCGCATGACGTCGGCGAGCGCGGCGACCCGGTCCACGACCGGCGCGCCGAGCTGCCGGATCTCGACGTCCACCGCGACCGGCCCGGCGGAGAGCCGTTCGACGATCGCGGCGGCGGCGGACAGCTCCGCCGCGTTCCGGACCACCACCTCGATCCGGTCGGCGCCGATCCGCGACTTCAGCTCGGCCGAGGTGCCCTCGGCGACCACCCGCCCCGCGTCGACCACCAGGATCCGGTCGGCGAGCTGGTCCGCCTCCTCCAGGTACTGGGTGGTGAGCAGCACCGTGGTGCCGTCGGCGACCAGCCGGCGTACGGCCGTCCAGAGCTGGTTGCGGCTGCGCGGGTCGAGGCCGGTGGTCGGCTCGTCGAGGAAGAGCACCCGGGGCGTCATGATCAGGCTCGCGGCCAGGTCCAGCCGGCGGCGCATCCCTCCCGAGTACTCCCCCGCCGACTTGCCCGCCGCATCGGTGAGCCCGAACTGATCCAGCAGTTCGTCCGCGCGTCGCCGGGCCGCCCGTACCGGAAGGTGGTGCAGGCGACCGAAGAGGATCAGGTTCTGCCGGCCGCTGAGTACCTCGTCGACGGCGGCGTACTGCCCGGTCAACCCGATCACGCCACGGACCTGCTCCGGTTGCCGGACCACGTCGTACCCGGCCACCCGGGCCCGGCCGGCGTCGAACCGGAGCAGGGTGGAGAGAATCCGGACCGCCGTGGTCTTGCCGGCGCCGTTCGGTCCCAGCAGTCCGCATACCGTGCCGGTCGGCACGGTGAGGTCGAACCCGTCGAGGGCTCTGCTCGTGCCGTACCGCTTGTGCAGTCCCTCGGCGACGACGGCTGGTGTTTCGGTTGTCATGCCCCGACGGTCGCCGACGGCCCTGACGAAGCACGCACCGCCCGCTGACGGCCCCGGTCAGCGCTCGCTCACGGCCGGTCGAGCACCGCGAGCGCCTGCTCACGGCTCATGCCCGCGCCCCGGGCGAGGATCCGCTCGTACGCCGCGTCGCCGAGCCGGGCCCGGGTGGCGCCCGCCGCGGGGGCGGCCCCGGCGGCTGACGCGGCGCCGGGCTGCACGGCCGCTATCGCACCCAGCAGCAGGGCGGCCCGCTCGGCGTCGCCGTCCCGCAGCACCGGCCCGACCAGCCCCTCGACGGCGGTGGAGATGGTCTCCGGCTCCCAGATCCCCTGCGTGGAGACGAGCACCTCGCGGTAGTGGCGGCGGGCCGTCGTGATGTCGCCGTTCGCCTCGGCGATGCTCCCGAGGGTGCCGAGTACGCCGAGCCGGACCCCCTCGGCACCGAACCAGCCGGTCGGGCACTCCGCCAACGCCAGCTCGCACAGCTCGCGGGCCCGGTCGAGGTCGCCCCGGATCCGGGCGATCTCGCCGAGCCCGAAGTGGGCCGCGGCGAGCAGTTCCGGCGCTCCGGCCGGCAGGGCGAGTTCCACCACCCGTTGATAGTCGACACTCGCCCCGACCAGGTCGCCGACGCTGATCCGCCCCTCCGCCCGGGTCCGCAGCAGCTCCGCCGTGTCCAGCGTCGAGTCGAGTTCACCGGCCAGCCGCAGCGCCTCGTCCACCCCCTCGGTCGCGGTGTGGTCACCATCGCGGTAGGCGAGATCTATGACGCTTGTCAGACTCAGGATGGTGCCCCAGCGCTCACCGAGGGCACGAAAACCGGCCAGCGCGATCTCGAACTGGGACCGGGCCTGGACGTACCGGCGTTCGAGCATCCACATCATGCCGACGCCGAGCGCCCCGAGGGACCGACTCCACGGATTGGTACCGAGGACCTCGCCCCAGTCCTCGGACGTCACCAGCGACTGCGACATGTCCGGCGGTGGACCGTTGGCGATCCCCGACATGTAGAGCAGGAACGGCTGCCGGGGCGGCCGGTGCAGGTTCCACAGGATCGAGCCGGCGGCGCCGATGTCCGGGACTGTCTGGCCGTACCCGCCGAGGGAGGCGTGCAGGAGGCACAGTGCGTACTCCTCCTCCAGACCGGGTGGCGGCCCGGCGCCGAGCCGCGCGATGAGCTGGCTGGCCAGCGCGGCGCCCTCGCCCCGCAACCCGCGCAGCCACCAGTAGAACGACAGGGCCGCGACCAGCCGCAGCGCCGTTGCGGTGTCGGTGCCGGCCACCGCCCGACGCAGCGCGGCGTGCAGGTCGTCGCGGTCGGCGTCCAACCGGCGTAGCCACTCCAACTGCTCCGCACCGCGCAGCCGCTCGTCGCCGGTCCGGGCCAGGTCGAGGAAGTACGCCGCGTGCGCCTCGCGCAGCAGGTCGGCCTCGCCGGCCTCGATCAGCCGCTCGGCGCCGAACGCGCGCACGGTCTCCAACATCCGGAACCGCCCGCCGCCGGCCTCGACCAGGGACTTGTCGACCAGACTCGACAACACGTCCAGCACGTCGGCCCCGAGCGGGCCACAGACCCGCTCGACGGCGTCCAGGTCGGCACCGCCGGCGAACACCGTGAGCCGGCGGGCCAACCGCTGTTCGACCCCGTCCAGCAGGTCCCAGCTCCACTGCACCACCGCGCGCAGCGTCTGGTGCCGGGGCTGGGCCACCCGGCTCCCCCGGGTCAACAGCCGGAACCGGTCGTCCAGCCGGGCCGCGATCTGCGCGACCGGCAGGGCCCGGAGCCGGGCCGCGGCCAGCTCGATGGCGAGCGGCAGACCGTCGAGGGTACGGCAGATCCGCAGTACCTCGGCCACGTTGCCGGCGTCGAGATCGAAGTCCGGCGACGCGTCGACGGCCCGCTCGGTGAAGAGCCGCACCGAGGCGTACCCCTGGGCCGTCTCCGGGCTCGCGTCGACCGGCGGCAGGGTCAGTCCGGACACCGGGCACAACGCCTCGCCGGTGAGCCCGAGCGGCTCCCGGCTGGTGGCGAGGACGCGGACCTTCGGACAGGCGCCGAGCAGTCGGGCGGTGAGCCGGGCGGCATCGGCCACCAGGTGTTCACAGTTGTCGAGCACCAGCAGCAGGCGCCGGTCCGCGAGCGCCGCGACCAGCCGGTCGGCGGCGTCCCGGGGAGCACCAGGGGCACGCAGCACGGCCTCACGCAGATGGAGTGCGGCGAGCACCGTCTGGGTCACGTCCGCCCCGGCGGTCACCGACGCCAGCTCGACCAGGCAGACCTCGCCGTCCTGTCGGCTGGCCGCCTCGATCGCCAGCCGGGTCTTGCCGGCGCCCCCCGGGCCGTGCAGGGTGACCAGCCGGGCCTCGCCGAGCAGCTTGCCGACCCGGCGCAGCTCCTCCTCCCGTCCCACGAAGCTGCTGAGTTGTCCCGGCAATCCGGTCACCTGGCCGGAGGAGCCCAACCCGACCGACCCGACCGACCCGGCCGGGCCGGCGACGGCCGCACCGGACATCCCCCGACCGGGATGCGGCACGGCGGCGGGGCCGGACGGATCCGCCGCCGGCCGGTCCGGCGGCCCGGGTGGGGCGGGTGGGGCGGGTGGGGCGGTTCGGACCGGGGCCAGCGCCGGATCGTCCCGCAGCACGGCCACGTGCAGCGCGGTCAGCTCCGGGGACGGGTCGGTGCCGAGTTCGTCGGCGAGGAGGCGCCGGACGTCGGCGAAGGTGGCAAGCGCCTCGGCCCGCCGGCCATCGGCGTGCAGCGCGCGCATGAGCTGACCGCGCGGTCGCTCCCGCAGCGGGTACGCCGTCACCAGCTCGCGCAGCTCGGCCACGAGCGTCCCGGCCGCACCGAGCCGCAGCTCCGCCTCGATCCAGTCCTCGACCGCGGCCAGCCGCAGCTCGTCGAGGCGTACCGCCTGGGTCGGCGCGAACGGTGCGTCGCGGACGTCCGCCAACGGCTCGCCGCGCCACAGGGCCAGCGCCTCGCCCAGCAGGTCTGCGGCACGCCGCCGGTCGTCGGCGGCCAGCGCCCGGTGCCCGGCCCCGACCAGCCGGGTGAACCGGTGCCAGTCGACGTCCTCCGGATCGACCGCCAGGCGGTACCCCGCCGGATGGAACTCCACCAGCGGCTCCGGCCCGTTCCCGGCCGACAGCGCCTGGCGCAGCCGGGAGACCTGGGACTGCAACGCGTTCGCGGCCCGGTTCGGCGGCTTGTCGCCGTACAGGCCGTGGATCAGCCGATCGGCGGAGACCAGCCGACCCGCGTCGAGGAGCAGCAGCACCAGCAGGGCGCGCAGCCGCGGCCCACCGACGACGAGTCGGCGGCCGTCGGTCGCGTACACCTCCGTCGCGCCCAGGATGCCGAACCGCATGGCGTTGATTGTCGCCCAGCCGGGCTCGGCCACCCGCCACCGGCACCCGACGGCACGCACCGGCAGCGGCCAGCCCGGGTTGCCGGCCGGCCGCGTGATCCGTTGTACGGGTAGTCGGCCGGCGCGGCCGACCCCGAAATCGGGAGTGACCGGACGTGCGGAGGATTCACCGGCCAACGATCGCGCTCGCCGACGAGACGCACCGGGTCACCCCGTTCGAGATCTTCTTCGACCTGGTCTTCGTCTTCGCGTTCACCCGGGTCATCTCGTTCATGGCCGACGAGCCGACCACGCTCGCGCTGGGCCGGGGCCTGCTGCTCCTGGCGCTGCTCTGGTGGTCCTGGTCGGCCTACACCTGGCTCGGCAACCAGGCCCGGGCCGACGTCGGGGTGGTACGGGCCGGCGCCATCGCGGCGATGGCGGCGATCTTCGTGGTCGCCCTGGTCGTTCCGGACTCGTTCGCGCACGCTCCCGGCCGGTTGGACGGCCCACTGACGCTCGCCCTCGCCTACCTCGTCGTACGGGTGCTGTACGTCTGCACCTACCTGTTCGCGGCGGCCGGCGAACCCGCGCTCCGGCGGCAGCTCCTGCTGGACAGCATCACCCAGACCGTCGCCTCGGTACCGCTGCTGGTCGGCGCGCTCCTCGGCGGGACCCCGCAACTGCTGCTCTGGATCGCCGTGCTGGTCATCGACTGGGGCGGCGGCCAGGTCGCGTCGCGGTACGGCGGATGGCGGCTGCGCAGCCCCGGCTATTTCGCGGAACGGCACGGCCTGGTCTTCATCATCGCCCTCGGCGAGTCCATCGTGTCGGTCGAGATCGGTATCGGCACGGCACCCGTCGACGCGCCCACCCTGGCCGCCACGCTGCTCGGGTTCGCGATGACCGTCTGCCTCTGGCTGCTCTACTTCGAGTCCGTCGCGCCGGTCACCCGCCGCCAACTGGAGCTGCTGCACGGGGCGCCCCGGGCCCGGCTGGCCCGGGACGCCCACTCGCTGCTGCACTTCCCGCTGATCGCCGGTGTCATCTACGTCGCTCTCGGCATCGAGCAGGTGCTCGCCCGGCTCTCCGACCCGGAAGGCGGGAGCCCCTCCGCGCCGCTGGGCTGGGTTGCGCTGGTGGCCCTCTACGGCGGTGTCGCCTGCTACCTCGGTGGTCAGGTCGCGGTCGGCTGGCGGACGGTTCGGGCCGGCTCCGTCGTCCAGCTCGGCGGTGCCGGCCTGGCCCTGCTGCTGTTGCCGGTCGCCCGGGTGCTGCCGCCGTTGGCCGCGCTGGGTCTGATCACCACCCTCCTCGCCGCGCTCACCCTGTACGGCTCGGTCGCCGGCAACCGGGAGTCGCGCTGAGCCCGGAGCGGGCTCGCCGGAGCCGGCACCGGCGTGCCGTACGGCAGCGATGCGGGCTTTGCCCATTTCGGCCCCTTGTCAGAATGGTATGGCTAGCTTTGTGGGTATTCGTAGCGACTCGATCCCACAGGAGGCCGAGACCATGGAGGTCGAGACCATGGAGGTCGAGGTCGACATCCGAGTGGACGGCAGCGCGCACCGGGTCACCGTCGACACCCGGACCACCCTGCTCGACGCCCTCCGGGAGCGGCTCGGCAACACCAGCCCGAAGAAGGGCTGCGACCACGGGCAGTGCGGAGCCTGCACGATCCTGCTGGACGGTCGGCGGGTGAACAGTTGCCTGGCCCTCGCCGTGGCGCACGACGGGGCCGAGATCGTCACCGCCGCCGGGCTCGCCACCGATGGTGAACTCCATCCGATGCAGCGCTGCTTCATCGAGTACGACGCGTTCCAGTGTGGCTACTGCACTCCGGGACATATCGTCTCGGCGGTCGCGATGCTCCGCGAGGCCGAGGCGGGCTGGCCGAGCGCGGTGACGACGGACGGCGACGGAGCCGACGGCGGTGGCGACAGAGCCGACGGTGGAGGCGGCGGTGCCGGTGGTGCCGGTGCCGGTGGCCGGAGCCGAATGACCCTCGACGCGGACGAGATCCGGGAGCGGATGAGCGGGAACCTGTGCCGCTGCGCCGCCTACGCCAACATCGTGCCGGCGATCCAGGAGCTGGCCCGGCGATGAGGCCGTTCCGGTACGCCCGCGCCGACGACGTCACCGGGGCCGTCGCGCTGCTCGCCAAGGCGCCGGGCGGCGCCTTCCTCGGCGGCGGCACCAACCTCGTCGACCTGATGAAGCTAGACGTCGCCACCCCGGACCTGCTGGTCGACGTCCGGCGGCTGACCTCCGACCGGGTCGAGGAACTGCCCGGCGGCGGGATCCGGATCGGCGCGGCCACGCCGAACAGCGATCTCGCGGCGGATCCACTGGTCCGCCGCCGCTATCCGGTGCTGTCCCAGGCGCTGCTCTCCGGCGCCTCCGGCCAGCTGCGCAATCTCGCGACGGCGGGCGGAAACCTGCTGCAACGCACCCGGTGCGTGTACTTCCAGAACGTCACCACGCCGTGCAACAAGCGGGAGCCCGGCACCGGCTGCTCGGCGATCGGCGGGCATCACCGGGAACTCGCCATCCTGGGCACGTCGCAGGACTGCATCGCGACCCATCCGTCGGACTTCGCGGTGGCGCTGACCGCGCTGGACGCCGTGGTGCACACCGAGGGGCCGGACGGCGGCCGGAGCATCCCGATGGGCGAGCTGCACCGGCTGCCGGGCAACGAGCCGCAGCGGGACACCATCCTCCAGCACGGAGAGCTGATCACCGCCATCGAGCTGCCGCCGCTCCCGTTCGCCACCCGCTCGTACTACCGGAAGGTACGCGACCGCGCCTCGTACGCGTTCGCGCTGGTCTCCGTGGCGGCGGCGATCGACGTGACGGACGGTGTGGTCCGCGACGTCCGGATCGCGCTCGGCGGGGTGGCGCACAAGCCGTGGCGGGCGACCCGGGCCGAGGAGCTGCTGCGCGGCGGCCCGGCCCAGTCCGACCGGTTCCGGGCGGCGGCCGAGGCGGAACTCGCCGAGGCCCGGCCGTTGCCGGGCAACGCCTTCAAGGTCCCGCTGGCCAGCAACACCCTGACCCGTACGCTGCTGGACCTGGCCGAATCGGCCTCGTCGGCGCCGCGCCGGTGATCGCCGGCGCGGTCCGGCACGCGCAACCGCGTCCGGGTCCGGGCGACCTGCCGATCACCCTCGACAGGCTCCTGCCGCGGGTCCGGCTCCTCCGGGCGACCCGGGCCGTTCGGGGCGCACCTGAGCGTCCGGATAGGGTTTGACCTCGGCGAACCTGGCGCGCTGCCGAGCCACCAGGTGACCCGACGTCAGGCCGTCCCGGACCCAGGAGATCAGCCGAATGAGCGAGCAGCCGACCGTACCGACCCAACCGCTGGCCAACGGGGCCCAGATCCCGCGACTGGGTCTCGGCACCTGGCCGATGTCGGACGCCGAAGCCGAGCGGGCCGTCGCCGAGGCGGTCACCATCGGTTACCGGCTCGTCGACACCGCCTACAAGTACGGCAACGAGAAGGGCGTCGGTCGCGGACTACGCGCCTCCGGGGTCGCCCGGGAGGACCTCTTCGTCACCAGCAAGCTGAACGGCGAGTGGCACGGTCGCGAGGCGGTGCGGGAGGCGTTCCAGGACAGCATCGAGCGGCTCGGTCTGGACTACCTCGACCTCTACCTCATCCACTGGCCGATGCCCTGGCAGGACCGGTACGTCGACGCCTTCCTCGGCCTCACCGACCTGCTGCGGGAGGGACGGGTCCGGGCCATCGGGCTGTCCAACTTCAAGCCGGCGCACATCGACCGGATCCTCGCCGCGACCGACGTGACGCCGGACGTCAACCAGATCCAGCTCGACCCCACGCTGACCCGGGAGGCGGCCCGCGCCTACCACCAGGCGCACGGCATCGTGACCCAGTCGTGGGGACCGATCGGCCACGGCGGTGAACTGCTCGCCCAGCCGGTCGTGACGGAGATCGCGGACCGGCACGGCCGGACCCCGGCGCAGATCGTCCTCCGCTGGCACCTCGAACTCGGGCTCATCCCGATCCCGAAGACCTCCTCGCCGGAGCGGATGAAGAGCAACATCGACGTCTTCGACTTCACCCTCGCCCCGGCGGAGGTCGCCGCGCTCTCCGCGCTCGACCGGGGTGAGGACGCCGCCACCGACTCCGACACGACCGGGCACTGATCCGCTGACGTACCGCCACGGGCCGGCGCCGCTGACGTACCGCCACGGGCCGGCCGCCGCTGCCGGGGACCAGCTCACCGCCGTCGCGGCGTGAGAGCGTCCGCGCCGGCGGCCGTACCGTAGCGGCCCACCCGGTCGGCGACGATCCGCTCGGCCAACGCGAGCGCCGTGACGACCTCGCCCTGCACCCCGGCCACCCCGTCCACCGTTGAGATTCGCGCGGCGAGGGCGTCGTCGCCGCGTACCGCCCCGATGATGCTGCCCTCGCCGGCGCCGGTGCCCGCTACGACGGTCCGTCCCGTCGCGCCGAACTGCGCGGCCATGGTCACGATCGCGGCATTGCGCTCGGCCGAGCCCTCGTCCACGTAGGCCGGCCCGGTCACCAGCACCGCGGCGTCCCCGGGACCGTCGAGTCGCTCGGGTGCGGTGAGATATTGGGCCTTGGCGTACGCGGACAACACCACCGAACGGCGGTCGCCGGCCAGGGCTCCGGACGGATCGGGGGTGAGGAGGACCGTGGCCAGGAGCGCGCAGGCGGTTTCGACCCCGTCGCCGTTGGCCGGCAGCGTGCCGGTCGAAACGGTACGTGTCAGGGCGAGAAGGTCCAGGTTGTTCTTCGGGTTGAAGAAGGCTTCCCGTACGTCGACGGGCCCTGTTACGGCGGCCCCGGCCAGTCCGAGTTTTTCGATCACGCCTTCGGCGTGCTCGCGGCCGGACGGCGTCGTCAGCACCACGATCCGGCGGCCGGTCAACGTCCCGCTCAGCAGGGCAGGCGCGGTCTCGTTGATGTAGTCGTCCTTGCGACTCGCCTCTTCCTGGAACTCGTTGGCCGTCTCACGGAGCTGTTTGTTGGCCTTGTGCGCCGCGTTGACCGATTCGCTGAGCACGTCCGAGGCGACGCCGTTCGCCGCCGTGGTGCCGAATACCGCGCCGACCGCGAGAGCGAGAAACACCGCGGCCAGCGACACCATGTGATAGCGAAAATTTATCATTGCCGCATTTTATGGACATCGGTGGGCTGCTATGGGGCAGCCTTCACGGCAGTTCCATGGTCTCCGAGATGGCGATCTCGGTCAGCGCGGCGTCCAGGTAGTCACCGACCGATCGACCGGTGACGGCGAGCAGGTCGGCGACGAGCAGCGGGGCGTGCCGGGCCACCGCCGCCGGATCGGCCGGCGGCATCTCCTCCGCCATCTGGTGTACGCCGAGCGCACCGGTCAGCAGCAGGGCCAGCACCGAGACGTCCAGGTCGGGAACCCAGCCGATGTTGGTCCGGGCGCACCGCTCCAGCACGGCCTGCACGTCCTCGCCGGCCAGCCCGTCCGGATGTGTCTCCTCCAGCAGCATCCGCAGTACCGCGCCGATCACCAGCCCGACCTGTTCCGGGCTGTTCCCGGTCAGTTCTGCGGCCGCCCGGTCGAGGGCGGCCAGATCCTGGGCACTGGCCGCCTCGACGGCGTCGGTCGTGGCCTGGCTGATGGCCCGGGCCACCCGTGCGGAACTCATCGGCACATTCAACCCGACGACCCGGACCCGGATGCTCTGGCACCCGGGTCGGGGCGGTCCGCCCCCGGACCGGCGGCCTCGACGCCGGGCGCCGGGATCCGGCGGACCCGCGCGCCGAAGCCGCTCGACGCCGAGCGGTCAGTCGCCGGTCAGGAGCTGGTCGAAGCTCGTGGTCAGGGTGAACGGGTCCGCGACGGCCGTCGTCTCGCGCCCGCTGACCTGCTCGGCGAGTTCCCGGGCCGCCCGGTCGATCCGGCCACGTAGCGTGCCCTGGGCGTTGCCCCCGGCCCAGTCCTCCGGAGCGGCGAAGACCGAGGTGGGCACCACGACCGCCCGCAGGTAGCTGAACATCGGCCGCAGCGCGTGTTCGAGCGCCAGCGAGTGTCGGGCGGTGCCGCCGGTGGCGCCGATCAGGACCGGCCGGTCGACCAGGGCGTCGTCCCCGAGCACGTCGAAGAACGACTTGAAGAGTCCGCTGTACGAGGCGTTGAAGATCGGCGATACGACGATCAGTCCGTCCGCGCCGGACACCGTCTCGATGGCCTGCTTCAGCGACGGCGACGGAAAACCGGCCAGCAGGTGGTTGACCACGTCGTGCCCGTGGTCACGCAACTCCACCACCTCGGTCCGGGCCCGTACGCCCCGCCGGTCCAGTTCGTCGCCGGTCGTCGCGGCGAGCTGGTCGGCCAGCAACCGGGTCGACGAGGGCTGCCGGAGCCCGGCCGAGACCACGGCAAGGGTGCGCTGCCTCATCGGTCCGACCCCGCCTCGCTGATCGCACCCGCACCGCTGGTCGCGGCCCCATCGGCGGGCGCCGGGGCCGTGTCCCGTTCGGCGATCAGCGACGCGTGCGTCGGCGCCTCCGGGACGTGCGCGGGGCGGAGCGCGTCGAACTCCTTGCGCAGCACCGGTATGACCTCCTCGCCGAGAATGTCCAGCTGCTCCAGGACGGTCTTCAACGGCAGCCCGGCGTGGTCCAGCAGGAACAGCTGCCGCTGGTAGTCGCCGACGTACTCCCGGAAGGTCAGGGTCCGGTCGATCACCTGCTGCGGACTGCCCACGGTCAGCGGCGTCTGCTCGGTGAACTCCTCCAGCGACGGCCCGTGCCCGTAGACCGGGGCGTTGTCGAAGTACGGCCGGAACTCCCGTACCGCCTCCTGGGAGTTCTTCCGCATGAACACCTGCCCGCCGAGACCCACGATGGCCTGGTCGGCGGAGCCGTGGCCGTAGTGCGCGAACCGCTGGCGGTACAGCCCGACCATCCGCTGGGTGTGCTCCTTGGGCCAGAAGATGTGGTTGGCGAAGAACCCGTCGCCGTAGTACGCGGCCTGCTCGGCGATCTCCGGGCTCCGGATCGAGCCGTGCCAGACGAACGGCGGTATTCCGTCCAGCGGTCGGGGCGTCGAGGTGAAGGACTGCAACGGGGTCCGGAACTTGCCCTGCCAGTCGACGACGTCCTCCCGCCAGAGCCGGCGCAGCAGATCGTAGTTGTTGATCGCCAGCGGGATGCCGTTCCGGATGTCCTGCCCGAACCACGGGTACACCGGGCCGGTGTTGCCCCGGCCCATCATCAGATCGACCCGACCGTCCGCCAGATGTTGCAGCATGGCGTAGTCCTCGGCGATCTTCACCGGGTCGTTGGTGGTGATCAACGTCGTCGCGGTCGACAGCAGCAGCCTGCTCGTCCGCGCCGCGATGAAGCCCAGCATGGTGGTGGGCGAGGAGGGCACGAAGGGCGGGTTGTGGTGCTCCCCGGTGGCGAAGACGTCGAGACCGACCTCCTCCGCCTTTACGGCGATGGCGACCATCGCCTTGATCCGCTCGGCCTCGGACGGCTCACGCCCGTTGGTCGGATCCGTGGTCACATCACCGACGGTGAAGACCCCGAACTGCATGACAGCTCCTCACGTCAAACCGGGTTCACGCCCGATACCGGAACGTCCCGCACAACATATTTGCCGAGTCAACTATTCCGCCGCAGAACGATGCCACGTCCACGGGCACCCGATGGGGCCGGGGCACCAACTACCGTCCGTGATCTCCGCCATGCCTGCGCGTCGAGGATGTGCACCGGGACCCGGATACGTTATTCATGTCGGGTGAAGGCAGGCCGAGCACCGTACGACGACGTACCGCACACGCCCGCGCCCGGCGACGACAGCCCGGGTCCGTGGGTCCGGCCCGAGCCGACCCCACAGCAGCGCCGCCGGGACCTCTACCTGGGCCTCGCGATGGCCGCCGGCGCCCTGCTCAGCGTCGTCCTGTCGAACAGCATGGGAAGCTTCCCGCTCGGGCCACCACCGTCCTGGCCCGAACAGCTCGGCTGGGCGGTCGCGGTCGGATTGCCGCTGGTCTGGCGGCGCAGCCGACCGGAACTGTGCACCATCGTGACCGCCGTGGCCTTCATCGCCGCCCAGGCGCGGTCGAGTCCGGAGACGCTGGCCTCCTCGGCCGCGCTCTTCGTCGCCATCTACAGCCTCGGGGCGTGGGGGCGGCACCGCACCTTGGCGGCCCGGATCCGGATCGGCGTCATCGCCGCGATGTTCGGCTGGCTCGCCCTCGCGGCCACGCTCTCCGTGCTGTCGAGCGAGCCGGAATTCGTGGGCGCGGCCGGTCCACTGCCGCCGTTCCTGGCGGTCGCCATCACCAGCATCCTGTTCAACCTCGCCTTCTTCCTGCTCGCGTACCTGCTCGGCAACAGCACCTGGACCTCGGCCCGCCGCCAGCACCTCCTGGAGGTCCAGGCCGAGGCGCTGCGGCGGTCCCGGGCCGAGAACGCCGAACGGGCCGTGACGCAGGAGCGGGTGCGGATCGCCCGCGAACTGCACGACGTCGTCGCCCACCACGTCTCGGTGATGGGTGTCCAGGCGAGCGCGTCCCGGCGGGTCATGGACAAGGATCCGGCCAAGGCCAAGACCGCGCTCGCCGCCGTGGAGCAGAGCGCCCGGACCGCCGTCGACGAGCTACGCCGGATGCTCGGGGTGCTCCGCGACGCGGGCGCGCCCGACCAGGCCCTCGGATACGGCCTGGATCAGGTCGACAGCCTGCTTCAGGGCGCCCGGGACGCCGGACTCACCGTCGAATACAAGATCTTGGGCGAGCCGCTGCCGGTGCCGGAGTCGGTGTCCCTCGCCGGGTACCGGGTCGTCCAGGAGGCCGTGACGAACACCATCAAGCACGCCCGGGCCAGCGTCGTCGACGTCCGGGTCCGGTACCTGAGACGCGAGGTCGAGGTGGAGGTCACCGACGACGGCCGGACCGGGTACGTCGCCGTACCGGCCCCGCGCCCCGGCGCGGGCGGGCTCGGCCTGATCGGCATGCGGGAACGGGTCGCCGCCCACGACGGCAGCCTGGAGGTGGGTGCCCGGACCGGCGGCGGTTTCCGGGTACGCGCCCGATTCCCGATCGGCCCCGCGGAACTCGGCACCGCCGACACCTCCCCCGCCGCGGCGTCGGCATGACCGAGCGGAGCGAGGGCATCGGCCAGCCCAGTAGATCAGGTCATGACGCCGAGGAGCGCAGCGAGGAGGTGCCATGACCGAGCGGAGCTGTATCCGGGTCGTCCTCGCCGACGACCAGCAACTCGTCCGGGCCGGCCTGCGGATCATCCTCGAGACGGAGGACGACATCGAGGTGGTCGGCGAGGCAGCGGACGGGCGACAGGCCGTCGAGCTGACCCTGGCCCACCGGCCCGACGTCGTACTGCTGGACGTCGAGATGCCGCACGTGGACGGGCTGGAGGCGACCCGCCGGATCGTGGCGGCCTCCGCGACGGGCGGCCCCGCCGTCCTCATCCTGACCACGTTCGACCGCGACGACTACCTGTTCGCCGCCCTACAGGCCGGGGCGAGTGGATTCCTGCTGAAGAACGGCTCCCCCGAGGACCTCATCGACGCGGTGCGGGTGCTCGCCCGAGGCGACGCGCTGCTGGCCCCGCAGATCACCCGACGGGTGATCGCGACCTTCGCCGCCGTACCGGGGTCGGCCCGCCCGGCCGGGCAGTCGGGCGCCGGAGCCGGACCGCCGGACCATGACCGGCGCCGGTTGGCGGAACTCACCGAGCGGGAGCGCGAGGTCCTGGTGCAGCTCGCCGGGGGCGCCTCCAACGCGGAGATCGCCGAACGGCTGCTGCTCGGCGAGGCGACCGTGAAGACCCACGTCTCCCGGGTGCTGATGAAGCTGGGGCTGCGGGACCGGACCCAGGCGGTGGTCTTCGCGTACGAGCACGGCGTGGTCACCCCACGCGGAGCGGGCGGCTGAGCCCCGGCACAGCCCCGGACGGACCCGGGATCGTCCGCATCGAGGCGGCTATCCGTTGCCGGGCAACCAGTGGATCATTCTCGCGGTTCCACCTCGCGACGGACGTCAGGACGATACGCCAGCACTAGCGTCAACGGCGCTGGAGCAGCGTGCCCCAGCGCAGGGCTGGCTGGGGAGGCTGGATGCTGCGCGTCTCGTCCGTGAATCGGACATTCGGCGACCGCAAGGTGCTCGATGACATTTCCTTCGAGGTGAGCGCCGGCCGGATGACCGGGTTCGTCGGGGCCAACGGTGCCGGCAAGACCACCTCGATGCGAATCATCCTCGGGCTGCTCTCGGCGGACTCCGGTGAGGTGACCTGGAACGGTGAGCCGGTCACCCGGCCCGTACGGCAACGCTTCGGGTACATGCCGGAGGAGCGCGGCCTCTACCCGAAGATGAAGGTCCGGGAGCAGTTGACCTACCTCGGCCGGTTGCACGGGATGACCACGTCGGCCGCCCAGCGCAACGTCGACGACCTGCTCGAACGGATCGGACTGGCCGAGCGGGCGAACGACCCGCTGGAGAAGCTGTCGCTCGGCAACCAGCAGCGGGCACAGATCGCCGCGGCCCTGGTGCACGACCCGGAACTGCTGATCCTCGACGAGCCGTTCTCCGGGCTGGACCCGATCGCCGTGGAGGTGATCGCCGGGGTGCTGCGGGAGCGCGCCGCGAACGGCGTACCCGTGCTGTTCTCCAGCCACCAGCTCGACGTGGTCGAACGGCTCTGCGACGACCTGGTCATCATCGCCGCCGGTGCGGTACGCGCCGCCGGCAGCCGTACCGAACTGCGGACCAAGTTCGCGACGCCGCGCTTCGAACTCGTCCTCGACGGCGACGCCGGCTGGGTCCGTGACCTGCCGGGGGTGACCATCGTGGATCTCGACGACACCCGGGTCGTGATCGAACTCGCCAACCCGGACGACGACCAGACGGTGCTCCGGGAGGCCCTGGCCCGAGGTCCCGTACGCACCTTCGGTCCGATCGTCCCCACGCTCTCCGAGATCTTCCGGGAGGTCACCCAGTGACGACGCTCGCCCCACCCACCACCCGGCCGACCCACGACGGCGCGGCGACCGCTCCCTCGCTCTGGGCGGCGACCAAGCTGGTCGCCGGCCGGGAGATCGCGGTACGGCTCCGGGACAAGACGTTCCTGATCAGCACCGTCTTCTTCCTGCTGGTCGCCGTGGCCGGTGCGGTACTGCCGGCAATCTTCGCGGGCAGCAGTTCCACCGTCGCCGTCGTGCAGGCCGACGCCGCCACCCGGCTGGACCAGGCCGGGATGGAGGTGGTGTCGGTCCCCGACGCACAGCGCGCGGAACAACTCGTCCGAGACGGTGAGGTCGACGCCGCGGTGGTCCCGGGAGACGAGCCCGGCGGGCTCACCGTGCTCGCGATGGACCGTACGCCGGACTCCATCGTCGGGGCGCTGAGCAACCCACCCACGGTCCAACTGCTCGACCCGGACGCGGTCAGCCCGATTCTGGCCTTCATGGTGCCGATGGCGTTCGGGATGATCTTCTTCTTCGCCTCGTTGACCTTCGGCATCCAGATCGCCCAGAGCGTCACCGAGGAGAAGCAGACCCGGATCGTGGAGATCCTGGTTGCCGCCGTACCGGTCCGGGCGCTGCTGGCCGGAAAGGTACTCGGCAACGGCGCGCTCGCGCTCGGCCAGGTGGCCCTGATCGCGCTGGTGTCGGTGGTCTCCATGACGGTGGTGGACAGCGGTGACGGGCTGCTCGGCCAACTCGGGCCGGCGATCGCCTGGTTCATCCCGTTCTTCGTCGTCGGCTTCGTGCTGCTGGCCTCGATGTGGGCGGTTACCGGCGCGCTGGTCAGCCGCCAGGAGGACATCAGCGGGGCGTCCGGCCCGGCCCAGATCGTCATCATGCTGCCGTTCTTCGGGGTGTTGTTCCTCAACGACAACCCGGTGGCCATGACGGTGCTGTCCTACATACCGTTCTCGGCCCCGACGGCGATGCCGCTGCGGCTGTTCTTCGGTGACGCCGCCCCCTGGGAGCCCATCCTGGCGCTGCTGATCCTGCTCGTCGCCGCCGGACTGTTCCTGATGTTCGCCGCCCGGCTCTACGAAGGGTCGCTGCTGCGCACCAACGGAAAGACCTCGCTGGTCGCCGCCTGGCGGGAGCGCGAGACCCGGGTGTCCTGAGCAGCGCCTCGGGTCGTCGTCACGGTCGCTTCGCGGCGAGGCCGGTACAGCGCCTCGCCGCGGCGATCCTGTCCTGGATCCGCTCTCTGGCTCCACCGCTGACGAGCACCGGCTGCCCGGTACGGGAAACCGTGCCGGGCAGGAACTCGTTGCGGACCACCGTACGGCCCCGCACGGTCAGCCGGAGCACCCCGGAGTCGGTGCTCTTCGAGTCGCCGTACCAGAGGAAGTTGCCGAGCCCGTAGTGCACGTACGTCCGGCCCAGCCAACCGTCGGCGAGCAGCGTGTGCGCGTGCGTACCGAGGACGATGTCGGCACCGGCCCGGGATATCCGCGAGGCGAACGTCTTCATCTCGCCACTCGGGCAGGAACTGCCCTCGATCCCCCAGTGCATGAACACGATCACCAGATCGGCCTGGCCCCGGGCCGCCCGGACGGCGGCGGTGGCCCGCGCGGCGTCGAACGCCATCGCCACCCCGGGCCGGGTCGCGGTCGGCTTCCACTGCGCGGACAACTCGTGCACCTGCGACATGCCCAGTACGGCGATCCGGACCCCGCGCACGGTCGTCAGCCACGGCGCGTACGCCGCGTCGGCGTTCCGCCCCGCGCCGAACACCGGGAACTTCGCCTCCGCCGCCGAGTCGAGGGTGTCACGCAGTCCGACCGGCCCGTAGTCGAGGACGTGGTTGTTGGCAACCGACGCGGCGTCGACCCCGGCGGCGCGCAGTGCCGCGTACGCGCTCTTCGGCGCCCGGAAGTGGAACCGCTTCGGCTGCGGCGTACCCCGCCCCGTCACCGCCGTCTCCAGGTTGAGCAGGGTGAGATCGGCGTCCCGCAACACCGGCGCGATCCGGCCGAACGCGGTCTCCGGCTCGTCCAGCAGCCGCAGGGTACGGCCGGTGAAGTGCACGTCGCCGGCGAACGCCAACCGCAGCTCGACCGATGCCGCCGGGCTCGGCGACCCCGTGCCGGCCGGGCTGGCCGGGCTGGCCGACGCACCGGTCGGCACGCTCGGTACGACCGTCGGCCCCGCCGGACCGACCGCCGGCTCTGCGGAACACCCGAACAACAGGGCCCCGCCCACACCGCCCGCGAGCACCGCCCGCCACACCCGTACCACCCCGCCGCCCATCCGGCAGAGCGTACGCATCAAGATGTAAGGAAGGGCCCCCGCTTATCGTTTTCTGTAGAAGAAGGGCCCCCTATTAACACCCCATCTTGGCGAGCAGGCCGAGTTGGCGGGGGTCCTGCAACGCGGAGCCGACGGCCACCACCCGGCAGCCGGCGGCGAGGAAGCCGGCCGCGTTGTCGGCGTCGATTCCACCGGTCGCGACGAACTTCACCGTCGGGAAGGGGGCGAGCTGGGCACGGATCCAGCCGGTGCCCAGTTCGCTGGCGGGAAACGCCTTCAGCCAGGTGTGGCCGGACCGGAGCGCCTGGCCGATCTCCGACGAGGTGGCGACGCCGGGCAGGTGGGCCAGGCCGAGCGCGACGCACTCGGCGGCGACCTCCGGGTCGTACCCGGGCGCGACGGTGAAGACCGCGCCGGCCTCGTACACCGTCCTCGCCTGCTCGGGGGTGACGATCGTGCCGGCGCCGACCGGCCGGGCGCGGTCCCGGCCGGCCGCGATGGCGGCGTGCAGGGACGGCAGCGCGTCCGCGCTCTGCACCGGCACCTCCACCACGTCGATGCCGGCGTCCCAGGCCCGCTCGCACAGTGCGACGGTCTGCGCGGGCGGCAGGCCGCGCAGGATCGCCATCACCGGTTGGTCGACGAAGAGGTTGTCGAAGAAGGTCGTCGCGTGGCTGTCCACCGTCACTCCGTTCATGGTCGATGATCTCCGGTCCAGCCGAGGTCCCGGGAGATCGCGGCACAGGTCTCGGTCAGTTGCGGCAGGTGTTCGCGGAGCTGGTCCAGCGAGGCGAGGGCGCGCAGCGCGGTGATCGACACCGCCGCGACGACGCGGCCCCGGGCGTCGCGGACCGGAGCGGCGACGCAGTTGACGAAGTCCTCGTACTCGCCGTCGTCCTCGGCCCAGCCACGTTCGGCGATCCGCGCCAGCTCCTGCCGGAACGCCGCCGGGGTGGTGATGGAGGTCGCGGTGTGCCGCTGGTACGTGAGCCTCGACAGGAACCGGTCCCGGGACGGTTCGTCGAGGTACGCCAGAATGGCCTTGCCAACTCCCGAGGTGTGCGGGTTCACCGCTCGGCCGACCCGGGACCGCATCTTCAAGGCCCCCCGACCGTCGACCTTGGCCACGTAGATGATCTCGTCCTCGACCAACTGGGCGAGGTGGACGGTGTGGCCGTACCGGTCGCCCAACCGGACGAGGTGCGGATGGGCGACCGGATGCAGCTCGAGGTGTTCCACGGCCTGGTGGGCGATCGCCACCATCCGGAAGCCGACGGTGTACCGGCCATCGACCGACCGGGCGAAGCCGCTGCGTTCCAACGTCTGCAACAGCCGCAGCGCGGTGGACTTGTGTACGCCGAGATGCTCGGCGATCTCGCCGAGTGAGCGGGGCCGCTCGGCGAAGAACTCGATGATGCTCAGTGCGCGTTGAACGGTCTGTGACATCGCCTCGGGGCTCCCGATCAGGCCGCTTCAGAGGGGCTGCGCCAGTTGTCCGGCTCGATACCGAGTGTCGCGCAGATGCTGTCGACGGGCGGGAGGGCGGCGAAGTCCCCGACGGAGCCGAGTGCGGCACCGGCGACGAGGTGACCCAGCTTCAGCCGGGCGGGATGGTCGAGGCCGCGTAGCGCGGCGGAGAGCCATCCCGCGGCGAAGGCGTCACCGGCACCGACCGGTTCCACCACGTCGACCCGTCGGGCCGGCTCGACGGTGACGCCGTCGCCGTGGAACGCGACGGCGTCCACGGAGCCGTTCTTCACCACCAGAGTGCCGGGCAGGTCGATCAACTTCCGGACCTCCTGCGGAGTCCGGACGTCCCACAGTTGGGCCGCCTCGTCCAGACCGACGAAGACCACGTCGGCGGCGCGGGCCAGCCTGAGCAGGTCGGTGGCGGCCCGCCCGTCCCAGAGCGCGGATCGGTAGTTGACGTCGAACGAGATCAGCCGCCGGGCGTCCCGACTGGCGAGGAGCAGCTGGTCCACGAGCTGCCGGCAGCTTTCCGACAGTGCGGCGGTGATGCCGCTCAGGTGCAGTACGGCCGACGGCAGTGCGCTGATCCGCGTCGCGTACGCCGGCTCCATGCTGGCCGCCGCAGATCCGCGACGGTAGTAGTAGACCCTGGTGCCGGCGGGCCCGGGGTCCTTCAGGTAGACGCCGGTGGGGCGGGTGGGGTCGACCTCGACCAGCGAGGTGTCCACGCCCGTCGTGGCGACCTGCTCGACGACGAGGTCACCCAGTGGATCGGCGCCGACCCGGCTGGCCCAGGCGACCCGGTGGCCCAGCGCCGCCAGGAACATCGCGACGTTGGACTCGGCACCGCCGGCCCGCAGTACGAAGGTCGACGCCGCGTCCAGCCGCCCGCCGGGGGTCGGTGTCACCATCACCATCGTCTCGCCGACGCAGATCGCGTCGAACGGCGTCGAAGGCTGCCCACCGGCCGTCGCCACCGATGTCACGGCACTCCCATCTGTTGCAAATATTGCAACCGCTGCTCAATATGTGCATCACCTGACCGGGGGCACAACCCTAGATCAGTGGTCCTCGCGGCGCGACATCTCGACCCGGCCGACGGCCGTTAAGTGGCGATTGCCACGCTCGGGCAGGCAGTCGCCACCCACGGTGCTCGGGCAGGCGGCCGCCGCACACGGTGCCCCCGGATCTGGCAGGCTGCCTCGGATGGAGACATCTGCGTGGGCAGAGGTGTCGGCGGCCGTCGCGGCGTCGCCGTACCCGGTGCGGGTGTTGCCGGCGGATCCCGTCCCGGCGGAAACCTGCCTGGCCCGACTGGAGATCACCACAAGGTCGTGGCTGGGTGCCGTCGTGGCGTACTCGGGCGGACTGCTCGTGGACCACGGGTGGCTGCGGGTACTCGGCTGCGGCAGCACCGGGCTGCCGGACGTACTGGCCGGCGCGGATCCGGCCAGCGGCGAACTGGTGGTCGGGCATGACGTGCTGGGCGGCCAGTTCGTCTGGGCCCGGGCCCGTCCCGGTACGCCCCCGACCGTGCACTACTTCGCGCCCGACGATCTCGACTGGCAGGACCTGGAGCAGGGGTACGCCGACTGGCTCCATGCGATGCTCGCCGGCTCGCTCACCCGGTTCTACGACACGCTGCGCTGGCCGGGCTGGGAGGCGGAGGTGGCCGCCCTCTCGCCCGACCAGGGCCTCAGCACCTTGCCGCCGCCGTGGACCGCCGAGGGAAAGGACCTGGCCACGGTCTCCCGGAAGGCCGTTCCGCTCCCACAGTTGATCTCGTTCAATCACGAGATGGCCCGGCAACTCGGCCCGGCAGGGCAGCCGTAGGACCGGAGTCAGTCGTGGTCGGGTGCGCCGGTGAGGTGGTGCTCGGCGGCGTGCAGTGCCTCGGTGACCAGCCTGCACACGTGCCCGCCCCGGGCCCGGTAGAGCGCCCGCCGCCCGTCGCGCCGCACCTTCACCAGGCCCGCGAGCAGCAGTTTGGCCAGGTGTTGCGAGACCGCCGGCCGGGCGGCACCGACCTCGGCGGCGAGGCTGCCGACGTCGTACTCGCCGTCGCGCAGGAGCCAGAGCAGCCGCAGCCTGGTCGGATCGGCCAGCATCCGCAGCGCCGTCACCGCCGTCTCGATCTGGGTGCTGCCCGGTAGTAGTTGCCCATTACCCGCAGTTGCCGCGTTGTCGCGTGCGTACATGAGCACCTATTGTGGCAGTGTTCCGCCCGGGTGCAAGGAAGGGCCCCTTCTTATCGCTTTTTGTAGATGAAGGGCCCCCTATTAACACCCTGGGCCGCCGACGAGCACCCCCGGAGCACACGCATGGCATCCTCGGCATCCGACCACAGGCACGAGCACGAGCACGAGGACAGGCACGGGGACAGGCACGAGGACGGGCACGGGCACGGGGACGAGGACGGGCACGGGCATGCGGACGGGGCCGGGCGGGGCGCGGCTCGGTGGTGGGGGCGGGTACGACATCTCTGCACCCCGCACTCCCACGACAGCGCGGACCGGGTCGACGCCCCGATGGAGAGCAGCCGGGCGGGCATCCGGGCGTTGTGGATCTCCCTCGCCGCGCTGGGTGCCACGGCTCTGCTCCAAGCGGTCGTGGTGGTGTTCACCGGGTCGGTGGCCCTGCTCGGCGACACCATGCACAACCTCGCCGACGCGTTCACGGCGGTCCCGCTCGGCCTGGCTTTCCTGCTCGGGCGCCGACCCGCGACCCGCCGCTACACCTACGGCTACGGTCGGGCCGAAGACCTGGCCGGAATCGTGATCGTGGCGTTCATCGCGATCTCGGCGGCACTGGCCGGCTACCAGGCGGTGAACCGGCTGCTGGATCCCGCACCGGTGCACAACCTCTGGGCGGTCGCCGGGGCCGGGCTGGTCGGCTTCGTCGGCAACGAATTGGTGGCCCGCTACCGCATCACCGTCGGGCGACGGATCGGTTCCGCCGCTCTGGTCGCCGACGGGCTGCACGCCCGTACGGACGGGTTCACCTCGCTCGCCGTACTGCTGGGTGCCGGTGGGGTGGCGATCGGCTGGGGCTGGGCGGACCCGGTCGTCGGGTTGCTGATCACCGTGGCGGTGCTGGTGGTGCTCAGGACCGCCGCTCAGGAGGTCTGCCGGAGGCTGATGGACGCCGTCGACCCCGAACTGGTCACCACCGCCGAGCATGCGCTGGCGACCGCACCCGGAGTTCGGTCCGTGACCGGGCTACGGGTGCGGTGGGTCGGGCACCAACTACACGCCGAAACCAACCTCGGTGTCGACGCCAGCCTGTCGGTCGTCGACGCCCACACCATCGCCGTCGAGGCGGAGCACCGACTGCGGCACGCAGTACCCCGGGTGGTTGCCGTAATGATCCACACCGACCCCGCGGACATCGACTCGCACGCGGCACTGGATCACCACCTGCGCCGGCACCAGCCGCCGTCAGCGCCGGCCAACCGCACGCACGGGAGAGCAGAGTGGAGCTGGGCAAGAGGTTCCTAGGCGGCCCGCACAACGACGGCCCTCACAACGACGGTCCACACAGGGACGGTCCACACAGCGACGGCGGGCACGAGCACGGCGGGCACGAGCACGGCGGGCTGATCCGCCGGGCCCGGCTGTACGAGTTCTCGGCCGCGATCGCCTTCGTCGGGCTACGGCCCCGGATCTACGACGGTCTCGTCGCACTCAGCGGCGCGAAACCCGGCGACCGGGTCCTCGACGTCGGGTGAGGCACGGGCTACCTCTCCCGACGGGCCGGCCGGGCGGTGACGCCCGACGGTCTGGTGGTCGGCGTCGACCCGTCGCCGCCGGTCGTCGAGTACGCGACCCGGGCCGCCCCGTCGCACTGCACCTTCCTGGTGGCCGGCGCCGAGGCCCTCCCCCAGCCCGACGCGTCCTTCGATGTCGTGATCTCCAGTCTCGCCATCCACCACATACCCGTCGCGCTTCGAGCCACAGCGCTACGCGAGATGCACCGGGTGCTCCGCCCCGGTGGACGCCTGTTCGTCGCCGACTTCCGGCCACCTCGCAACCGACTGGCGAACCACCTCATCGGCGTGGCCGGCGGGCACGCGATGCAGCACAACCCCATCGATCAACTCGCCGGACTCGTCACCGGGGCCGGCTTCCAGATCACCGGCAGCGGCCACCGGCGTCCCTGGCTGTACTACGTCCAGGCGTGCCCAGCGGACGTCCCGGCGCCGGAATAGTTGCGGGTCCATCCGCCCATCTCAACCGGCATCCACCTGTTGTCAGGCTCGGACCAGGGAGGCGGAGTCCCGCTACGGCTGGCGGAAGCCGGAGGCGACAGGAGCAGCGCGGACCTGACGTAGCCTGGCTCCGGTGAGGCCGGAGACGAATGCCGGACGGGTGACCGGGTCGGGCCGGGCGGAGGAGCCCAGTTCGGCGGAGGAGCCCAGTTCGGCGGAACTGCTGGTCGCGGCCCGCGCCGGTGACGACGATGCCTTCGGCCGCCTGGTCGGGCCGTTGCGGGACGAACTGCGCGCGCACTGCTACCGGATGCTGGGCTCGGTCCACGACGCGGAGGACGCTGTCCAGGACACCCTGGACCGGGCCTGGCGCAGCCTGGAGCGGTTCGAGGACCGTGGCACCGTACGGCCCTGGCTCTACAGGATCGCGACGAACAGGTCGCTGACGCTCATCGAGCAGCGGGGACGGCGCGAGCTGCCGACCGATCTGAGCCCGGAAGGCGCGCCGTTGGCCGAGGCGGCATGGCTCGAACCGTACCCGGACCGGCTGATGGGCTGGACCGCGGAGCTGAGCCCGGAGGCTCAGGTGGTGGCGCGGGAGAGCGTGGAGCTGGCGTTCGTCGCCGCCCTCCAGCACCTGTCGGCGTCGCAGCGGGCCGTCCTGCTGCTGCGCGACGTCCTCGGGTACGCCGCCCGGGAGGTCGCCGACCTGTTGGAGACCACGGTTCCGGCGGTCAACAGCGCGCTGCAACGGTCCCGGAAGGTCCTGGTCGACCTGCTGCCGGAGACCACCCAGCGGCAGACGTTGAACGCGCTGGACACGGCGGAGCAGCGTGACCTGGTCCGGCGGTACGCCGCCGCCTGGGAGGCCGGGGACGTCGAGTCGATCGTGGCGATGCTGACCGAGGACGCGAAGTACTCGATGCCGCCGCTGACGGCGTGGTACGAGGGGCACGACGGCATCCGCGGCTTCCTAACCGAGGCGACCCTGCACCGACGCTGGCGCTTCCTGCCGGCCCGGGCCAACGGGCAGCTCGCGTTCGGCACGTACCTGTGGGACGAGGATCGGGCCAGTTACGTCGCGGCGGGCCTGGACCTGCTCGCCCTGCGTGGTACCCGGATCGCCGAGGTGGTCTCGTTCCTGGACGCCGACTTCGCGACGTTCGGCCTGCCGGTGGCGCTCGACCGAAGATAATCCGGCGCCCCGCGATGAGTTTCCGGATCCGCCCGGGTTGTAGTGCTGACGGAAGCACCGAACCGGAAGGACCGAGCTGACCGATGGCTACCGACGAAGAGCAGATCCGCGCCCTGATCGAGCGCTGGGCCGAGGCGGTACACGGCGGTGACCTGGAGGTGGTCGTCGCGGACCACGCGGAGGACATCGTCATGTTCGACGTACCGCCACCCTACGAGGGCGTACGCGATCTCGACGCCTACCGGGCGACCTGGCCGCCCTTCTTCGAGTGGCAGGCCGGGGGTGCCTCGTTCGAGATCGAGTCGTTGGACATCACCGCCGGCTCCGACGTCGCCTTCGCGTACGCCCTGCTGCGCTGCGGCACACCGCGGGATGTCGCGGCGAACCCCGACAACCGCCTGCGGCTGACCTTCGGCCTACGCAGGGAGGACGGTCGGTGGGTCGTCGCCCACGAACACCACTCGTTCCCGCTCACCGGGCCGGATGGGAACGACGGCGGGAATCCCGATGCCGAGCAGGAGATCCGTGAGGTGCACCAGCGGTGGTTCGAGCAGACCGCCTCGAAGGACCTGGACGGCATGATGGCCACGATCGCCGACGACATCGTCTCGTACGAGCACGAGGGGCCCCTGCGGTGCGTCGGCGTCGACGCCGTACGGGAAGTCTGTCGGCGTGGTCTCGACGCCGGTGGGGACGCCGAGATCGGCTTCGAGGTGCCGGACCTGACGATCATGGTTCGGGATGACCTCGCCGTGGCGTGGGGACTCAATCACGTCCGGGTCGATCAGGCCGGAGGCCGGCAGTTCGAGAGCTGGTCGCGTGGAACGCGGGTGTTCGCGCGGCGGAACGGCGAGTGGTTGATGATCCATCAGCATCTCTCCGTCCCGTACGACCCGGCCAGCGGACGGGCGGAGACGGACCTGCGTCCGTAGCCGGGATATCCGGGGAGGGCGCTGCGACGGCCACCGGAGTCGGGTCGACGAACGGTCCGCGCCCCTGGCCCCGGGGGCGCGGGCCGGGTCGGGCCCGCCCACCAACTCGCCCGGTCCGTAGTCCTCGAGGACTACCCGGGAAGTGCACTCTCTGGCGGGACGCGGACGATGCTGTCCGGCCCATAGCTTCGGCCAGGGAGCCAACCGCCCAGGTCAGGGCCGGGCGTACCTAGGATGGGGCTGATGAGCATGGGCGGCGCGGGAAGACCGGTCACCACCGTACTGACGGTGCTGCGGGACCTACGCGAGGACCTGTGGACGGCCGCCGCGAACCCGCTTCCGCGCGCGTGGCCACGCTGGCTGGCCCGGCTGCCGCATCTGCTGGTGGTGGTGTCCGCGGCGGTCACGTTCGACCTCACCGCCAGGTACTTCCACGGGCCGGTCGGCTTCGGATCGATCATCGCCGGCATCCAGGCGGCGGCGCTGGTCCTGGCGATGTTCCGACCCGTGCCAGCCTGGTGGGCAGGGACGACAGCCATGGTCGTCGGAACGCTGGTCATGGGTGCGCCGTTCCCCTGGGGCTACTCCGCGATCGTCGCGCAGGCCGGCGTGCTGTTCCTGCTGGCGCTGCGGGTACGCCCCCGGGCCGTGGTCGAGGCACTGGTGATCACCGTGTTGGCGGGCCTGGTCTGCACCGGGTTCGATCTGCACAGGCTCGGGCAGGTCGGGCTCCTCCAGTGGATCGGTACGGGTCTCGGGCGGGCAATCCTGATATTCGCCGTCGCGGCGGGATTCGGCGCCATGGTGCGCGCTCGGCGGGTGGCCCGGAGTCAGCTGCTCGCGCAGGAGGAGGTCACGGCCGAGGAGCGGAGCCGGCGCACCGCGCTGGAGGAGCGTGGTCGGATCGCCCGCGAGCTGCACGACGTCGTCGCCCACCACCTGTCGGTGATCTCCATTCAGGCACAGGTCGCTCCGCACCTGGTCGACGACCCGCCGGAGGAGCTGAAGGAGAACCTCGCGGGCATCCGGCAGAACGCGAGGGAGGCGCTCACCGAGCTACGCCGGGTGCTCGGGGTGCTCCGTCTGGAGGACACCCGGTCCGAGGAGGCCCGGCACGCGCCGCAGCCCACCCTCGACCGGCTGGACGAACTGGTCGGCAACGTACGCGCCGCTGGCGTCACGGTCACCACCGAGACCACCGGCGAGCCGCGCCCGCTGGCGCCGGGCGTCGAGCTCTCGGCGTTCCGGCTCGTGCAGGAGGCGCTCAGCAACGCGATCCGGCACGCGCCGGGAGCGACCGCGCGGGTGCTGATCGGGTACGACCCGACGAGCCTCACCATCCGGATCAGCAACACCGCGCCGGCCCGTCCCGCCGCGCCCTCGCCGGGCGCCGGCCACGGCCTGCTCGGCATGCGGGAGCGGGTCGCCATGCTCGGCGGGATACTGGCCAGCGGCCCGACCCCGGACGGCGGCTACGACGTGATCGCGACCCTGCCGGCCCCGACCCTGCGACAGTCCGCCGACCATGCCGAGGACACCGTATGACGAGCATCCGCGTCCTGATCGCCGACGACCAGATGCTGGTCCGGCAGGGCTTCACGGTGCTACTGAACGCCGAACCCGACATCGAGGTGGTCGGTCAGGCCGTGGACGGCGCCGACGCCGTCAGCAAGGTCACCGAACTGGCTCCCGACGTCGTGCTGATGGACATCCGGATGCCCGTACTCGGCGGCATCGAGGCGACCCGCCGGCTCACCGAGCCCGCCGGCGCGACCGTCAAGGTCCTGGTGCTGACGACCTTCGACCTCGACGAGTACGTCTACGAGGCGCTGCGCGCGGGCGCGTCCGGGTTCCTGCTCAAGGACGCCTCGGCGGCCGAACTCGCCCACGCGGTACGGGTGATCGCGGCCGGCGACGCGCTGTTGTCGCCGAACATCACCAAGCGGCTGATCGCCGAGTTCTCCCGAACGGCCGGTGCACCCCGGATCCCGCTGAAGGATCGGGTGGGCGACCTGACCGAACGCGAAACCGAGGTGCTGTCCCTGATCGCCCAGGGTCTGTCCAATGCGGAGATCGCCGCGCACCTGGTCGTCGCCGAACAGACCGTGAAAACCCACGTGGGCCGGATCCTGACCAAGCTCGGCCTGCGCGACCGTACCCAGGCCGCCGTCTTCGCCTACGAGACCGGCCTGGTACGCCCCGCCGCGTACTGACCGGTCGGGCCGTCGGCCCCGGTCGGTGGACGGGGAGCCGACCGCACCGCCTGATTCTGTCAACTATCGGAATGTTGCTGCCCGGCGTTACGGCCACCCTTCTACGCTGATCTCGCACCGAGGCGCTGCCGGAAGAAGGTGTCGAAAATGGGTCAGCCGGCCCGGGTGACGATCGTCGTCAGCGATGACGGCGCCGACGACCAACAGCTCGACGACCTGGCCCGCCGGCTTCGGACGGAGTTGCTCGACCTCGACGTGACGATCGGGGGCGCACCGGCCGGGTCGGCACCGCCCGGCACCAGGGCAGTAGAGCTGGCCGCCATCGGCACCCTCGTCGTGACGCTGTCTCAGTCGCCGGTTCTCGCGGCCGTCATCAACGCGATCTCGGCCTGGTTGACGCAACGTCGGCAGGGCACGGTCAGACTCGAGCTTGACGGGGAGACCCTGGAACTGTCCGGCCTGCCGTCGCCTGAGCAGCGGCGGCTGACCGACGCGTGGTTGCGCCGTCACGAACTTCGCGACTCAGGGCTCGTCGGCGGCCGGTACGCGCTGATCGTCGCCAACTACGACTACCAGGATCCGGGGCTGCGCCGGCTGCGCGCGCCGGCACACGATGCCGAACGGCTCGCCCGGGTGCTGAGTGACCCGGCGATCGGCGGATTCGACGTGCGGACGGTGATCAACGAGACCGGGCCGGTGGTCAACGAGGCGGTCGAGGACTTCTTCGCCGACCGCGCCTCCGACGACCTGCTGCTGTTCTACTTCTCCGGCCACGGCGTCAAAGACCCGGACGGTGAGCTGTTCCTTGCCGCCGCGTCGACCAAACTGCACCGGCTCGGGGCGACCGCGGTCGCCGCGGACTTCGTCAACCGGCGGATGAGCCGCAGCCAGTCCCGTCGGATCGTCCTGCTGCTGGACTGCTGCTATGCCGGGGCCTTCGGGCGTGGGATGGTCGCCCGCGCCGGCGGCGGGATCGCGATCGAGGACCAGTTCGGCGGGCGCGGCCGCGCGGTCATCACCGCATCGAGCGCGATGGAGTACGCGTTCGAGGGGCAGCAGCTGGCCGAGACGAACGTCGGCGGTCCCTCGGTGTTCACCAGTGCGCTGGTGGCCGGGCTCGAAACCGGCGATGCCGACCGCGACCAGGACGGCTATGTCGGCCTCGACGAGCTGTACGACTACGTGTACGACCAGGTCCGCCGTTCGACTCCCCACCAGACACCCGGCAAGTGGACCTTCGACGTGCAGGGCGACCTCCACCTCGCCCGCCGCAGCCGGCCGGTGACCACGCCCGCGCGGCTGCCGTCCGAGCTACAGGAGGCGATCGAGCATCCGTTGAGCGGCGTACGCCTGGGCGCGGTCACCGAGTTGGAGCGGCTCGTGCGTGGCCGGCACGCGGGGATGGCGTTGGCCGCGCGGCTGGCGCTGGAGCGCCTGACCGACGACGACAGCCGCTCGGTGTCCGCCGCGGCGGCCACCATCCTCGGCGACGCTTCGCCGTCCATTCCCGCCGCCGAGATCGCGGCGCCCACCCCGCCGACGGCCCCGGCGGAGATCTCGGGCGGTGCGGAGATCTCGAGCGGTCCGGAAGGTCCCGCCACACAGCCGGCTCAGCAGGCTCGGCCGCGGGTCCCGCAGCCACGGGCGGCGGCCGAACCGCCCGAACCGCCCGAGCGGCCCGCCGCGACCGGCGCTCACCGCCGCATCATTCGACAGGCGCCCGCCCGGGGCCTCGCGACGCTGGGGGCCGCCCTGCTCGTGGTCGGCTTCGGCATGCGGTTGGGCGAGCCGGAAGTGCTCACTCCCTGGTCCGACCTGCTCGGCTCGGCTACTCCCTGGCTGTGGGCCCTCGTCTGCGGCGCACTGGTCTTCGCGTTCGCGCGGGAGGGCCGAGAACGCGGCATCGCCCAGGGGGCCGCCTTCGGCCTCGCGGCCGGGATCCTCGGCCTCCTCTCCGGCGCCACCACCAACCGCTCGCTCCAGATCATCATCGAAGATGGGTTCTACATAGCGGCCGCCGGCGCGGTACTGGTCCTCGCCGCCGTGGTGCTGGAGGTTCTCCCGCGGCCCGGCGGGCGCCTGCCGACCGCGACCGTCGTCAGCGCGGCGCTCGCCATTGTCGCGCTCGCCGTCACCGTCGTCGTCCCGGATGCCGTCACCGTGTTCCTCGACAACGGCGACCACAGCCTCTGGGCCGTTCTCCTGTTCGTCGCGTGGACACTGCTGGCGCTCGTGGCGGTGACCGCGACCGCACTGCGGTGGCGGACCGCACCGTCGCGGTCGACGGCCAGCCTCGGTGTGCTGTCGACGGCTCTCGTCGTCGCCGACATCTGTTGGACGCTCGTCACGTACTCGGACGAGTCCCACCGCATCCCGTACGCTTCGCTGCTGGTCGTCGTCGTGCTGGTCGTCGCGCTCGTCGGCGACGACCGACCGCTCCTGCTCGCCGCGGCTCGACTGTCGCTTCTCGCCATGCTGCTGTTGCGGGTGCCGATCGGCGGAAGCGCCCGCCCAACCACATCGGTCGGGCACTTCCTGCTCGAGGTGACCGCCGCCGCCCTCGCGGCCGGCGCCCTGTACACCGCCCTGCGACCCGCCGCCGCACCCCCGCCTCAGCCGGACGCGCAGCAATGATCGACCGGGCGACCGTGATCCAGATCCGTGACGCCCCAGCGGCAACCGGGAGACCCACTCACCCCGGCCAGGAGTCGACCGCGGTCGGTCCGGGTGTGTCCGCAGCGGCCGGCTCCCTGGCGGCGCCGGTGGTCGGGTACGTGCGCACCTCAACCGGGTAGCTCCCGGGAGCTACGCCGTGGGTTGGCTCTCCGGCACGATGCCCCGTCCGGGTGCCGCGCCTAACTTCGTGCCATGACCAGCGACAACAGCAGAGGGCAGGTCGTCGTGCGGCTCGACGACGTGCGCAGGGAGTACGGCGACACCAGGGCGTTGGCCGGGGTGTCGATGCGGATCCACGCCGGGGAGGCGGTCGCGGTGATGGGGCCGTCCGGCTGCGGCAAGTCCACTCTGCTCAACATGATCGCCGGCCTCGACCGGCCCACGGGCGGAACGGTCGCCGTACACGACGAGGATCTGGGGAGGCTGGGCGAGACCGGTCTGGCGCTGTTCCGGCGTCGGCGGATCGGCATGATCTTCCAGTTCTTCAACCTGCTCGACGACCTTCCGGCGTTGGACAACGTCGCGCTGGCCGCGCAGTTGACCGGCGTTCCGTCCCGGCGGGCCCGTACCCGCGCGCTCGAACTCCTCGACGAACTCGGCGTCGCCCACCGGAAGGACAGCTATCCGGGTGAGCTCAGTGGTGGCGAGCGCCAGCGGGTCGCGGTGGCCCGGGCCCTGATGAACCGTCCGGCGCTGCTGCTGGCCGACGAGCCGACGGGCGCGCTGGACAGCCGCTCCGGCGAGCAGGTGATGGACCTGCTGGTCGGGCTCAACCGCACCGGCCAGACCCTGCTGATCGTCACCCACGATCCGCGACTGGCCACCCGCTGCGCCAGCCGCCTGGTCGAGATGGCCGACGGCCGGGTGGTTCGGGAGCGCACGCCGGAGCCGGTCGCGTGACCGGGCGGGAGGGGCGATCGGCGGGCCCGGGTGCGGTGTGGCGGGCCTCGCGGGCGGCGGTGAAACGCCGTCGGCTCCAGACGGTCGTCATCGGGCTCGTCGTCCTCTGTTCCAGCACGACGGCCCTGCTCGCGCTGGCCCTGCTCGGCTCCGCGGCGGCGCCCTTCGACCGGGCCTTCGCCGCCCAGCACGGCGCACATGCGGTGGCGAGCTTCGACCCGACGAAGACCTCCGACGCGGCGCTGGCGCAGACCGGCCGGCGGCCGGGGGTCGAGGCCGTCGCCGGGCCCTTCGACCAGGCCATCGTCGAGATCTCCAAGGACTGGTACGGGCAGCCGGCCGGTGCCCGTACCGTGGTGGGCCGGTCCGACCCCGCCGGGCCGGTGGACCGGCTCGAACTCCGGCTGGGGCGATGGGCCACCGCCCCCGGTGAGATCGTCGTCAACCTGGGTCACGCCGGCACACCCGACCCGAAGCTGCTGGGCTCGGGGGTCGAGGTGGACGGCGGCCCACCGCTGCGCCTCGTCGGCTTCGCGTCGAGCATGAGCAGATCCGCCGACGCCTGGGTCGCACCGGAGCAGATGGCCGCGCTACGTCCGACGGCCGTCCAGATGCTCTACCGCTTCACGGCGTCCGGCACCGACGCGCAGGTGAACGCCGGGCTGGCCGAGGCCACCGCCGGACTGCCCGAGGGCGCACTGACCAACACGCAGTCGTACCTCACCCTCAGGCAGGCGTTCTCGGCACAGGCGGATTCCTATCTTCCACTGATGATGGTGTTCGGCGTCCTCGGCCTCGTGGTATCGGTCCTGATCGTCGGGAACGTGGTCAGCGGGGCGGTCGTCTCCGGGTACCGGCACATCGGCGTGCTCAAGGCCATCGGCTTCACCCCGAACCAGGTGGTCGCGGTCTATCTCGCGATGGTCTCCGTACCCGGGATCGTCGGCTGTCTCCTCGGCACCCTGCTCGGCTTCCTGCTGGCGTCGCCCGTACTCCAGATCGCGTTCTCCGGGGTCGAGACCGGCAGCGCGGCGATCGGCCTGCGCCCCTGGGTGCCGGTCGCCTGTCTGCTGGGTATGCCCGTCCTCGTCGTGGTCACCGCGCTGATTCCCGCGCTGCGCGCGCACCGGGTCTCCGCGGCGCGGGCGATCAGCGCGGGCAGCGCGCCACGGGCCGGACGCGGGCTGCGGGTGCAGCGCCGGCTCAGTGCTACCCGGCTACCCCGCCCCGTCAGCCTCGGCCTGGCCCAACCGTTCACCCGGCCCGGTCGCGCCGTCCTGACCACGGCGGCGATCGTCCTGGGGGTGACGACGGTGACCCTGACGACCGGGCTGAGCAGCACCATGGTCGCTCTCGGCGCGGCCGGTCGGAGCGACGGGGCCGCTCGGGTCCAGGTGGAGGTGGGAAGTCCGGCCAACCACCGCATCGCGCCGGAGCTGACCGACCGCCAGATCGACGAGCTGCTGCGGAGCCTTCCGGGCGGGAACCGGGTGACGGCCCGCGCGCTGCTCCAGGTACGTCTCGTCGGTCACCCGCAGGCCCGGTTCGTCAACTTCTACCGTGGGGACACGTCGGTCGCCGCCGCGCAGCTCGTCGCGGGGCGCCTGCCGGAGGGACCTGGCGAGGTCGTGGCGGGGCCGTCGTTCCTGCGTCAGCACGGGCTGGCGGTCGGCGACCGGATCACGCTGGACCGCAACGGCCGGCAGTTGCCCGCGACGGTCGTCGGCGAGACGATGACCGGCAATCCCCGGGCGGTCGACTCCAACTGGCCGACGCTGCGACTGCTCGCCCCGGACACGGAGGCCGTCGACTACACGGTCACGCTCGCTCCCGGGGCCGACGGTCCGGCGTACGTCGACGCGGTCAGGGCGGCCGCCCCGGGCCTCTACCCGACGCTGCTGGGCTCGGGAAACACCGTCACCACGACGGTCGTCGGTTTCGCGTCGGTGTTCACGGTGCTGCTGACCATCGTCGCCGCGCTCGGCGTGTTCAACACGGTGCTGCTGACCGTCCGGGAGCGCCGCCGTGACCTCGGCATGTTGAAGTCGATCGGGATGACGCCGCGACAGGTCGTGGGGATGACGGTGACGTCGGTGGCGGCGCTGGGCGCGGTCGGCGGGCTGCTGGGAATCCCGCTCGGGATCGTCGCGCACCGCCTGATCGTCGACAACGTCACGGTGATCGCGTTTCCGAAGTCCATGAAGGACGTCTGGCACCCGCCGCAGTTGGCCTTTCTGGCCGTGGCCGGCGTCGTCATAGCCGTCCTCGGCGCGTTGGTTCCGGCCCGTTCCGCCGCGCGTCTTCCGATCGCCGGGGTGCTGCATCACGAGTAGACGCGGTTGCCAACGGCGCCAGCGGTCCCGGACCGGTCAGCAGGCGCCACCCCCCGCAGTGGCACGACTGGTAGCTCACGATTCCGTCACTGGTCCAGTGGCGCGATCGGGTCTGCCAGTCGTGCCCGTTCTCGTAGGTCATGGCCCAAGCCTGCTGTAATGGCATTGTGCATCTCAACCCTTACGGCCAGGACGCGGTCCGGCTGATCGCGGATCTGGCCAACGACCGCCCCCGGTCCCTGCCCGAACTGGTACGCCGCTGCGCCGCCGCCGGGCTGGTCATCGACATGCCGGTCGGGGACCAGGACCTGGCCGTGGCGCTCGAACTCGTCGACCAGTGGTGCGAGGTCGCCGACGCCACCGAGCCGGCACGGCGGGCCGCCCTGGTCAACCGACTGTTGGCGGCGGCCTCCGCGTACCCCCGGCTCACCGATCATGGCGGCACCGGCTGGCACCTGCACTACCGCGACGAGGGCGTCCCGCTGGGCTCGGTGCTGCGGGCCCTGGTGAGTGTCGGCACCGCCCTGCACCTCGCGGGACGCGGAATGGACCGGCTCGGCCGCTGCGCCGGAAACGACTGCGAGATCGTCTATGTCGACACCTCGCGCGGCGGCAGACAGCGCTACTGCTCGCCCCGCTGCGCCAATCGCGACGCGGTCCGCCGGCACCGCGCCACGGCCCGCCGCCGCTAGCCCCGGGTCGCCGGCTGAGGTCACGGGGCGCGATGTCCGAACCGACCCGGCCGGTACGGGCTCAGCGGATGTGAGGTCGGTTACCTCTTGATCCACAGGGAATGTGCCGGGGCGCCAGTGGTTGCTGGCAGGTGTGATCTTCGCTGTTCCCGCCCAGACGCACGACCGACCCTCCGGAAGGACCCCATGACCGTCACGGCTGAGCCCGTCGAGACGCTCGCGCCAGCACAGACGCCGGGCGATCTGATGGATGGCCGGCAGCGGCTACGGCTCGTCCTCGTGCTCGGCTCGCTGATCGCGATCGGGCCCTTGACGATCGACATGTACCTGCCGGCGCTTCCCGCCATCGCGGCCGACTTCCAGACCGGGTCGGCGGCGGTCCAGTTGACCCTGACCGGAACCCTCGCCGGACTCGCCCTCGGCCAACTGCTGATCGGGCCGTTCTCCGACGCGGTCGGCCGGCGCACGCCGCTCCTGGCCGGCCTCGTGCTGCACGTGGCCGCGTCGGCGCTGTGCGTCGTCGCGCCCAACATCGCGACCCTCGGTGTGCTGCGGGTGCTCCAGGGGCTGGGGGCCGCCGCCGCCTCGGTGGTGGCGATGGCGGTGGTACGCGACCTGTTCAGCGGCACCGCCTTCGCCCGGATCTTCTCCCGGCTGATGCTCGTGATGGGCGCGGCACCGGTGCTGGCCCCGACGCTGGGCAGCGCGGTGCTGGGCTGGACGGACTGGCGTGGCGTCTTCATCGCGCTGGGCGCGTTCGGGATCGTGCTGGTCGTCCTCGCGGCGGTCAAGCTTCCCGAGACGCTGCCGGTGCACCGGCGCCGCAGTGGAGGCATCCTCGGCACCGGCCGGATCTACCGCTCGTTGCTGCGGGACCGTACCTTCATGGGCCTGGTCCTGGTCGCCGGGCTGCCGATGGCCGCACTGTTCGCGTACGTCTCCGGCTCCTCCTTCGTCTTCCAGGAGCAGTACGGCCTCGACGAGCAGCAGTTCGGGATCGTCTTCGGCACGGGCGCGATCGGCCTGATCGCGGCCTCCCAACTGAACGTCCGACTGCTCCGCCGGTATTCGCCGCAGCGGATCCTGGTCACCGCGCTGGCAATCGGCGCCGTAGCCGGGTTCGCGCTGCTCGGCTTCGCCGCCACCGGTCTCGGCGGACTGCCGACCATCCTCGTGTCGCTCTGGGTGGTCCTCGCGGCGTCCGGCCTCGCCATGCCGAACGCCCCCGCCCTGGCGCTGAGCCGGCACGGGGAGGCGGCCGGTACCGCCGCCGCGTTGCTCGGTGCGATCCAGTTCGGCATCGGTGCCGTAACGGCGCCGATGGTCGGAGTGCTGGGCAACGGCAGCGTGGCGATGGGCACTGTGGTCTTCGGCGGGATGGTGGCGGCGCTGGTCGTCCTGTTCCTGGTCGTCCGGCCCGCCCGGCTATCCGGGATCACCCCGGAGGCGGCACCGGTCGCCGCGCACTGATCGCACGAGGGGCGTCGGTGGCGCGGCGTCACCGGCGCCGGGGCCTGCGGTGGGGCTTGCCCGCCGGGGGCCGGTTCGGGGTGATCGAGAGCTGCCAGTGCGCGGGGTGTCGCAGCGCCGGCGCCAGGCCGGTGGTGACGTCCCCCTTGGCCGCGTCGACCTGGGCCTGGGTGAGGAAGAGGCTGGCGCGCAGGTCGGCCCCGCGCAGGTTCGCACCCCGCAGGTCGGCCCCGGTGAGGTCCGCCATCGTCAGGTCGGCGCCACGCAGGTCGGCCCCGATCAGGTACGCCCCCCGGAGGTTGGCGCCGGTCAGGTCGGCCCCGCGCAGATCGGCGCCGACGAGGTCCGCACCCCGGTGATCGCGTCCGCTCCGGCCGGCCCGGCCGCGCACCAGTTCGCTGGTACGCAGCAGGAGGGCGTTGACGTTCTGCCGGTGTGCCGCGACGTCCAGCCCGACGAGGGTCTCCGGATCGCTGCCGCCGAGCCGTTCGGTCTCGTCGCGGGCGGCGCCGAGTTCGGCCCGCAGCGGGTCCCCCGGTCGCAGCGCCAGCGCCTCGGTCAGATACCAGAGCAGCTCGTGCAGCTGCCGCATGACCGGGAACACCTCGAACATCCGGGCCGCGATCTCCGGGCTGGTCCGCCAGTCGCGCCCGCCGAAGGTGACCTGGGACACCTGCTGCCCGGCGCCGAAGCAGTCGAAGACCGTACAACCCGGAAAGCCCCGTTCCCGGAGGTTGCGGTGGATGCCGCAGCGGAAGTCCGGTTGCAGGTTCCGGCAGGCCTGCCCGGCGGGCTTGTCGAGCGCGAAGTCCGACGAGGCGGAGAAGGCCGGCACCACGCAGCACAGCCCGAAGCAGCGTTCACAATTCGCGCGTAGGCTGGCCGGCCCGCCGGTCGGCGGTGCCACGGTGTTGGAATTCCCGGACAAGTGATCGGTCTCCTGGTGGTTGAGCTGCGTAGAAGGGTACCGACCCCCGCCGCCGAAACGTGACGAGCGGGAGGGTCGGCCAGGCTCATAGAGTTGACGGGTGGCCATGGGCGAGTACTGGTTGGGCATCGACTTCGGCACGTCCACCACCGTCGCCGCCCTGGCCTGGCCGGACGGTCGGATCAAGCCGCTGCTGTTCGACGCCTCTCCCCTCCTGGCCTCGGCGGTGTTCGTCGGACCGGGATCGCCCGGGATGCTCACCGGCGCCGACGCCGAACGTGCCGCGCTGGGTCATCCCGCCGGTTTCGAGGCGAACCCGAAACGGCGCGTCGACGACGGGACCGTGTGGTTGGGCGATCGGGAACTCCGGGTCGTCGACCTGATCGCGGCGGTACTGGCCCGGGTCGCGGCCGAGGCGTACCGGGTCGCCGGTCAGCGACCGGCGGTGGTGGTGCTGACCCATCCGGCGAACTGGAGTCGGGTTCGACTCGGCATTCTCGCCGAGGCCGCCGCCCAGGTCGGGTTCGCGAACGTCGAGTTCGTCGCCGAACCGGTCGCCGCGGCGGCGTACTTCTGCACCGCCCTGGGCCGGCGGATCGCACCGGGACGCTGTGTCATCGTCTACGACCTGGGTGCGGGCACGTTCGACGTGAGCGCGGTGCGCGTGTCGGCGACGGGATTCGAGGTGGTCGCCTCCGCCGGGCTGGACGACGTCGGCGGTCTGGAGTTCGACGCCGCCGTCGTCGCGCACGTACGGGCGCTGACCGCGACCGCGAGCGACGCCTGGAAGCGGCTGGACTGGCCGCAGACGGTCGATGACGGGTTTGCCAGGCACACGTTGTGGTGGGGCGCCCGGTCGGCCAAGGAGCAGTTGTCCCGGCACCCGACGTCCGACCTGCGGCTGCCGGTGGTCGGCACCGACATACACCTCACCCGGGGCGAGTTCGAGAAGGCGGCACGGCCGCACCTGGACCGCACCACCAACACCACACTCGAACTGTTGCGCGATGCCGCCATCCCCCGTGAGTCGATCGGCGGCGTGTTCCTCGTCGGCGGCTCGTCCCGGATCCCGCTGGCCGCCACGTTGCTGCACCGGGCGCTGGGAATCGCACCGGTCGCGATCGAGCAGCCCGAACTCGTGGTGGCCGAGGGGAGCCTGCTGATCCGTCGTACGATCCAACCGGCGCCCTCGTCGGGGCCGGGCGTCGGGCCGGTGCCCGTACCGACCATCGCGACCGGCGCCTCCGGCAGCGCGTGGCGGCGGCGTCTCAGCCGGCGTACGGTGATCGTCGGCGCCGCGACCGTCACCGCCCTGGGCACCACGGCCAGTGCCGCCGCGGTGCTTCGCCGCGATCCGCCCAAGGGTTCACCGAGTCCCACTCCCAGCCCCGTCACCGGCGCCCGCTTCGCCGCCGAACTGACCGGGCACACCAACACGGTTTCGATGTGGCCTTCGACGTGCACGGTGGCGATCTGATCGCCACCGGTGGGGGCGACGGCACCATCCGACTGTGGAGCACCACGAGTCGCGGACCGATCGACAAGCCGATCCCGTTCGAGGCCGACGACGCCGTCCCCGACTACGTCCGGGGGGTCCGGTTCAGCCCGGACGGCAGCGTCCTCGCCGCCTGCGGCAACAACTTCGGGATCGGGCTGTGGGACGTGGTCACCCGGGGTCGACTCGGTTATCCGATGATCGGGCACACCTCGGTGAACTACGTCGTGGACTTCAGTCCGGACGGGCGGACCCTGGCCAGTTCCAGCGGTGACCACACCATCCGGCTGTGGGACGTGCTCCGGCGGCAGGCGCTCGGTGCCCCGCTTCTCGGCCACACCGACAACGTGTACGCGATGGCGTTCCACCCCCACGACGGGAATGTCGTGGCCTCGGGAAGTGCCGACCGGACGGTGCGGCTGTGGGACCTGCGCACCCGCCGACAGCTCGGCGCGTCGCTGAGCGCCCACGACGAGACCGTCAACGACGTGAAGTTCAGCCCGGACGGACGCTTTCTGGCCAGCAACGGCAGGGACGCCACCGTGCGGGTGTGGGACCTGGCGAGCCGGCAACAGGTCGGCGAGCCGATCGACCTGCTGCTTCCGGCCGAATCCGTCGCGTTCAGCCCGGACGGCTCGGTCCTGGCCACCGGTGGACGGCACGTCCGGCTGTGGGACATGGCCAGCCGCGAGATGATCGGTACGCCGCTCACCGACGGGACCTCGGAGGTCGCCGGCGTGGCGTTCAACCCGGACGGCACGATCCTGGCCGGCGCGGTCGGCAACTCGCTGTTCCTGTGGGAGATTCTCCGCTGATTCGCCCCTGGCCCCGCGCGCCGACCTGGCGGGCCGGCCGGAAGGTTCCGACGATCACTGCCTCGTGGACAGACCCAGTTCACCGGCCGCCCCTAGCCTCCCACCGAGTCACGGCTAAGAAATGAGGACCGATGGGAGTAATCAAGCGGGTCGGCGTGGGGGTCGCGGTGGCGGCCCTGGCGATGACCATGCCGGGGGTGGCGTCCGCCGCCGACCGGGGCACCTGGGACCGCGCCGAGTTGCTGAAGTTCGCCGCGCTGCCCGCGCGGACGTACGTCCCGGGCAGCGAGCCGGCCGGTTCCCTGCTGGGTACGGCGCCGGTCAACGGGATCACTCCGCCCTTCGCCGACCAGCCCGTCCAGGGCTTCAGCGGCGTGCTGCGCAACAGCGACGGCACCTTCGACGTGCTGTCCGACAACGGTTTCGGTAACAAGGCCAACAGCGCCGACTTCCTGCTCCGGATCCAGCGGGTCGGACCGAACTTCGGCCCCGGCACCGTGGACCTGCTCGGCGGGATCAACCTCACCGACCCGGACGGCAAGGTGCCGTTCCCGCTCACCCGCCCGGACCGGGTGCTGACCGGCGCCGACTTCGACGTCGAGTCGATCACCCGGACCGCCGACGGGACCTACTGGATCGGTGACGAGTTCGGCCCGTTCCTGCTGCACTTCGACCGGGCCGGTCGGCTGTTGCAGGCACCGGTACCGCTGCCCGGGGTCTTCGCACCGGAGAACCCGGGGCGGGGCGACACCCCGGCCAACCTGAACAGCAGCAAGGGTTTCGAGGGCATGGCGCAGTCCCCCGACGGCCGCACGCTCTACCCGCTGCTGGAGGGGACGGTCGCCGGTGACCCGGCCGGCGCGCTGCGGTTCAACGAGTTCGACATCGCCGCGAACGCGTACACCGGTCGGCGCTGGACGTACCTGCTCGACGCCCCGGCGAACGCGATCGGCGACGCGATCGCGGTCGACAAGGACCGTTTCCTGGTCATCGAGCGGGACAACGGCGAGGGCGCGACGGCGAAGACGAAGAAGATCTACCTCGCCGACCGGCGGGACCGGAACCGGGACGGCCAGCTCGACAAGACGCTGGTCGCCGACCTGATGGACATCGCCAACCCGAAGCGGGTGGGCGGCTTCGGTCCCCGGTTCACCTTCCCGTTCCAGACGATCGAGGACGTTGTCATCCTCGACGACCGCACCCTGGCCGTGCTCAACGACAACAACTTCCCGTCGTCGGCCGGCCGGACCCCGGGGCAGTCCGACAACAACGAGTTCATCGTGATCAAGTTGGACCACGACCTGGACGCGGACAAGCGGGTGCTGCGGCGTTACTGACCGCCGCGCGCTCCGCCG